>JAJFUV010000232.1 GCA_021372245.1 Terriglobales bacterium
GGGGCCGGGCGCGCGCACGCACTCGCTGCCGCTGCCACGCTTCACCACCATCGGCGCCACCACACGACAGGGCCTGGTGAGCGCCCCGCTGCGCGGCCGCTTCGGCCTCGTGCTGCGCATGAATCACTACGACGTCGCCGAGCTGACACGCATCGTCAAGCGTTCGGCCGGCCTGCTCGCGGTAGATGTGGAAGACGCCGGAGCGGAGGAGATCGCCCGCCGCAGCCGCGGCACCCCGCGCATCGCCAACCGCCTGCTGCGCCGTGTCCGGGACTACGCGCAGGTGCGCGCCGACGGGCATATTACGCCGGCCATCGCCAAGACCGCCCTCGACATGCTGGAAGTGGACCGCTACGGTTTGGACGAGATGGACCAGAAGATCATGCTGACGGTCCTGGAGAAATACGGCGGCGGGCCGGTGGGCTTGAATACGATTGGCGCCTCGATCGACGAGGAACCGGACACTATCGAGGAAGTTTACGAGCCGTACCTGATCCAGCTCGGCTTCCTCGACCGCACGCCTCGCGGCCGCATCGCGACCGACCGTGCATTCGACTACTTCGGCATCCAGCGGCGAATGAAGAGCAACGGCCAGCCGAGCCTGTTTTAGCGAGCCGTGATCAAAACCGTCTATCTCTCGTTAGGCGCGAATCTGGGCAACCGCCAGCAGAACCTGCGCGCGGCTATTGAGCGCCTCGGGCCCGCAGGGATAACAGTACGCCGGGTGTCGTCGATTTACGAAACCGAACCGCTCGACCTCGTCGGTCAGCCGATGTTCCTCAACCTGGTTGTCGAGGCCGAGACCGCACTCATGCCGCTTCAGCTCCTTATGCGTGCGCTCCGCATCGAGCGGGAGCTGGGACGCAAGCGCACCGTGCCGAAAGGTCCGCGCACGATCGACATCGACATCATCCTTTACGGGTCAAGCGTCATCAACGCGCCGGAACTGGTTGTGCCGCATCCGAGGCTGGCCGAGCGCCGCTTCGTGCTGGAGCCGTTAGCCGAACTCGTGCCGGACCTGCGCCACCCGGTGACACGCCGCACGGTGCGCGAGATGCTCGCCGCTGTAACCGCACAAAAGGTGCGCAGGACGGCGCTCTGAAGCCCGCGCACTTACTTCGCCATGGCCTTCTTCGCCTGCTGCCGGATCATGGCGTACATTATGTCCGGCAGAGTGTAAGATTCGGCAGCCTTGCGGTAGTAAGTCTTGGAGTTGTCCTTATCCTTCTTGCCGGCATACGCTTTGGCCAACTGGAACATTACATAAGGTGAATGAGCGTCCGCTTGGTTCAGCTGCGCGACGGCTTCGTCGTAATTCTTTTCCTGGAGCGCAATGATGCCCAGCACTTCGTGAGCTCCCCGGATCTGGTTGGGATTGCCCTTTGCTTCAAAGCCGGCACGCATGATCTCCGCCTCCGTCTTGGCGGTCGTGAAATCCTTCTTCGCGGATGCCACCAGCGCTTTGCCGCCGTGACTGCCCAACTCGACGTTCTTCTTGACTTTGTCCGGAATATCCGCTTGTTGCGCGAGTTCCATGGACTTCGCGTACTCGGCCTCTGCCTCCTTGATCTTGCCGGCATTCAGGAGTAATTCACCCCGGGTTGCCGCGTTTCCGGCCATCAGAGCTTTGTCGCCCCGTTGTTCAGCCAAGGCTGAAATCCGGTTGATGCTGTCGATGGCGTCCTTTAGCTTGTTGCCGTCCATGTAGCAGACCGCCATGTCAAACAGCATCTGCCGCTTCTCACCGTCGCTGGTGGCCAGTTCGTGGGCTTTCTGGAGCTGCTCCAGCGCCTCCTTGTGCTTGTCCTGATACATGAGGTTGGCCGCTATGCCGCGGTAGGCGCTGAGGAACTGCGGATTCATGGACAAGGCTTTCTTGTACGATTCGATCGACTCCGCAAACCGGCCCATTTTCAGCTGCAACTCGGCCAGTGAGTCGTATGGGTTGGGCTCGTTTGGAATCAGCTCGATGTAGCGGCGGAAAGCGGTTTCCGCATCCTGATTCTTCTCGAGCTCACGCAGCGCATAACCCAGTTGGTTGTACGCCGGCGCAAAACTCGGCGCCAACTGGACCGCTTTGCGGTACTCCGCTACCGCCTCATCAAACTTCTGAATCCCGTTGTAATGGATACCCAGCAGCATGTGGGCTACCTCGTCGTCCGGAAACGCCGCCGCGAGTTTCTGATAGCACTCGCCGCGCAACTTCGTGTCACCGTTGGCCGCAGCCTCCACGCCCTGGATATATAGGCGCTCGCCTTCGGACACCTTGCCTGCGGCGGACACAGCGGCTTTCAGATGGTCAAAGAAGCCCTTCGGAGCCGCCGCCGTTTGCGCAAGATACAGGTGTGCCAGGGCGAAGTTGGGATCCTTGCTGACAGCCTCGTTTAAGAGCGGTTGAGCTTCGGTGTAGCGTAGCTTGGCGACCAGATCCCGGCCTTTGAGGAATACGTCTCGCGCCTCGGCCGAGGAGGTGGTGATGGGGATTTTCTTGGGAGTTTCGGCGGCGCGGCGACATGCCGATCCGCCGAGCAATAGTACAGCGACAACGAAACCGACTTGCAGTCTCATAGCCTCCCCTCCTACAAGGCCTCCGCCTTGTGTGGTCACCGAGACTGCGGGGAGAAACCAGGTCCAGCGCCGAGATTAAGGTCCCAGTTTGAACAGGATTTCCGTCCTCGCATCCCGGCTGATGTCGAGTATACACCC
>JAJFUV010000241.1 GCA_021372245.1 Terriglobales bacterium
ATCCGGCCTTCGTCCGCCAGATGCTGCCCGGCGCGCGAAGCGTGCTGGCTTTCTTCGCGCGTTATCAGAAAGCCAACGGCTCGCTTGGCCGTATGCCCTGGTGGAATTTCGTCGATTGGGTCCCCGCATGGAAAAGCGGAGTGCCGCCCAACGGCGAGGAGGGTTCTTCCGCACCTTTGGATCTGCAACTGCTGCTGGCCTACCAGTGGGCCGCGGAAATGGAGCGGGCGCACGGGTTGCCGGCGCTGGCCACGGCTTACCAGGACGAGGCGGATCGGCTCAGCCACGCCATTGTGGACCTTTACTGGGACCCGGCGCGCGCCCTGTTTGCCGATACGCCGGATCAGCGAGACTTTTCGCAGCACGCCAACGCGCTCGCCGTGCTGGCGCACGTGAAGACCGGTGACGATGCGCGGCGGATTATCAGGCGCTCGCTTACCGACAAAAGCCTCTCGCAGGCGACCATCTACTTCCGCTATTACTTGCACCTCGCCTTGCGCGAGGTGGGATTGGGTGACCGCTACGTCGATATGCTCGACACCTGGCGGGAAATGATCGTACAGGGTTCCACCACCTGGGCCGAGTGGTCCGGCCCCCGGGTGCGCTCGGAGTGCCATGCCTGGGGATCCAGCCCTAACATCGAACTGCTGCGCATGGTGCTGGGCGTGGATTCGGCTTCGCCCGGCTGGAAGAGAGTCGTCGTGCGGCCGCACCTCGGCAAGCTCACGCACGTTTCCGGCACGGTTCCGCACCCAGCGGGTGAAATCTCCGTGCGCCTGGAGATGCGCGATGGCAAGCCGGCCGGCGAGATCACACTCCCGCCGGGAATCTCCGGCGAGTTCGTATGGGGCGGGATCAGGCTTCCGTTGAGCCCCGGTAAGAACGTTTTGTAAACCTGCTAGACCCAGCCGGTCTGAAAGCATCCCGGTTACAGGCCGCGGAGTTTACTCGTCGATGCGTGGAAGGTAAATGCTGAACGTGGCCCCGGCGCCGGGTTGGCTGGAGACGGATATCCAGCCTCCGCTCTGCTGGATGATTCCGTATACGGTCGCGAGTCCCAGTCCGGTGCCGCTGCCCTGCGGTTTCGTGGTGTAGAAGGGCTCGAACATGTGACGCAACGTGGCTTCGTCCATGCCGGCGCCGGAATCGTGCACCGTCAGCAAAACGTGGCGCCCGGGCTGGCTGCCATTGTATGCGGCAGCATCCTCTTCGCTGACGTCCACGTTGGCCGTGGCGATGGTGAGCGTTCCGCCTTCCGGCATTGCATCGCGCGCGTTCATCGCGAGGTTGAGGAGCGCCTGGTCGATTTGGCCGGGGTCCGCCTGCACTCGCCCGAGACCGGGATCCAGCGCGGTGACCAACACGATCTTCTCGCCCATTAGAGGCTGCAGCTTCTGCTTAGCCTCCGAGACCAGTCCATTCAAGTCGAGCACCTTCGATTGCAACACCTGCCGCCGGCTGAAGGCCAGCAACTGCCGCGTGAGCGAGGCGGCGCGCTCGCCGGCGCGCCGAATCTCCGTGAGGCTGGGACTTAATGGATCGGACTCGGGCAGGCGCGAAAGTCCCAGTTCACTGTATCCGTTGATGACGGTGAGCAGGTTATTGAAGTCGTGGGCGATGCCTCCGGCGAGGCGTCCGACCGTTTCCATCTTTCGCGCCTCAATCAACTGCTCTTCCATCGAGCGCCGTTCGGTCACATCCTGCAGTGTGCCGGCCAAGGTCGTGGGCGTGGAGCCCGTCGGGTGGACCGCGCCGCCCTTCATCAGCACCCAGCGTGTGCGTCCGTCGCTGGGGCGAGTCAGCATGAACTCATGGCTAAAGGGCTTCCCGTGTGCTACAGCTTCGGATTCGAACAACTGGCGGATCTCCTCGTGCACGGTGGGATCAACGATTTTCAGCCAGCTTTGCATCGTGCGGTCGAAATCGGGGCCGATGCCCAGTATTTCATCCAGTGTCTCCGAACTCGTCCATTCCCCGGATTGGACATTCAGCGTCCAGGTTCCGAGGCTGGAGACACGCTGCGATTCACGGAGCCAGTACTCGCTTTGGCGCAGGGCTTCTTCGACGCGCCTGCGTTCGGTGACGTCTAGCATCACGCCGTCCAGCCACAACGGTTTACCTGCGGCAGAATAAACGGCGCGCCCTCTGTCATGCACCCAGCGCACGTCTCCGCCGGGCTGGCGCACGCGGTACTCATAGACAAAAGACCGGTGTTGTTCAATGCCCTCGCGCGTGAGGCGGGTGACGCGCGGCAGGTCTTCAGACAGAATTAGATTTCCGAACAAAACACGCCCGGAAATGAACTCGTCGGCGGTGATGCCAGTGATGCCCTCGATTTCCGAGCTCATGTGGGAGACGTGCCACGGGTAGTCCAGTGCACAACGATACACCGCACCCGGGATATTCTCGATCAGAGTTCTGCGAGCTTCCTCGCTTGCCTTCAACGCCTCCTCGGCCTTCTTCCGCTCGGTTATGTCGGTCTGTATGCCTACGAATCGCAGGGGCCCACCATCCGTGTCCCGGCTCATGACTTTTCCGCGCGCCAGGATCCACTTCCAGCTACCGTCTTTCGCCTGCAGCCGGTACTCGCTCGTGTAGATGGGCGTCTCCTCACATAGGTGCCTTTTCAAAGCCTCGTGCACGGCTTCGCGATCATCTGGGTGGAGGCGGGCTTCCCACTCGGCGGAAGCATCCGGCAATTCGTTTTCCTCGAAGCCCATCATCGCCTTCCATTGCTTTGAATGGTAGGCACGGGGGACTTTCCGATCCCAATCCCACACGCCGTCGCCGGCGCCTTCCAAGGCGAATTGCCAGCGCTGCTCGCTCTGGCGTAAAGACTCGATGGCCCGCCGTTCAGCCAAGCCCAGCGCCAGCGCCGCCGCGATACGTTCGAAAAACGCAATGCGTCTGGAGTCGAAACGCTTCCTGCGCCGGTCATTGAACTGCAACAGACCGAGGACCTCGCCCATGGCCCTTAGCGGGATGAGAGCCATCGACTCGTAACCGGCGGTGGCGCAAAAGCCGCGCAAACGGGTGGCGTGATGTTCCTTGGAGAGCCGTTCGACGATCTCGGAGAGGTTGTTGGTCCAGAATGCGCCTTGCTCGGTGAAGTAGGTCGCTCCTGGATTGAAACGTCGCAGCAGAACGGCCCCGCAAAGGCAATCGAGTGGGGGGAGGTCGGGCTTGACGCCCTCTACGTCGCGTCGTGCGTCGATGTTCCAGAGTTGATTCTCGTGCTCGCGGAACTCGGGTGGGAAGCCTACGGTTTCCGTGTAAGGGTAGTCTCCGCCCAACCGAAGACGTATGCCGACGGCCTCGCATCCGGACCAGCGCTGCAGTCGCGACACCACTTGATGGAGCAGGTCGGGAACGGTATTGGGGATCCCGACAAGGCTGAGAACATCCAGCAGCATTTCGCGTTCCTGTGCGACGCGCTTGCACTCGGTAATTTCGCTGAAGATGGTAACGACGCGGGTAGGCTTAACCGAGGGCCCATCGAAGCAGGGGATCGCGTCAATCCTGATCCAGCGCACCTCGTCGCGCCTAGGATCGAGTACACCCACCACCGAGTTGCGGACCTCTTCGCCCGTGGCCATGGCCACCATGGCTGGATAAGTCTCGCTGGTGAAAGGCGAACCGTCCTCATGGATGGCCCGCCAGCGAGGGTCCATCGAGGTACAACTTCGCATCTCGTCCAAAGTAAGGCCCAGGATAGATTGCGCGGCGGGATTGGCGTCTATGATTGCGCTCGCATCGTTCCGCCACACTACGCCCTGGTGCATCCGGTCGTAGAGAAAGTTATGTGCGCCCGTGTCGTCAGGGCCTGCTTCGCCGTTCTGCCGCTCTCGCTGCATCAGGAACATTGTAGACGGTAAGC
>JAJFUV010000286.1 GCA_021372245.1 Terriglobales bacterium
GCCACAGCGGCAAGCAGTTCGCCAGCTACCAGATCCCGGCGCAGGTGTTCGCCCGCAGCGGGTACGTCGCGCTGCTGTTCGATCCGCCGGGGCAGTCCGGCGAAAAGCGCGCCGGCAACGATCATTTCCGCGACGGCGTCCACTGCTATCTGACCGGGTCCACTTCGCAGCGTTTCTTCGTGCTGGACGCGCTGCGCTCCATCGATTACCTGGCCACGCGTGCGGACGTCGATATGCGGCACGGTGTGGGCATCACCGGCGTATCGGGCGGAGGCTTCACCGCGCTTTATGCGACCCTGCTCGACGATCGCATCCGCGCTTCGGGGCCATCGTGCTTCGCCGCGCCTGAAATCGAGCATCCGGTGAAGGACCTGTATCCGCCGTGTCCCGAGACGCTCGCCTTCGGCATCTACCCGAAAGGATTGGATGCGGTGAGCCTTCTGGCGGTCGCCTGCCCTACGCCGCTGCTAATGATGGCCGGCGCCCAGGACGAAGTGTTCAAGGCCGAATGGATGAAGCGCATGGCGGCGGACACCGGGCGCGCTTACGCGGCGGTGCAATCGCGCCAGCGCTTCCGGTTCTTCCTTGATGCGGGCGGTCACGCGTACAGCGTGGCGCAGGCCGTCGAGTTCGTGAAGTGGATGGATCGCTGGGTGCGTTCGACGCCCGGCCGCGCCCTGCCCACATTCGACGCGGCGAAGATCGAGATGGCGCCGGAAAACCTGCTGCGCTCCAATCCGCGTCCCGAGCAGAACATGCTCACTGTGGCGAGAGCCGATGCCGCCCGGTTGGCCGCCACGCGCAAGATGGCGGATCTTCGCCGCGCCGCCATGGAGGTGGCTCGCGTTGATCCCGCGTCCGCGCCTCGTGTTCTGAGTGCGAAGCGCTCCAAGCCGTTTCTGGTCTGGGCCGATCTGGCGGAGGAGATCCTGCTGAAGGTGGACGAGGACATCGAACTGCCCGCCACGTTCCTTTACCCAGCCAAGCGGGAGACCACCGCGGGTGGGCTGCTGTACTTCGACGACCGCGGCCGCTGGGCCGACCTGGCTGCCGGCGGCCTTCTCGGGCGCATGAGTGCGTTTCTATCCCGCGATGGCGTGCATCCGGCCGTGCTGACGGTAGATCTGCGCGGATGGGGCGACACGCGTCCGGCGATGGCTCCATACGAAGCCGCGGGTTGGGCCGCGCCCGAGCGCTGGCTGGCTTACGTATCAGCCGCTCTGGGCGATCCGGTGCTGGCCATGCGGATCCGCGACGGACTGGCTGCGCTGGCCTGGCTCCGCGAGCAACCGGGTATCGATCCCGGACGCATCGTGGTGGGTGGGCGCGGCATGGGCGGCATTGTGGCGTTGCACGTTGCGGCCATCGACGGAAAGCTGCGCGGCGTGTTTGCCCACGAGCATCCGGCCAGCTTCCGCATGCTGGCTGAAGCGGCAAGCTACCAGTGGCCGCACGACGCGTTTCTGCCCGGAGTGCTCCTGCGCTACGACGTCCCGGAATTGATTGCCGGTTTGAAGATGCCCGTGCGAGCCGTCAATCCGCCCGCCGCCTCGCCCAACGCGCTGGTGGACTGGGTGGCCGCCCGCTGGAAGTAGCGCCTCACACAAATCATCAGTTATGTCTGCTCGCGAATCTCGCGCGCAGCTTCTCGTACAGGGGGCGCATCTGCGTGCGCGCCAGGCCGTCCTTCGCGCTGACGTGCGGTCCGGCGGCGTCGAAATCGAACGGCACGTAGTAAGTCACCAGCGAATTCGCCGCAGCTTCGAGGTCCCGCCAGGCCGCATCGCGCCCGGCTGTCTGCCCGAGCCGGTCAGCTTCATACAGCCGAGCCAGGGCCCAGTAGAAACGGAACGAATCGTCTCCGTAACGGAACGCGCGCGCATCCTCCTCCAGGCGGAGACGGATCTCGATCGGCGTCTCCACGCGCATGGCGCGATCGAGCGCAGCCTTGGCTTCGTCGAGCAGGCGCAGCGATTCCTTCGGGCCCACCGCCAGCCCGTCGTCGGCCGACAGATGCTTCAGGGTGAACAGCGGCTTCGTGGGTTTCTGGCCGTTCCAATTGCGCAGCACGCCGTTAACGCTCGGCTGATACCAACTCCTCCATGCCGTGATGTTCGCGTAGGCGGTTTCCAGCTTGTCGTAAAACGTGCGCGCCTCCGCGGAGGCGGGCCCATAGTAAAGCCGCAGATACTCGTCCTTGATCTTCTCGACCGGCGCGTGAGCGTCCCATGAGAGGCGTGCAAAAAGGACCTGCGTGAGCGCGCGCGGTCCCCACAAGGCCATGGGTATGTGCATGTAGCTCATGCCCGTGACGCCGATGCGATGGTAGAAAGCGAAGTCCGCGCCCATGGTGCGCGAGAACAGGAGCGGCAGGTCCTCGAATTTCGAAACGTTGTAGTACTCGACCACGGCGAGCGGAAAGCGTTTCGAAACGCGTCCCCACTCACCGACCGTGCGCGCGTACTTCTCGTTCAGCTCCGTGCATTCCCGGCTCTCCAGCGTGTGCGCGTAGCAGCGATTGATGGGCGCGTAGAGGCTGAAATCCTTGCCGCTCGAAAGCAATTCCGGGATCTCGCGTGAAGGGCCGCCGAGCGACGGCGTACCCTCGTAAGCCACCAGGGCCATGCCGATATCGCGCGGCATCTTGCCGGAGGCAACCGCGGCGGCGGCCTCGCGGCGGATGCGCGCCATCAGGTGCAGGTAGCGGTCCGCGTCGTTGCCCAGCGCGCGGCAGCGCGGGCACTGGCACCAGCCGGCCCAGGTGTCGAACAGCCAGACGTTCTGGTAGTCCGTCCAGCGCCAGTCGGAGGCCAGGTGCTCAACCACGCTGCGCGCCACGTAGGCAGCCGCTTCGTCGTTGGAAACACAGAACTGATACTTGTAGGCGTTCTTCCGTTCGCGTTTGCCGTTCACTTCCGCGAACCAGTCCTGATGCTCTTCGAACAGCGTCTTCCCGCTGGCCATGGGCTTGTCCGGATCGAGCACCTGTTCGAGGATGTGCCCGCCCGACAGCAGCACGAAGCCCAGCTTCTTCATCAGATGGTACGAACGCGGGCAGTACGCCCACATGTTGAGCCGGTTGCGCGCCATCCACTGGAAGATCTGCACGGATTCCATGCTTTCGGCGGCGGCATGGAAGCCGCGGAACAATGGGAAGTCCGGCGCGGATTGGATGTCCCAGCCGGATAGAGTGATGGCGGCGCGCTCCGCCGGCGCGACCTCGCCGTTCGTGCCGGGCGCGTACCACCGCCATCCGAGCTGCTCGAGAAAGGCGTAGACGGCGTAAAGCGTGCCCGCGCGTCCGCCGCCGGTGAGATACAGGACATCGCGCTCGTCGCGCTTCACGCTGCGGATCGCGTACGCCTGCGCATTCTGGAAATGGACTCCCGCATCGCGCACGGCGGTGCCCACCACGATGGCCGGGCCGGCTGCCGGCATTTTCTCCACGAATCGGAACTGCAGCTTCGGAGCGGTGCGCTCCAGGAAGCTCTTCAGTTCCGTGGCTGCGAACGCGGTGGTGCAGCGCTCCGCGTCGAGGCCGTCCTTCTGCCAGTCGACCTGAGATTCCCCGACCGCCCAATAACGCACCAGGCGGGCGGCGCCCTCATAGGGCACCACGATGGCAATCTGGTTCGATTGGGCGAACGCCGTGGCGGCAAGGAATGCGACAAGCAGGCATCGAATCATAGACAACCATGGTATTGCGATTTGACGCCCCACTGCGCGATCTGATGTGATCAATCCCGAGAACACGTTAAGTGAGTCTGCGATTCACAACTCTTATGGTTCGACAGACGGGCTTCCGGAATTGCGTAGCATGTCTCAGGAATTCTCTGAATAGAGTCTCTTCTGGATTCCTGACCGGAACCAGCTGATGCAGGTTGCTAGATCGTGCGTCCAGAAATCATCGGGATGCTCCGGTACGGGCTGGAAGATCTCGATCTGGTTGGCGTGCTCTTTGCACGGCAAAAGCCAGCTGCCAACCGTGAAGGCAAAACGGTCCCAGTCGCCCGTCGACGGCTGCATGTTGACGGCAAGAATGTCAAAGTCGCCAAAGCGATAGGGACGGGTCTTCTCCCCATTCTTGTGGCCGCTCCGCGTCTTTTGTACTTCGACGACGTACATCTTCCCAGATGGACAAACGAGAGCATCGCGAGATCTTTTCGCGTACTCTTTCGGAACGCCCTTTTCTTTTCGCTGCAACTTTACCTGGATCTGAACGCGCGTGCTGGAACTCTCAAGCACAAAGTCGTATGCCTGATCGCCGACGATCCCTACAGATTGCCATCCCGCCCTAAGCACCGGTGGGAGGATCCTTTCCTCGAACACCGCCTCGGCAAGAATACCGCGGATTCCCCGTTGGGTAAGATCGCTTGAACGAGCAATTGCCGTCAGGATGGCATCCGCAGTTGTACCCCACTCCTTCTCAAGTGGATGCAGGGGGAGATGTCTTCGCAAGTAATCGAGAACAATACATTTGTCTTGGTCATTCAATCTATTGATCAGTTCGCATACTTCATCTGTCCGTTTGCTCATTTACGCGGCCTTCCAGCCGGATCTGGGGTGAACCCTTCGACATCTTTTCGCCGGACCAGAAGCCGTCCTCCTACCTTGAGGGTTGCAAGGCGACCCTTCTTCACTAGAAGCGCAATCGCCTGCCTCGACACGCCACGAAGTCTTGCAGCTTCAGCCTGAGATATCCACTCGTTCAGCTCGGGGAAAAGAGTTGACATTGTCAAGTTATTATGCTAGTGTTAAATCACGCACAATTATATCGACTAATGAAAGGGAACGCCGCACATACTGACATTCCTGCATCCGACCTGTTCGGCTCGTTTGCGGACGAGTCTGTTTACAGGACCGCGCATGGTGTAGCGCTTCTCGGAGATTCCCGAGAACTGCTTGCTCGCATTCCAACCAGCAGCGTCAATTTGGTTTTTACATCGCCGCCCTATGCGCTGCACTTCATGAAAGAGTATGGGAATGCTCACAAGCGCGATTACGTCCAGTGGTTCATTCCATTTGCGAGAGAGATTCTACGCATTCTGAAGGACGATGGTAGCTTCGTTCTGAACATCGGGGGAAGCTACAACAAGGGGACCCCCACCCGTTCGCTATACCACTTCCACCTCTTGATCGCCCTTGTTGAAAAGGTCGGGTTTCACTTAGCCCAGGAATGCTTCTGGTACAACCCTGCAAAAATGCCAATGCCCGCCGAATGGGTGACGGTCAGAAGAGTAAGAATTAAGGATTCCGTCGAGTATGTGTGGTGGTTGTCAAAAACACCATGGCCCAAAGCAAGTAATCTGCAAGTGCTCAAGGACTACAGCCCTGACATGATTCGGTTGAACCGTCGCGGAGTCAAACCGACTGTGCGACCGTCCGGGCATGTCATCCGCGATTCCTTCGACAGTGTCGGTGCCGGAGGCGCCATTCCGGGCAACGTCGTCGAGGATTCGCTGCCAGAGGACTTCTTCCCTGTTCCAGAAGCGATGCTCAAGTTCGGTAACAACGCCGCGAACGACGACTATGCCAAGCGCACAAAGCAACTGGGATTCAAGATGCACCCCGCCCGGTTTCCAGCTGCGCTGCCTGAGTTCTTTATAAGGCTTCTCACCGAGGACGGTGATGTTGTGGTCGATCCTTTTGCCGGCTCGAACACCACAGGCGTCGTGGCCGAACACCTTGGTCGGCGATGGATTGCTATCGAGCAGGTGTCTGCGTATCTGGAGGCCAGCAGAGTGCGATTCGACCAGACTAGCAGCAGCAAGTCTCCCACAAAAGAAGCCAGCCAGGCTGAACTATTCTAAGGGAACTAGCCTTTGCTAGTCCGCGTACCATCCAGCTGGCTGCTCTGCACTGTCGGCTCTTTCCCTCCAGTGCGCACGGCCCTCACGCCCTCGGTTATTTTCTCATTGGATTATTCGGTGACATTTTGGGGCAATGGGAACACCCCATGCGATTCGGAGCTTCCCATCCCTTAGAGGCCAACTGCGTACAGCCCACCATTTGACGCCTCCTTGTGTGATCTGATGTGATCGACACTGAAGATATGGATCGCCGCACTTTTCTCACCGGAGCGGGGGCCGGTGCCGCGTTCGCGGCCCGCGCGCAGAACCAGCCGAAAAGGCAGTTCGTCGAAGAACGCGTCGAGCGCATCACCGCGCCTCCCAAGCCCGCGCTCGCCGTCAACCACCTCGGCTTTCTACCGGGCGGCAAGAAGATCGTGATCTTCCGCCTTACCGGCGAGGCGCCCACGGAATTCGTGCTTCGCGACATCGGCTCACAGCCCAAGCCTCCCGAATTGCACCGGCGCTTCACGCGCGTTACCTCGGATTTGGGCGATTGCCTGGTCGGCGATTTCAGCGACATCGAGCGGCCCGGCATGTACCAGGTGACGGCGGGAACGGAGAAGTCCGTGCCGTTCTTCATCCGGGACGACGTCTGGCAGCGCACTCTCGTCAAGGCGGTGAGCTACATACACTCCCAGCGCTGCGGCCAGGAAGTGCCAAACGTGCACCCGGCCTGCCATCTGGACGACGCGCGGCGGCGCGACACCGGCGAACACATCGACACCACCGGCGGCTGGCACGATGCCGGCGACCTGCGCAAGTGGGTGAGCGCCACCATCCTCAACGGAATTGCGCTCATCGGGCTGACGCGCAGCCTCGGG
>JAJFUV010000288.1 GCA_021372245.1 Terriglobales bacterium
CGAACGCCTTCATGACCTCCTTCACTGATACTGGGTCTGTTGCAGGGACTGGCTCGTGTAGAAAACGTAACCCGCGTCGAGGCCGGGTGCGGTGAAGCGGACGGTTTCCGGCAACGGAAGCGTGCCTACGCTCAATACGCCCGTGGGGACCGAGACGCCGGACGGCGCCTGGCCCCTTGGCAGGTAGCTCAGCAGGTTCACCGGAATAAGAAAGGTGTGGGCATCCGCCTTCGCTGTGCAGAGAAAGCCCCGCATCACGTTTGAGACAGCGTCCATCGATGCACCGGAGATAAAGACGAACTCGCGGGCCGGATCGCCGCCGCTCCAGTCTATGCGGGCATTTGTGGAGCGCGAAAGCGTGGCTGCATAGCTCGCCTGGTTTGTCCATGCGATGGGGGATGGAATCTTGATGCCGGCTCGGAACGCTCCGACGTCGGATCCGCCACCGCCGTTGTCGACTGTGTAGTCGCCGGGCTCAAGGAACAGAGTTCCCTGCCCCGCAGTATCCTGGCTGGCCAGGGTTGCCGCATAACTGCCCTTGGATTTGAGCGCAATGGTTTTGACACCGCGCGCGCCTGAGACCGTCAGGGTCTGGCCCGCGTCAAGAGGACTGGTGTTCATGACGTCGAAGGGGAACCACTCGGTCTTGTCCTGAGCGCGTAGCGGATACAGATAGCAGGACCCGATGGATGAGTAGATATCGATGCCGCCCGCGCCTGCGTGGAGTTCGTTTAGCGTCCGGTTCAGGAATTCGCCTACGGCGGCGTCAGACGCGGCGGGTCCCGTGACGCCGCCCGACACCGCCGACCGCACCCGCCCCAGGTTGATGACGCCTACGCGAAATTGCGATTTTTGGATCGCAGTGGCCGTATCTTGCACCGCAATGTAAGTGGGATCCGCGCAGGTCTTGCCTTTGGCGGCTACAGCCATAGTGGTGTAGTTGCTGATAACGCCGTCGGCGTAAAACACCAGGGGGACGTGGCAACCCTCGACTCCATCGGGAACCAGGAAGTTGATCTGATCGATGGCCGGGAACTGGCTGGAGCGACCGGCGTAGAGGGGCTTGACGATCTTGCCGCCCAGCCAAATCTGCGCGTTGTCGGTCAGGTTTCCGACCGGGGGTACAATGCCGTCGTCAGCCTGGATTGCCCCGAGTCCAGTTCCCCACAACACGGCGGCTTGCCCTGGATAGGCGGGCAAGGCGGGCGAGTTAACGGGCTGGTCGACGGCCGAATTGTAGTTCTGGATGGTGGCCGCGCCGTGGCCGGCCTGGTTGCGCGTCAACAGCCCTGGGCGGCGTGGCGCAACGGGAACTGAGAAGGACGTGCTGATTTGGCCGCGATACGTGACGGTCACCCGCACGCTCCCGGTGGGAGTCCGGGAGGGTAGGATGCCGGCCACCTGTGTCGCAAAGGTGTAGAACAGATAACAGTCTTCCTCAAATGCGGTCCCGGAGACATGGACGACAGTTTCAGCCAATTGCTTAGGGAGTGGCGGCGCGGCCGTCTGTAGTTGAGCCGGCCCCAGCCCGGTCCCGAAAACCACGAACATGCTGCCTGGCGCTATACCGCCGCCTGGCAGCGCGGGCAACGCATAGCTCGCTGCGTTCAACACCGCGCTCACCTGCGGTGTGGACTGGGCTGCCACGATGCCGCACGCGATCCCTACTACTCCGATGATGTTCCATGAAATCCGCATGGTTCGCTCCTGAGCGTCTCAAGGATTCACAATGTCGGGGAAGAAGATGAGAACTCCGTTTGAGTACTCCCCGAATGAGGTCTTCAACTGGATCCACCAATCCGTATAGGAGGGGTTTGCCTGCGGATTGATGCGAACCTTTGCCAGCGCTACCCCGACATACCCCGGCGCGAGGGCAAACTTCTGGATCTCGCACTCCAGCGGTTTCGTGTCAGGGTTCGGAGCCAGCAAGGCGGTCATCTGCTCCCTGACGAGGTATTCGGGAGTTTCGGGAGCCGGCGCGCCTGAAGTAATGGCGGGAGTGGTGAGTCCCGCACCTGTGACAGCGAGAAGGATGATGTCGCCGGGCTTAACTCTGTTCTGCCTGCTGATGGGGGTGAGGTCTTCCTTCAGGGCCACCATGATCCCCGGCGCGCTGTGGAGAATAGGAACCGCAAATGCCTTGCTCCTTTGAGCCCCGCGAACAACGGAGACGTCCGCTGCTGGTTCGGGGACCCCATAGTACATCTGCGCTACGATGCGCGTGGGGCTGACTGAAAACAGCGGCAGAGGGTAGGTACCCGCGTACACTTTTACGTCGAGGATCCCGTTGGGCAGCGGCGTGGTGCGGGGCTTGTCGGGAGCGCCCGCCTCGGAGGCGGTGTCGGAGAGCTTCTCCCCATCGATGTTGATAATCGCCCCAGGGCCTATGCGAAGCCCCGGCCCGATAGAGTCAGCCCCCTCCGATGCATTGCGTATCTTGCTGATACTGGGGCGGTCGTACACGGGACTGGCCGCGTTCATGTCAAACTTCGCGAGGAAAGCATTCCGGATGCCAGCCAGGGTCATCTGGTAAGCACCCTCGGTCACCGGGAAGTTGGCCGAGCCCGCCTGTCCCGCAATGTAGGCGTTGCCGGCCGAGTCCACCGCTACCGCGTTGCCGGCATCGCTTCCCGAGCCGCCCAGGAGCGTGGCATACAAGACCTTATTGCCTTCCGGATTCAGCTTCAAGAGGAAGCCATCCGTGGGGCTTCCGAATCCCACTTGCCAGGCATCGTCGGTCAGCGGGAACTGGCTGGTCTGCGTCAAGCCGGTCACGTAAGCATTCCCCGCCGAATCCACGGCGACATCCCGGAATTCGGGATTGTCGGCCAGGCGGTTGGAGTAAATTAGCGCGCTCGCGTCGGATTTCAGCGCGGCCACGTATCCTGTGTTGTAGCCGACGCCAGTAAGCAAGGACCCGGACGTCGTAGGGAAATTGGCCGAACTGGTGGTGCCGGCGATGTAGGCCGTCCCTGTGGATCCCAAAGCCACGGCGCGGGCGAAGTCCGGGCTGGTGCCTCCGAGGTAAGTAGAGTATAACCACGCCGTGCCCGTGCTGTTCAGCTTGGCGGCGAACGCGTCAACATTTCCGCCGGACTTCGGTTGGAGCACGCCGGCGGTTGTAGGAAAGTCTGTCGAGTCGGTGGAACCCACCACTACGGCGTTGCCGTCGCGATCAACGGCAAGCCCATATAGATCCTCCGAATACGAGCCGCCGATGTAACTGCAGTATGCGAGACTCTTCCCGTTGGGGGCGAGCTTGGCGACGAAGCCGTCGCGGTCGCCGCCTTTGTAAGCGCCCTGCGCGGCTTGAGGAGTCGTGGGCAAGTTGGAAGCCCGCGAAGTCCCCGCAATATAAGCGCTCCCCGAAGAGTCCACTGAGATTCCATAACCGATGACCGTACCGTTGCCGCCCAGGATGGAAAGGTACTCTATGTTGTCGCCTTGGGGGTTTAGTTTCAGCACGAACGAGCCCGTGTTGTATGTGCCGTTGAGATTCACGGCTTTCGGCAGGCCGGACGACATCGTGTAGCCCACGACATAGGCCGCCCCGCTCGAGTCCACGGCGATGGCCTTGCCGTAGTCGTCGTTCTGACCACCGAAATAAGTGGAATAGATCAGGGTTTTCGCATGCGGGTCCAGCTTCGTAATGAAGACGTCGCCCTGCTCGCCGCCACTATGCGCGCTCTGGATAGCTCCCGATGTGACGGGGAAGTTGGTGGAGAATGTCCTCCCCGTGAGGTACACGTTGCCGGCGACATCTAGTGCGATATCCAGCGCTTCCTCATTCGTGGAGCCGCCGCCCCCGCCCATGAGGATGGTATAAGCAGGCTTAGGATTATCCGTCTGCCATTTGGCCACGAAGGCGTCGGTTCCCGCGGTTCTCTGGCCGGCCGGCATGAGGGACGCAGTGGCCGGAAAATCCATGGAGGAGGTGCTGCCCGCGGTGTACGCCTTCCCGGAGGAGTCCACAGCCACGGCTAGGATCGCATCGTCGCGGGTGCCGCCAAAGAATGTGGAATAAGTGCGGCCCAAGTCGCTGGCGTTCAGTCGCACGAGGAAACCGTCGGAAAGACCACCGGCGAACGTCTTCTGTGTTGCGTCGGCGGCGACCGGAAAGTCCTTCGATTGGGTATCGCCAGTGACGTAAACGTCCCCCGAGGCGCTCAGTGCGATAGCGTTGGCCGAATCCCGCCCTTCGCCGCCCAGGTAGCAGCCTTTCAGCAAAGCGCTGCCGTCCTGATTTAGCACCATCACAAAGCCGTCTTCATTGCCACCGAAACCGCCCGATTTCAGCGATGCGAGGACATCCTGGAGCAGACGCGAACCCTGGAGCGGACCTGCGCCGGCCGGCATCTGTGTGGCGGAATACGTGACAGGGAGATCGTTGCTGGCAGTCCTCCCTGCGACGAAAGCGTTTCCTCCGGCATCGACCGCGATGGCGAGGCCGTAGTCAGAACTGTAGCCTCCGACCAACGTCGAATAAACGAGAGCACCGGCGGAGGAGAACTTCGTGACAAAGGCATCTACGAACTGGACTGTCTTGCGGTAGGCGTTGGCCGTCACCGGGAAGCCCGTCGACCAGGTGTAGCCGGTCACATAGGCATTCCCAGCGGAATCCACCGCCACGGCGGTGCCCTCATCATAAGCCGTGCCGCCGCCAAATGTGGAGAACAGCAGCATTCGTCCGTTTGCGTCCAACTTACTGAGGAAGGAATCCGGAGCACCCGCGTTCGCTGTCTGGGGTGCATTAGGGGTCACCGGGAAATCACTCGAAAACGTGCGGCCCGTCACCCACACTTCCCCGGAGGCGGCCAGCGCCAAGCCCCGGATTTCGTCGGTAGTCGATCCGCCGATGTACGTTGCGTAGACGAGGCTACGGCCGTCGGGCGCCAGCTTGGCAACGAAGCCCTCGCGGCCACCCCGGGATGTTTTCTGGTAGGCGTCCGTCGTGACGGGGAATTTGGTGGAGTCCGTGTATCCGGCAATGTAAGCGTTGCCGCCCGCATCGACCGCGATGGCATAGGCTTCGTCGGCGGAAGAGGTCCCCAGGTAAGTGGAGTATTGGACGGTCCCGCTTGCGTTGAACTTGGTGACGAAGGCGTCCGAGCTGCCCCCAAACGTCCTGCTCAAGGCACCATCTGTAGTCGGATAAGCATTGGACTGAGTTCCTCCCGCCACGTAGACATTGCCCGATGCATCTACTGCCACGGCCCGGGCATAGTCGGATCCTCCGGTGACGGCGGTGTCCCCGCCCAGATAGGAGGAATAGACCAGGACGGGATCTATGCGCAGTTCGGAACGCTTATCATATGGGCCCACCGACACCGCGACTTCATTCGGCGATGTGCGACTGTAGAAGGCTTCCACCACGTGCCGGACTCCGCGAATCTCCTGGAAAACGCCTGGGCGCTTCTGCTCGACGGTGCAATCCGCGGCCCTGAGGATGAGGGCGCCGTCGGGCGCGGTTTCCATGCCGTCGAGGCCGTCGTAAGCGAGGCGGATGCGCCCTGGGTCCGCGCCCGGCGCCACCACGAAATCGAATTCCAGATTGCGCGGGCTCCCATAAAACTCAACAGCGATGCCCGGATAGACTTCCTCGATGTGGACGCGGGCGTAACGCGGGACCCCGGTCTTCCAGTCCCGGGTGCTCGTTCCGGTGAAGTAGTTACTCCGTCCCGGTAGCGGGTTGCGGCCGGAAGGTTTGGCTGATCCGTTCGCGCCCCCGAAGCGCAGCCGCATATAGGGGCCGTCGCGGCGCTGAATAGCGACCTCGCCCGGCGAGAGGAAAATCGCGTAACCGGGGCCGCGGGCCAGGAATTGGACACCAGGATCCGCCTGGCCCATGTTCGGCTCGAATGCCAGCGGCAGCTCCTGGTAGAAAGCCGCAGCCGAGGCTCTGACACCAGGAATCAGATTAGGTAATGCCGCGGAATGGGAAGGTGGAACGGCGGCCAGTCCCAGGGCCGCACAAAGAAGAGACGTGCGCGAAACCATCTGAATCCTCCCGCCGGACGCTCTACGCCGGCATCGGATCTGATGAGTAAGTTGTTTTTATCAAACGGCCGCGAACTTTCGGCCGGTCCCCAGTATACAGCCTTCGTCGTGGATGGCGAGCGGAATTGCGGGCTAGTATTCCCAGTTGAACCGGGCGACACCCTTGGGCATTCTCTTCCTGTGAATGATACTCATGGCGTCCTGCTGGGGCGTCCTTACGTAGTCGAACACGGCGCCTTCAGACTTCAGAATCTTCTGTAACTCAGCGACGTCAGTATCCTGCACGGCCGAGGCGTTTTTGACCGCCATCGCCGCCGCCACGCCCGCCGCGTGGCCGAGGATCATGTACTGCGGCTCCATCCTCAGCGACGAATAGGCCACGTGTGACGCCGAAAAGCACACCGGTACCAGTAGATTATGCGCCTGATCCTTCTTCGGAAGGATGATGCGGAACGGAATCTGGTACGGCTTCACGGACACCTGCATGTCGCCTTCGTTTTCGGCCATGCCGCGGGCGTTCGCGAAACGCTGGATGTTGTGCGAGTCCGAATTGTAACTGCCCATGCCGATCACGTCGGGCTTGCGCAGGTCGGTCTGCAGATCCTTCTGCGTGGCCACGTAAACGCCCACCATGCGCCGCGCCTCGCGCACATACAACTGGTGCGGCCAGTGGTCCGAGTCCACATACTCGTCGCGAGGGAGGCCCCACTCGTTGACCTCTTTCTGCAAGTCCTTCGGCACCCGGGGATCGTGGGCCAGGAAGTAATAGAAGCCCTGCACGTAATCGACGTGTTCCTGCCAGATGCGCACGCGTGTGGCGTAATCGCCGTCAGGGTAGCCGTAGTTCCTGCCAATGAAATCGGTCGAGAACGGCCCGTTGTTGTTGAAGTCCGCCTTCCCGTTGGGAATCGGCGCAATGAGTGTGAGTTCGTGAAACACCGGCGAGCGGCCCTTCACCTTCACGAAGGCGTCGAGATACCGTGCCAGCAATTCGTAATTTCCGGCGTCATAGGTCTTGGGCTTCGGCCAAGGAACGCGGTTCGCGGGGACATTCGTAGCGATGATGCGGAAATTGTAGCTCTGGATCTTCTTGTCTGCCGTGCCTGGAGCTGCCGGTTTCTCCGCAGCAACTGCCGGCAAAGGCTTGCCCGACGCGTCCAGCGCCGGCACATCGAAGAGAAACTGGTGAAACGGCGTCCGGTCACGCACTCCGGCCAGCGATTCTCCGTACTGCGCAGAGCCTTCGCGTCCGAACGCATAGCTCACTTTCGACTGTGCCATCAGGTCGCCCTCATAGGAGCAATCGGCGAAGACCTTGGCGCGAAACCGTTGGCCGTTCTCCATGGCGATCTCTATGACCTGGTTATCCTGCATCGTCACGCCATTCTTCTCTCGCAGCCGGTGGTCGAACAAGACGGTGACGCCCGCTTCCTTGAGCATGTCGAGCATCACCGACTCGCCCACTTTGGGTTCATAGAACCATGCGACGGGGTTCTTGTACCGCTTCATCTCGTAGCGTTCGCCGGTGCGGTAGTAGAATTCGAGCGCGAGCCCGCCCACCACCTCGCGGACGCCCGTATCGGTCCTCGATAACCCGCCGGTGGCCATGCCGCCAACGTGGCTACGAGGTTCGAGCAGCGCGGTCTTCATCCCATGGCGGGCGCCGGCGACCGCCGTCATTACGCCACCCGCCGTGCCGCCATAGACGACCAGATCGAAGCTCTGCTGCGCAAGGAGCGACCCAACAAACAGCGAGCCTACAGTGACTACACGAAGCCAATTCATACGAAATACCTCAACGCCCCTATTTGTTCTCCGGGCGGCCCCATGGGAGTGGGCCCTTGCGCGCAGCGGGGCGGTACCGCTGGCGGATGATACTGAGCGCCTTGTTGTGGTGCTCACATCCAAGTTCAAAAACCGCGCCTTCAGCGAGCAGCGTCTTCTGCAGTTCGCCGATGGGAACATCCTGAACCGCGATTCCGTGCTTCACGGCCAGCGCCGCCGCGACACCGGCGGCATGGCCGAGGATCATGTATTGCGGCTCCATCCGCATACTGGAGTAGGCGACGTGGCTAGCCGAGAGGCAAACTGGCACAAGCAGATTCGCCACCTCGGCTCTCTTCGGCGTCAACGAGCGGTACGCAATCTGGTATGGCTGCACGGGGACCTGAACATCGCCCTCGTTCTCCACGAAGCCCTTGCCGTTGACGAAGCGCTGAAGGTTGTGGGAGTCACTGTTGTAGCTGCCCATGCCGATAACGTCTGGCTTGGTCCGATCGGTCTGCAGATCCTTCTGCGCTGAGACAAATTCGCCCACCATGCGCCGCCCTTCCCGGATGTAGAGCTGGTTCGGCCAGTTGCCGGTATCGATGAATTCGTCCTTGGCCAAGCCCCACTGGTTCATCTGGTCCTGAAGTGCTTTCGGCACGCGCGGATCTGTGGCCAGGAAATAGTAGAAACCTTTCTGATACTCCTCATGCTCCTTCCAGATGCGAGCGCGGGTCGCGTAGTCGCCATCCGGGTATTGGTAGTTCTTCCCGATGTAATCAGTGGAGAAGCCGCCGCGGTTGTTGAAGTCGGCCTTGCCGCTGGGGATCGGCCTCAGCAGGTTTACCTCGTTGATGTCGAGGGGCCGTCCCATGTAAGGAGTCATGGCGGTGAGGTAGCGCGCCAGCAGTTCGTAGCGCTTCACGTCATAGTGATCCGGCTTCGGCCAGGGCAGGCGGTTCTCCGGAACATTCGTCGCGATCACCCGGAAGTTGTACGCCTGAATCCGCTTGTCAGCCGAGCCGGCCTCGCCGCGCGGTTCGGCCGAAATTTCGGGCAATAGCTTCCCGCTGGCGTCCCGCGCCGGGATATCCACCGCAAACTGATGGCTGGGCGTGTGCGCGCGCACACCCGCCAGGGATTCGCCGTATTGCTCCGTGGATTCACGACCAAGCGTGTAGCTGACTTTCGACTGCGCCATCAGGTCGCCTTCGTAAGACGCATCGACGAAAACCTTCGCCTGAAAACTCCTGCCGTTCTCAGTAGTGAATTCGACAATCCGCGCGCCTTCCTTGCGGACGCCGGTCTTTTCCTTGAGCGGCGCGTTCTCGATCAGCGTCACGCTGCTCTCGCGAAGCATGTCCCTCATGATCGCCTCTGCCGCCTTAGGCTCGGGCATCCAGGCGATCTCCTGGAGATGACGATCCAGGCCGTAGTAGCGCCCGGCGCGGAAATAGAATTCGAGCGAAAGTCCGCCGATCACTTCTTTCCTGCCGGTATCCGTGCCCGAAAGACCGCCGCTCACCAACCCGCCGATGTGCTTCCCTGGATTGACAAGCGCGACCTTCAAGCCCTGGCGCGCGCCCGCGACGGCCGTCATGACGCCGCCTGCCGTGCCGCCGTAAACGACGAGATCGTAGCTCTGTTGAGCAGCCACTGCGCCCGCGAAACAAAGCGCCGCCGCGACCAATCGAACTATGTTCATAGAGTCACCTCATCCCGTCTTCCGGGTCATTCGTTTGCTGGTATGTGTTTGCGGAAGATAGGCTCCCGCCTTCCGGAGCGTGGAGATCAGGATCTCCGTGTCAATTTCCGCAGCGGGCTTGTGCGTGCGGACCGACTGCGCCGCCGCCGTTCCCGCCGCCTGGCCCATCAACACCGCCGCCGGCTGCACGCGGAACGCGCCATGCACCTGCACATCCATGGAAGCACACCGCCCAGCTACCCAAAGGTTCTTGAAGTTCCTGGCTACGATCATCCCGTAGGGCAGCCCCACCGACTCGCCGGGCTTCATCCGGCCCGTCTCGCGAAACTCCTTGGAGTACCGCGCGTACTGCGCATCCGAGGTGTCGTAGACGTGGATGTCGATCGGATAATTATACACGCCGATCTGGTCAGGAAACTTCCTACGGGCGTGGTAATCCGCCAGGCCCAGTTCATATTCACCGAGCACGCATCTCGATTCGCGCAGGCCCATCAAGGGCGCGGTTGTGACGTGCTCGACATTCTCGCAACCAGGTACGTACTTGCGGTAGAAAGCCATGTACTCTTGCGCCAGGCGACGGCCCTTCATCATGCCGTCGGTCATGCTCTTCTCCCGCAACGCGTCGAGGTTGAAGATGTGGCCCCCGTTGAGCAGACCAATGCGATTGCCGATCTGTTGCATGCCGGGGAAGTGGCGGTCGGGTTGTGTGAAGAAATTGTCCGCCAGCGCCTTCTTCATGGCGGCCTGCTGGTCGCCCATGCGAGCCCAGTCGATGCCAGCAAACAGGGAGATGAGGGTCGGCGGCATGATCCCGGGCGTGTCCTTGCCCGCATCGCGGCAGGTTGCGCCGCACAGTTTCGCCAGCACACCGTTGCCGGTGCCGTCGATGAAGGCGCGGGCCTTGACGTAACGGTACCCTTCGATGTTGTGAATAATTGCGCCGTGAACCTGTCCGGTGCGGGCGTCCGCGTCGGCGTCAATCAGATCGGTGAAGAACCGCGTCTCGACGCCAGCGGAGACGGCCAGTTCGTCGAGCAGCAGTTTCAAGCCTTCAGCATTGAACGGAATCCAACCTCCGTAACGCTTCCGCCATGTGTCCGGCTTGATTCCGGGCTTGAGGAAACCGCGTTTGTGGAGGGCCTCGATCCACTCCAACATGAGGCCACCAGTCAGGCACCTCTCGCCGTCAGCGACCGGACAGAAGGACATCATCATTCCGGACGTGGCCATCCCGCCCATGCAACCGGTGGACTCCACCAGAAGCACCTTGGCTCCCAGACGCCCTGCAGCGATCGCAGCGGCTGCGCCCGCGGGCCCACCTCCGGCTATCAGCAGGTCGTATTCGTCCTCGACTGGAATGTCGCGCGTCAGACGATACGTGCCGCGCTTCGCTTGCCCGCTCCGCCCGGTATTCGAAGCTTGCGCGGCCTGCATACAGGCCGATCCGCCAATGGCATTCAGCATTGTCCTTCTGCTTACAAGCGCCATGATCGGGAACCTCCTTCAGGCAATCGCCTGTCAGTCCGTCATGCAGAGTAACGAAATGCGCCGGGCGGCGACATGGGCCACCGCCCGGCGGTTTAATTGTATATATCCCGGAACAGAGTGCTCAGAACGTCAAGCGTAGTCCGAGTTGGATGCTCCTGGCTTTCATCGAGCTGGTGATGACCCCGAAAGAAGCGTTAGTGTTCACACCCTGCCGGTTGGGCGAGAAGGATGCGCCGGGATTGTTCAGGTTCACATGGTTTAGGAAATTGAACGCTTCGGCGCGGAACTCCAGGACCGATTGTTCCTTAATCCTGAAATTCTTGAAGGCCGACAAATCCATGTTGATCATGCCCGGTCCACGGGTGTCCGGCAGCGTGCGGGGCCCGTTACCCACGACGAAGTCCGGAGGATTCTGGAACGCGGATGTGTCGAACCACCTGGCCACGCCACGATCCTCGCCCGACAGCGTTGGATTCTTGACCAGGTTCGGCCAGTTCAACGCGAAGTTGTTGGCACCGCGCACGCTCAGCGGATTGCCTGTCTGAATCGTGGTGATCGTGTTCGCCTGCCAGCCCCCGATGACGTAATCGACCACCTTTGGCGCGTGGCTGGCGAATGCCTTACCCTTGCCGAACGGCAACTCGAAGACGCCGCTGGCGACCAGACGTTGGGAAATGTCGTTCTGGTCGATCGCTCGATCAATTCTCCGGTTGAAGCGGCCAATGCGGAAGTCGCCGATCTCGCCACTACTTCCGGCGCTCGAATAGCCTTCATTGATCAACTTGCCGGTAGTGTAAGAAATGAGGGCGCTGATGCCCTTCGCGTAGCGTTTTTCGGCCGTGAGTTGTAACGAGTGGTAAGTGCTCGAATCGCCGTAGTTGGCCATCGTCATGACACTGCCGTAATCAGGATAGGGCAACAGCAGTTGCGCACGAGAGACCGTGGCGCCCGAAAGTCCGCCGGAAGCGATCTGGCCATAGAACGGATTTGCCACCAGGTTCTGCAAGCCGAGTCCGTATTCCAGGTAGTACTTCGGATCGAGCTGGTTGAGGTTGTAGTTGGAACCGGGGATGTGGACGCCGCGACTGCCGGCGTAACTGGCGGTCAGAACCCACTGCCCGAGGATCTCACGTTGCAAGGTCAGATTCGCCTGCTGAAGGTATGGCGAAGGATGCTCATAGCTCTGCCAGCGCACGTTCAGACCACGGAAGGCCGAAGGCCCCCCGGCCGCACCTTTCGGTAGAACCAGCATCGTCGGACCATCACTGAATTGGAAGGCCGGATAGTTGCCGCCACGGGTCGAAGCGAACGATGTCGTTGCTTCCCATCCCAGCGAGTTCGAACTGTCGGCCTGCATGTCATTGGACTCAGTCAGCATATGCACGATGCCATATGCACCGCGGATGACGGTTTTGCCGTCGCCGGTCAAGGCGTAAGCGAAGCCGAAGCGAGGTCCGAAGTCCGTGTTGTTGCGGTCGGCAAAGTTGCGAGGCGCATTCACGCCGGCATACGTCAACAGGCCGAGCATCCCGGTTTCGGAATTGATGTCCCACGGGTCAAAGTTGGAGTGCTTGTTCCAGCGCTCGACTGGACCGGAGCGCAGGTCATAGCGCAGGCCGAGATTGAGCGTGAGCCGGGGCGTGATTTTGTAATCGTCCTGGATGTAGCTGGCATGAGACCAGGAGTGGAACGACATGTGGCTGCGGACGGTCAGGCTTCCACCCGTGACGTCACCCAACATGTATGTCGCCATCCCGATGCCGGTGCCAGCAGGGTGCTGAGGATCGCCAGTCAGGCCAGCGCCAAAAGAGAACTGCCCCGAGGGATTCGACTTGTTGATCCAGTTCTCGCGAACGATGCGCTGATCGAAGCCGATCTTGATCTGATGCTTGCCCCTGATCCAGGTCACGCTGTCGGCAAACTGGACCTGGTTCTGGGCGCGCAGGCCGAAGGAGAACGAAGTCGGTCCGAGCTGGAGCATGCCTCCTATAGTCACGGCCGGGAACATGTCCTGCGGAATGATACTCGGGTAGCCGAGTTTCTCCGGCCAGTTCCCGCCGTAGCCGAGGGACTGGAAAGGCAGGTTCTGCCGCGTCACGTTCGCTTTGAATTCGTTAATGACGCTGGGAGAAAAGACGTGTGTCTCAGTGAGGACGAAATTGTGATTGTCGCGCTGGTCGTAGCGGGCGAACGTATCGGGATCGGCCGGCCCCATCCCATAGCCCTGGCCCCACCGAGTGTTGCGGGTGCCTGAATAACGGAAGAAGGTGCTGTCCTTGTCGTTGAGCCGGTGGTCAAAGCGGAGGTTGGTTACGCCCTGGTTGGACGGCTGCACGGCCAATGAGTAGAAGTTATTCGTATTCGTGTAAGAATTCAGCGGAGTCGCGTTGGGAAGCGGCATGAACGGCAATACGCGAAGGCTCAGCGCATCCTGACGGCTCTTGGGCACGACGTTGCCGGGCAGCAGATCGCGGACGAAACCCGATCCGTTCGGGTTGGCGCGTGTCGTGTCCGGATCGTAAATCGGGATCAATGTGCCAAGGGCGTCCCGAGTGTTCGAGTAGTCTCCTGCCCGCTCCAGGGCAGTGGGAACCGTGGACCGGCGGATCTCCGAATTGCGGTACCGCCACTGCTCGTAACCGGCGAAGAAAAAGGTCCGGTTCTTGCCGTTGTAGACTTTCGGAATCAGAACAGGCCCGCCAACCGTGCCGCCATACTGGTTGTAACGCAGGATCGGCTTGATCCGGCCCGTGTTCGAGGCAACCTGAGTGGCGAAAGCGTTGCGTGCATCCAAACTGTCGTTGCGGAAGAATTCGTACAGCGATCCGTGGAATTCGTTCGTGCCGGCTTTGGTGACGATGTTCACGACACCGCCGGAGGTCTGGCCGAACTCGGCCTTCAGGCCATTGGTTTCGACCTTAAACTCTTCCACCGCGTCCACCATCGGCACTACGCCGATCTCGTTGTGGACCGGCACGGTGTTGGCGCCGCCGTCCAGGAACATCTGTGTACCATAAACGGGTCCGCCGTTGAACTGGATCTGCGAGAATCCCTGGTTGGTGATTTCGCCAAATCCGTCTGCGTTGCGGTCCACGGGCTGAACGCCCGAAACAAGTTTCACCAGGTTAAAGACGTGACGGCCGTTCATCGGAAGCTCTTCGATGCGCCGCCGTTCAACAACGGTGCCCAACGAAGACTCTTCCGTACGGACACGTGTGACTTCACCTTGCACCGTAATGGTCTCCGAAACTTGCCCAAGCTCGAGCGTTATGTCCAGGCGGAGTCGTTGGGACACTTCCAACTGGATGTCGGCCCGGCGGAAAGTCTTGAAGCCGGCAGCAGCGGCTGTCACTTCATACCTACCTACCGGCAGTGCAGGAATGACGTAAGTCCCATCCTGCGAACTGCTTCCTTTGTATGTCAGGCTTGTGGCGACCTGGGTTGCGACGACCGCAACACCAGGAACACGAGCCCCCTGTGAATCCGTAATGGTGCCTGTAATTGTGCCCTGCGGTGATTGCGCCCACAGCGATGTCACCGTTATCAGTGCAATAAACAACAAATAACGTCTCATGATCATCTCCATGCTTTAGTTATGTGGCGGTTCCGGCAACCACGCCGGTCAACCCACCATGGAATCGAAACTCTCTTAAGCGCGCTCCATGCGAGAGAGCAATCTGAACGAACGGAATATCACCTGAGCTGCTGCGAGCATGGAACGCCCAAAGCCGACTTCGAATCGCGAGAAACCTCAACGGAGATTATGTGACTCACGAAGGTCCGCAAAGGAGTTACAATGGGTCTATTAACGGTTAAGAAGATTTGCTTTCAAGAAGTTCCGATATACGGCCCGAACTCGACCAGATCTTAGAGAGCCACTGGTTTCGCGAATCCGCACAGTTGCAAAAGTTCCTCCGGTACGTGGTTGAGGAGACCATAGCCGGACGACAGGACGGACTCAAAGAATACTCGCTCGGTTTAGCGGTGTTTCACCGCCCGCCGGACTACGATCCACGCACGGACGCGATCGTTCGGGTCCAGGCCAGCCAACTGCGCAAACGCCTGTCCTCCTACTACGATCATGAAGGGCGCGATAGCACCCTGCGCATCAGCCTTCCGCGCGGAGGATATGTCCCGGTGTGGAGCGAAGCCGAGCCGGAACCTCTCCCCTCCCTGGCCGTCCCCGCAGTGGTAAGCCCGCCTCGCCGCAGCCCCATACGGCGAAGTTTGTTCTGGGCAGGTATCGCTGCCGGCGCCGTAATCGCCACCGCCGCGTTTCTCTTCGCGATTTGGCTTCAGAAACGTCCTCCGGCCTACGCTTCCGCCCTCTGGGGACCATTCGTAACGCCGAAGGCGGAAACCATCGTAAGTTTCGGCGTTCCAGTCTTTTACAGCGGCGGCGGTTTCTTTATCCGCGACACGGCGGCGAACACGCCAAACCAGTTGACAGGCGAGAGATACGACAGAGTCGTCCAGGCGGTCGGCGCGCCGGTTTTCCCACAGCAAGATGTGTATACGGGAATCGGCGACATGCTGGGGACGTACGCGGTCGGGCACTGGCTTGAAGCGCACGGCGTCAGAATCACCCTTGCGAACTCCCACAACATCGGCCATGCCGATATTGCTGGAAAGAACCTGGTGGTAGTTTCTTCCGTCCGCTTCCAGACTCTCCTGCAGGAAATGAAGCTACCCAGCCGGTTCACTTTCGTGCCCCAGATCAGCGGGTTCGCGGTTCAGAACCCTGGTCCGGGAGAGTCGGGTCAATACACAGAGATGTCCGGTGCGGGCGTGGATACCTCCTACGCTCTGATCCGTCTATGGCCCGGTAAGCCTGCGGGATACCGAATCCTCTACGTTTCGGGGATCAACACCTGGGCGACTCTAGGCGCGGCCCAGTACGCATTGAATCCGGAGAAGAACGCCGGCCTCCAGCGCCGCCTCAACGCCGATCCTCCAAACGGTCCCAAGGGCCGCAAGAGCCCGTTCTTTGAAGTTCTGCTGCGGATTGAGGGCAGGAATTGCCAGGTGCGCACCGCGGACTACGTCACGCACGGATATCTGCCGCAGGGCGCTGTATCTGCCCAATAGGGTTACTGACGCCGGGACAGTTCGAAAACAGCGCTGGCAAGGGGGCCGAGGATGGTCTGGCACGACAGCGTGTCACTTGACTGCCCGGCCGTGGCCAATTGCCCGAAAACCGGTCGGAGGCTCCACCGCTTCATATCCTCGCCCTTCAATCTTACGCGCGTCCGGACCTCTCTCTGCTTTGGGCGGAGATTTGTGAGCGACACCAGGTAGCCCTCGCCCTTCTCCGAGACGACCAGGTCCGTGTCACGAGGACCGCCGCCTTCCACCGCGAATTCAAACGCATCGGGCACCGTTTCGCCCGTCTGTTTCTCGTCATAAACGACCCTGACCGGCACGCCGCGGTTCTTCCAGAACTTGTACCTTTCAAGGGCGGCCTGCGCTCCCTTCGGGTTGCAGTTTTCGAGCGGGTTGTGACGTACCACCACATCCCCGCGGTAGCGGATTGTGCCGCGATAAGCCTCTTCGACCGGCTGAAGCGTCTTATGCCATGCGCCGGCGATTTGCATCGCGTCCGGAAGGTAGCGTCCCTCAACCCCGCCGGGGCTCAGTTGAACCGCGTGCTCAAAGGCGAAGGTCACAGTGGCCCCCACGCGGCGTGCCAGCAGCCCGATGTGCTGCTGGCGGTACTCTTCGGGTGACGGGGCCCGGTTCACGTGATTCGGCAGGCGATTGTCGTACGCCTGAAGGTGAGCGACCAGCGCCTGGCCTTGCTCTTCCGCGCCAGACTGATAAACCTCGATGTCGAAGAAGTACCGCAGCAGGTTCCACTGGAGCGCGCTCTCCATGGGATAGGAATCCATGAGGAAGAGCTTCCCGTTTCTGGCGATTCGCAGGTAGTCGGTCAAGAAAGGGGACACGGGGTACTTGCTGATCATCACGACTTCGGCATCCGGGTAGAATTCCCGCACCGCGCCGATGAGGCGGTTCCGCCATCCGGCAATGCTCTCAGTCCAGAACAGGGCCGCTTCGTACCACAGGCGCTGCTTTGTGGGATCTCCCACCGGATCAATAACATGGAAACGGCTCCGCCCGGCAACGTAGGGCGATAGTGGGATCATGATGTCGCCGGCGGAAGCGAATTTCGTGCGCAGTTCAGTGTTCACGCCGCCGATAGAGCCGAATCGTTTGAGGAGATAGTCCCGAAAGCCTGCTTGACAAACCGGGCAGTGACACCAGTCGCGGTCGATGGTGTCCTGGTGGATATAGAACAGTGGGAAGCCGCCCGGATCCAAGCGGACATCAAAGCGGTCTGTGACGCGGACCCGCGGCAGCACGGCCTCGAAATCCCTGGTCCCGCGGTATTGGCGGAGCCAGCCGCGAGTGACCGTCTCCGTGTAGGAACGAAATCTCTCACTGCGGAAGCACGGCGTCAGGATGCGTTTCCCGCCGAAGCTCTTGAGGAAAATGCGGTCATACTGCGGACTATCGTCGGGCAGCTTGGAAATCGCGTCCGGGTTCTCGCGAAACCATTTCTGCGGGGACCAGCACCCCACGTTGAACATGGTTTTCAAACCGTGCTTCTGGCAGGCCGCGAGGATTTGCCGGAAGGTCCGCTCCTCGGCGCCCCGGGCACCCGGACCCGGAGGCTGAACCGAAGCAAAGTCCGGGTCGTTGAGCGGGATATTGTCCTGCCATGGGGTGGGGCGGCCGTCTTCGGACCGGTACGGTAGGTAAAGCAGATAAAGCGTATTGAACCCGGCCTCGCGGACGGCCTTCATCTCGGACTCGACGTTGGCGTAAAACTTCACGGCGTCGAAAGCGAAGAAGTAGCCGACGTCAGGGCTGGACTTCCAACTGCTGATCGCCCGCAGCAGAGGCCCTTCGGCTGGTCGCTTATCAGCCTCGCGCCCCCGCTTGCAGGCAGCGTTCCAGGCAAGCAGACCGCCGGGCGTCAGGGCTGCCGCGGACTGTCTCAGGAAGCGGCGCCGGTCTGGATTTGACGGACTCGACATAGGTTAGTCTCCTCCCCGTCGAGGCCATCATACACCGGCGCCGCATTGCCCACGCGATGCGGGCCTACCCTGCCCCTACCGCATCGACACGACTTCCAGAGTAGAAGTCGTTGCAGCCTTTTGGGCTATCTCTCTTTCGGCCTTTGAGGTAATCAGCTCGTGCCCGTAACTTGCGCCGTAGCGCCACATCTCCCGAAGCACCAGCACCCGGCCGTATTTGCGGAAAACGAGTTTCCCGGTGTCGGTGACCGTGCGGTGGGGGGTGTTGGCGCTCAGGTTGACCGAGGCGCTGCCCTCCCAGGACGACAATTGAAGTCTGCCGTTGGTTGTGTCGAGCGCCACTTTGTAGTCGCCGGCAGGCAGTACCTTGTCTCCCATCAGAAACTGGAACGGAATCTGAAAGCGCCCCACGGTGTCTGCGCTGGCATTGGCAGCGGAAAGTAGAAGGACAAGGCCCGTCGCGATCCGAAGGCCGGTTTTCATCATCAGGTTCTTCATTGCTTGGCTCCTTTTTTGCGTCTTGCGCCTACCCAAGAGTACGGTGATTCCAGTCGGAGGGCCCCACGCAAAGGCTTGCCGGCAAAGGTGTGGCGGACTTTGGCGTACCTTGTCGACAGAACGCGCCTCCCCCAGGCTGGCGCGGAAAGCTAAATCGGCGTTAAAAACCCGTCGGCGCGCAACACCGCCGTCCTGACCTGCGTCTGATCGGGTAGATGAAGGAGGCGGCAATGAGATCGACGAACTGGGGTTTGAGCCTGATGTTGTCCGGCACTCTGGCGTTGGCGCCCTCGCTGATGCACGCGATGACCGCTACGCCCGTGCCCGACAGAGATCAACTGGTTCGTAGTGTGCGCCACGAGTTGGTGATGATGCCCTTCTACAGCGTGTTCGACAACCTGTCCTTCCGCGTCGATGGCAACACGGTGACGTTGCTCGGAGAAGTAACGCGCCCGACGCTGAAGACCGGCGCTACCCGCGTGGTGGAGCGTATCCCGGGCGTGGCGAAGGTGACGAACCAGATCGAGGTCCTGCCGTTGTCGTCCTATGACGACAGGATCCGGTTGGCAGTACTACGGGCCGTGTACTGCCAACCGGCTTTACAACGGTACTCGATGGGCGCCTTGCCCTCGATCCACATTGTCGTCAAGAACGGGAATGTGAGTCTGGAGGGCGCGGTTTCCAGCGAGACGGACAAGAACCTTGCTTACCTGTACGCCAATGGCGTACCGGGCGTGTTTTCCCTCACCAACAATTTGCGCGTGGGTTAGCGCAAACTGGGGAACGGTTTTCCACCCCGGGGAAGCCGTTCCCCCTTTTTCTAGTGCTAGACTTCCGGGTGATGAAGACAATCATCGAGCCGTTCCGCATCAAGAGCGTTGAACCTCTGCGCCGCACCACCACCGCCCAGCGCCAACAATACCTCGAACAGGCCGGCTACAATCTCTTCCTCCTGGACGCCAAGGATATCCTGATTGACCTGCTGACGGATTCCGGCACCGGAGCCATGTCCAGCGAGCAGTGGGCCGCCATGATGCGCGGCGACGAATCGTACGCCGGCAGCGAGAGCTTCTTCCGCCTGAAGGCGGCCGTACAGGGCCTCACCGGGTTCCGGCACGTTATCCCAACGCATCAGGGCCGCGCCGCCGAGCGGATCCTGTTCTCTGTCATGTGCCACCCCGGGGACGTGGTCCCCAACAATACGCACTTCGATACTACGCGCGCCAATATCGAATTCACGGGTGCGCGTGCCGTGGATCTACCTCTCCCCGAGGCGCACGACACGCAGCTCCACCTGCCGTTCAAGGGCAACATGGACGTGGCCGCGCTGGAGCGCCTGATCGAATCGGAGGGCCGCGAGCACGTGCCGCTGGTCATGCTGACTGTCACCAACAATTCCGGCGGCGGACAGCCCGTTTCGCTCGAAAACATCCGCCAAGTGCGACAGGTGACGGCGCGCTACGGCATCCCGTTCTATCTCGACGCCTGCCGCTTTGCCGAAAACGCCTGGTTCATCCGGCAGCGCGAACGGGAATGCGCCCTGCTGACGCCCAAAGAGATTGCCCGCGAGATGTTTTCGCTGGCCGACGGATGCACGTTCTCGGCCAAGAAGGATGCCTTCGCCAATATCGGCGGGTTTCTGTGCGCCAATGATGACCGGTTGGCCCAGCAGGAGAAAGATCTGCTGATCCTGACCGAAGGGTTTCCCACTTATGGGGGCTTGGCCGGACGCGACCTGGACGCCATCGCCGTGGGCCTCGAAGAGGTGCTGGACCCCGATTACCTCGAATACCGCATCGTTTCAACCGCCTACTTGGGGCGCCATATCGCCGACCGAGGAGTGCCCATCGTCGAGCCGCCGGGCGGGCACGCTATCTATATCGATGCCGGCCGCATGCTGCCGCACATTCCCCGGCATCAGTTCCCGGCGCAGTCGCTGGCGGTGGAACTATATCGCCACGCCGGGATTCGGTCAGTGGAGATCGGCTCGGTTATGTTCGGAGAGCACGCGCGGCACGAACTGCTGCGGCTGGCGATACCGCGCCGCGTCTACACGCAAAGTCACATCGACTACGTGGTGGAAGCCATTCTGGAAGTGAATGAACTCAAAGCCGAGCTGGGCGGGTACGAAATCGTGGAGCAACCGCCTTTCCTGCGTCATTTCAGTGCCCGATTTCGCCCCTTAAAGCCGTGAACACCGCACCCGGCATCAAGGTAAGATAGAAAGTCAGCCGACTTCAGACATGGATCACATGCTTTCGCTTGTCCTTCTCACGCCGCTTGCGGGCCTGCTGGTGCTGCTTCTGATCCCTTCGAGCAAACCGCGCGCCATCAAACTTTGGGCCAACATCGCTTCGTTCGCCGGTTTCCTGGTCACCTTGCCGCTCGCCGCCAACTTCGACAAGACCAAGGATTTCCAGTTTGTGGAGAAGATGGACTGGATTCCGTCGATCGGGGCCTCCTATCATCTTGCTATCGACGGGTACTCGCTGCTGCTGGTGGTGCTGACGGGGCTACTCGGGTTCATCTCGATCCTTTCAAGCTGGAGCGCCATCGATACCAGGCTCAAGGAATACTACGCCAACTTCCTGCTGCTGCAATTCGCAATCCTCGGCGTGTTCACGTCGATGGACCTGCTGCTGTTCTTCGTTTTCTGGGAGCTCGAGCTGATCCCGATGTATTTCATCATCGCCATCTGGGGCGGAGCGCGGCGGATTTACGCGTCGTTCAAGTTCGTCATTTACACGCTCATAGGCTCGGTGGTGATGTTCCTCGGCGTGCTGGTGCTCTACTTCGAGCACTTCCGCCAATTCCAGACTTACACCTTCGATTTCCAGGAACTGCTGCGGACCTCGCTTTCGGGCAACATGCAATGGTGGGTTTTCTGGGCATTGTTCCTCGGCTTCGCCGTGAAGGTGCCCATGTTCCCGTTGCACACTTGGCTGCCCGACGCGCACACGGAAGCGCCAACGGCCGGCTCGGTGATCCTGGCCAGCGTGCTGCTGAAGATGGGGACGTACGGATTCCTGCGCTTCTCGCTGCCGCTGCTGCCGGACGCCGCGAAGAATCCTACCGTGGTGAACGTGATGGCGGTGCTGTCCATTATCGGTATTGTGTACGGAGCCTTGGTTAGCCTGATGCAGAAGGATTGGAAGAAACTGGTGGCATATTCCTCGGTCAGCCATCTGGGCTTCTGCACCCTTGGCATCTTCGCGTTGAATCCGGCGGGCATTGCGGGATCCATCCTGCAGCAGATCAACCACGGGATTTTGACCGGCATGCTGTTCCTGATTGTTGGCGTGGTTTACGAGCGCCGGCACACACGTGAAATCGCCGAGTACGGTGGGCTCTACCGGGTCATGCCCGTGTTCAGCATCGTGTTCCTGATCACCGCGCTCGGCTCGATGGGAATGCCTCCTTTGAACGGGTTCATCGGAGAGATTACGGTCCTCAAAGGGTCGTACATGGTGTCGCTGAACTGGGCGGTGTGGGTGGTGGTCGGCATCGCGCTCGGCGCAACCTACCTGATCTGGCTCTACCAGCGGACCATCCTCGGCGAAGTCGCGGAGATCAACTCAAAGTTGAAGGATCTGAACTGGCGCGAGATCGCCGTGTTCGCTCCGCTCATCGCGTGGGCCTTCTGGATCGGACTCTATCCCAAACCGTTCTTCGACGTGATGGAACGTTCCGTGGCGCAGGTAGTGGAGCGCGTGCAACCGGGGTACTACGCCGGCCACAAGCTGCCCAACCCAATCACCTCCAGCGTGGCCGCGGTGCCGGCGGATCCATCACCGGTTCGCCGACCGGCGGTTCAGTTTGATCCACTGCGCTAGGTGCGCCTCGGCCGCCAGCGCATCGGTTTCGGCGGCCAGCGCGCGGTTCCACGCTTCCCAGTCTCGCTGCTTCATGCGCTCCAGCAGACGGAACTGACGCCTCACGTCGAGCAGCCGTTGACGTTGTTCCGCGATGCGACGACCGCAATCGGCAATCCGTCCAGTCAGGCGCAGCTTCTCGTTCTTGACGTGTCTCCGGAAGGCGTCCAAAGCGCTCAATTGCTGGGCCTCCAGGTTTGCCTGGCTGCGAACACTTCTCTCTTCTTCGGCCTGCTCCCGGTCCAGAAGCTCGCCGGCTGCCTCCAAAGCGTGACGTTCGTCAAATAACCGCCGCAGCTTGATCTTTTCCGACTCGACCTGTTCGCCTCGCCACTCGAGGACGTGCTGGAGTCCGAACGAGAACTTCTTCACGCTTTCAACACCTCGGCGATCTGCCCGAGACGCTGGATGGTGTCGCCGAGGCCGGATTTGGACGCCGCATCCTGGCGCAGGAATTGGTTGAGATCATCGCGCGCGCGGATGGCCGTGTCCAGCTTCGGGTTCGTTCCGGAGACGTACGCGCCCAACTGAATCAGATCCTCGGCGCGTTGGTAAGTGGCCAGCGCATCGCGGACGCGCGCGGCAGCCTGCCGCTGCTCGGGTGGACTTATTCGCGACTCCAGCCGGCTGACCGAGTTCAGGACATCGATGGCAGGATAATGGCCCGCGGCGCCCAGAGCGCGGGAGAGAATGATGTGCCCGTCCAGAATGGCGCGCACCGCGTCGGCGATGGGTTCGTTGAAGTCGTCGCCTTCCACAAGGACGGTGAAGAATCCCGTGATGGACCCGCGCCGGAACTTCCCTGCCCTCTCGCATACCTTGGGCAGCAGATTGAACACCGATGGTGTGTAGCCTTTCTGGCTGGGCGGTTCGCCCGCAGCCAGGCCGATTTCGCGCTGAGCCATGGCGAGGCGTGTGACCGAATCCATCACCAGGAGCACGTCGGCGCCCTGATCGCGGAAGTACTCCGCAACCGCCAATGCGACGAAGCACGCGCGCAGGCGCAGCGGCGCCGGCCTGTCGGAGGTGGAGACAACCAGCACGGATCGCTTCATCCCCTCCGGCCCCAACTCCTGTTCGAGAAAGGCTCGGACTTCGCGGTTCCGTTCGCCGATGAGCGCAATCACGGTGACGTCCGCGAAGTTGTGCTTCGACATGCAGCCGAGCAGCGTGCTCTTGCCCACACCGCTGCCGCCGAAGATCCCGATGCGCTGCCCTTTGCCGATCGGCAGCAAGGCATCGATGGCGCGAATGCCGGTGGCCAGCCGTTCGGTGATGTGTTCGCGCTCGAGTGGCCCGGGCGGCGCCGCATAAAGGTCGTACGAGTCCTCCATCTCGATGCCTGGCCCGCCGTCGATGAGGTCGCCAAAACCATCGAGCACCCGGCCGAGCAACTGGCGGCCGACCTTCACACGCGAATGTTCGCGCCGCGCTACGATACGGTCGCCCAGTTGCAGCCCGCCGGTCTCCTCCAGCGGCATGGACAACACCCGCCCGTCACGGAAGCCGATCACCTGCGTCCGGATGAGGCGTCCGTCCGCGGTCCTGATTTCGCAAAAATCTCCGATGGCCGCCGCCGGCCCCTGCGACTCCACCAGCAATCCGACCAACTCCGTCACCGTACCGGTCACTTGGAACGGCTCGGCGTGTAAGACTCGCTCCAGGTATGGCGCCAAATCTATGCGATCCAAAGTTGCCGTCACTTGCGCTCCAACAAATCTGTCAGGCCACGCTCGATCTCCTGCAACTGGCCCTCGACGCTGGCGTCCAGCGCTCCGCGCGATGTTTCTACCATCGCTCCACCGCGCCCAATCGAGCTATCGGCAACCAGTTCGACATTACGGCCGAGCCCCAAGGATTCCATGCGCGAGCCCAGCAATCCCAAATCGTCGGGGTGTAACCGCACGCGGCAGACGTCGCGGGCGTCCAGGCGTTCCAGCGCGGCCTTTACGACGCCCAGAACCGCTTCCGGGTCGAGATGGACTTCCCGGCGCAGGATGCGCCGCGCGATCGCCACAGACAGCTTGACCAGATCCCGCTCGGCGTCCCGGCGCAGCCGGCCGCGATAACCTGTCAACTCGCGCACCGCCGAACCGAGCTGGTTGATCGCGGCGTCCATCCTCGCGCAAGCCGCTTGAGTCGCCGCCACCTCGCCCTCGCGGTACCCCGCCTCGCGAGCCTGCTTGAGCTGTTCATCGAGCGATGGACCTTCTGCGCAATCTGGTTCATCCCCTGCCATCTGAGTGCCGGAAGGATCCGTGTACAACCGGGGCGCCGCTGCCGGACCGTCGCACGGCTTGGGGCGAGCATGGCGCCAAACCAGAGGCTGCGCATGGCCGGCCTCTTCTCCCGTGACCCGCCTAGACGACATACTGTTCCCCGACGGTGCCCTTGAGGTTGATCACTCCTTCGCTTTCCAGTTGCCGCACAACAGAAATGATCTGTTGCTGGGAGGCCTCGACTTCTTTGATCTTTACGGGGCCCATGGCCTCCATGTCTTCCTTGAGCATCTCGGCGCCGCGCTGCGACATGCACTGCAGGAAGTGGTTCTTTAATTGGTCGCTGGTGCCCTTGAGCGCCACCGTCAGCAGCTTGCGGTCGACGCGCGAGAGAACTTCCTTGATCCCGGTAGGATCGATCAACAGCAAGTCCTCGAACACGAACATCAGGTGGCGGATGGTCTCGACCAGAGTGGGGTCGGCGTTTTCGATCGTATCGAGGATCTCCTTGCTCGATGCCGAATCCAGACGGTTGAACATCTCCGCCACCGCGTGCACGCCGCCGTATGCCTCGCGGCTCAGCTCACCGATGGCCTTCAACTTGTGGCCGATGATGCCCGCGATTTTCGAGATGATCTCCGGCGAGATCTGATCCAGGTTCGCCATGCGGAGCGCCACGTCGGCGCGCAGTTCGGCAGGCAGCGAAACCAGCAGGGCCGCCGCCTGCGACGGATTCAGGTGCGACAGCACCAGGGCGATGGTTTGCGGATGTTCGTTGTGGATGAACTTGGCAAGCTGACTGGGATCCGCCTTCTGCAGCGCGTCGAAACTGGCGAGATCGCTCGACAGGGTCTTCATGAGCCTGTCGAGCAGGACCGTGCCCCGCTCGGGTCCGAACGCACCCATCAGCACTTTACGCGCGTAATCGATACCGCCTTTTAGGACGTAGTCCTTAGCGACGGTCATCTGATAGAACTCGTCGAGAATATCCTCGGCCTGTTCGTTGGAAATGGAGCTGATGCGAGCCATCTCGCGGCTGATCAACTGCACTTCCTCCTCGTCGAGTTCCCGCAGAATGTCCGCGCTGGACTGGTCGCCGAGAATAATCATCAAGATGGCGGCCTTCTTGACGCCCGGCATGGGGGAGGTCGGCTTCTCAGCGTTGCGGATCATGGCCCGTTAATGCTCCCGCTCATTCAGCCACGTGCGTACCAGGTGCGCCATGCTGCCGGGATCTTTCTTCGCTTCCGTGTTGATGTGCTTGGTCAATACCTCCGTCTTCTTGGTAGTGACTTGCGGCAGTTTCAGCGAGTTCAGTGCCTCGGCTTCCAGGCGATCCTTCATGGCGGCCTGCTCGGCCAGCTTAGCTGCCATTTGCTGTTCCAGGTCCGGTCCTTTCTCGATCGCGGCGGGTGCACCCGCGTCACCGGCGGTAAGCGCGGCGGGGCCCTCAATGCTGGCTTCGACGACTTTCTTGCGCCTCTTCCGCGCTTTTAGGATCAGGACAGAAACCAAAAGGATAAGCAGGAGAAGCAATCCTGCGCCCACTCCGATGAGTACGGCCATGTTCTTCTGCTTCACAAGATTGTTGAGCCAGGCTGGAAGCGGCAACGATGTGTCCGCGGCCGGAGTTGCGACCGGAGAGGCGGCTGGAGGCTCCCAGCTCAGGGTGGACTCGAAGGGCTGGTTCTCGACCGTCAGCAGATCCCCGCGATCGGGAGTGAATCCGGTCGCTGCGGCTACTAGGTCACGCACCGCCTTCAGTTTCTCGGGCGATGCCGGCTCCAGAATGCGCCTCGCCCTAGCGCCCGTGCCTTCCCACCTCACGGTGTGGTCTACCAAGACGGCCAGGGACATTCTCTTGAGCGTTCCTTGCGGCAGGCGCAGGTGGCGCGTGGTGCGGGAGGATTGATACGCGATGTTCTCCGTACGCCGCGCCACACCGCCCGAAGTTCCGCTGCCGGGCCTCGAAATGGGCCTGGGCAGATTCGACGCTGTGCCCGGCGTCCCACTCACCAGGGCCGCACCGCTGATGTCCTCGGTGCGCTGTTGGCTGACCATGACGGACCGTGACGGATCGTAAGTCTCTTCCGTTTGTTCGCCGGCACTGAAGTCGCACTCGACCGTCGCGCTGGCCCGGAATCCGTCAGGACCTAGCAGTGGCTCCAGGGCCGTTCCGATCTTGGCGACCAGATCCTTTTCGAGACTCCTCCTGTAATCCAGAAAGCCCTCGGAGGCGCCCGCGCCGTCGGCCTCGATGCCGCGGCGCGGGCGGTTCAGCAGATTGCCCTGCATATCGAGAACCGAGACTGCTTCCGGAGCCAGGCCGTCTACGGCGCTTGCCACCAGATGCGTCACCGCGAGCACGTTTGCGGGAGAGAGTTTGGCGCCCGGCCGCAGTTTGAGCAGCACGCTGGATTTAGCAGGCTGGCGGGACTCAAGGAAGATGGATTCCTTGGGAAACGTGATGTGAACGCGAGCCTGCTCCACCTCGCTCAGCGCCATCACCGAGCGTTCCAGTTCGCCTTCCAGTGCCCTTCGAAAATTCACCTGTTCGGTGAAGTCCGTAGCCCCGAAGTTCGTTTTGTCGAACAGTTCGAAACCCATCCTGCCGCTTTTGGGCAGCCCCGCCGCGGCCATCTGAAGCCGCAGTTCGGCCACCCGCGCGGAGGGCACCATCACGGTGGTCCCGTTCTCCGACAGCCGGTATTCGACACCGGTTTCCTTCAGCTTGGCCACCACGGCTCCGCCGTCCTCGGGCGATAGGCTGGTGTAAAGCGGCCGGAAATCGCGTTCGTGCGACCAACGGGAGAACATGATCAGCCCGGCGACGACCACAGCCGCCGCGGCGATGATAGTGACCCGTTGGCGAAGAGTCAGGTTACCGATCAATCGGAGGATTTGGTTCATGCGCGGCCAGAACCACCTTTATCTTGCGCGTCCCGTCATAGCTGCATTCGCATCACTTCCTGGTAGGCCTGCACCACCTTGTTGCGAACCTGGAGAAACAGGTCGAACGCAACTTCGGCGCGCTGTGTAGCCAGCGCCGTCTGGTGCAGTTCCTCGCTCTCGCCGCTCAGGAATCTCTGAGCGCTCTGCTCGGCGCCGGCACGCAGGTTCTCCACGTTGTTGACCGCGTTCTCGAACAGTTTCTGAAAGTCGCCGGTCCGTGAAGCCGATGTCGCCGGTCCCGCAAGCGGCAGACTGCCTGCGCTCCCCACGCTTCCAATTGGCAAAGGCATCGTTCGAGTCCTCCTACCGCATCAGGTCTATGGAGCGGTTAATCATGTCCTTGATGGCCGTCATCGCCGAGATGTTCGCCTGATAGCCCCGGGAGGCGCCCATCAGGTCCACCATGTCTTCGGCCGGATTGATACGCGGAAACGCCACGTATCCGTTTGCGTCGGCATCCGGGTGTCCCGGAAGATAGCGCTTTTCCGGCGCCCGTGTATCTTCGACGATCTCGGCCACATTGACGCCTGTCACTCCGCCGGTCAACTCGGTTTGCAGAACGGCCGAGAACGGCGACACCTGCCCTTCGGTGGTGAATACCGCGTCCTTGCGGCGGTATGGACCGCCCTCGGGCGTGCGCGTGGTTTCGGCGTTGGCCAGATTTTCGGTCAGCAGTTCCGCGCGTACGCGCTGCGCGGCCATGCCGGAGGCACTTACGGAAAGAACATCGAATAGGCTCATCCGGTTTTCCCATCCTGTATCGCCGCACGCACGTTGCGGATCTGCGACTTAAGCAGTGCGGCGGCCAGATTGAAACGCATGGCGTTCTCGGCCAGAAGCCGGGCCTCCCGGTCAAGACTGACGTTGTTGCCGTCGTTCTTGCTGGAGAGCCCGGCCGGCTCAACTACTTGAGGAGAACCACCACGCACTTGGGAGAGAAATTCGAACTGAAAATCAATATCCCTGGTCTTGTAACCGGGCGTATCGGCGTTGGCGATGTTGGAAGCCACCAACTTCTGACGGGCCGAGACCAGGTCCATGTAGTGCTCGAGAGTATCCGCGAGTCTGCCCAACATATCCGGCCTCAACAGAGCACGTGGATTGCCAGGATGGTTTTACCTTCGGACTCGACGCCATTCGCGCGAAGCAGGCGCATCCTCACGACACATTCTTGGCGGATGGCAAAGCTTTGGCACGCGCTCAGTACATGGTGGGATAAGCCGCCCGCATCTGATTGGCCGTCTCGATCGCCGTTCCAATTTGGACCAGATGTCCCTTTCCGATACCCCGGCAGCGTACCGACTCGGCACGCCAGTCATCCGCGCGTTCCACGATTTCCGGCCAGAACGGATACAGACGGCATTGGGTGGGCTTCACGGGATGGATGAGACAGCCTTGGGCTGACAAGAATGGGCACTGCCTGTCCGGCGGCTTGCGCAACCGCAGCAAGTGCCGGGTCCGGTAAACGTACCGGCGTTCGAACTCCTCCGCAGTCAGCGAGATAAAGTGCGCAGCGCTTCGCAAGTCCTCACCGGTCAAATACACGTAGCCTCGCGTGTCACAGCAATCGATGCAGCCTTGCTGGCAGGCGAAGTGGAGCGAACGGGACATATCCAATCATACTGCAGGCCACAGGAGATTAAGGCAGGAGTTATTCCCGTTACAATAGACTCGATGCGATCAATTCGCCCCCACCGTAACGCCAATTTGTCGCGCTACGTCTCAATTTTTGTGACAAGTCGTTGGACTCGCTTAACTTGCTTAACAATAGCGCTCGCGCTTGCCGCGACGTCAACACTCATGGCGCAGTATGCGGCCGGCCGCTACGCTCTGATCCTGGAAGATCCGCCGGTTTCTTCGCAGATTACCGGCCACAACACGCTGCGAACCGCTGCCGCCATGCAGTATGCGCAGCAGGTTGAAGCGCGCCAGCAATCGCTCGTGCGCGAACTGGCCGGCAGGGGTATCACGGCGACCAGCCGCGTCTCTACGCTCGCGAACGCGGTGTTCGTTGCAGCGCCGAAGTCGCGCGTGGCAGAACTCCAGAGCCTGCC
>JAJFUV010000321.1 GCA_021372245.1 Terriglobales bacterium
TGCAGCACCTGCTTGTTGCGATCGGAAGGGTAGAACGTCCACCCATCGAGCCAGCCCAGGTGGAGAGTGCCCTCGGTGCCATAGAAGTAGCAGCCGATGTTGGTCTTCTCAGCTTCGTTGCCGGCGTACTGCCGGTGCTCCCAGACCGCGGTGAAGCTCTCGAATTCGAAGCTGGCTACCTGCGTGTCCGGCGCGTCGGTCTGGTCGGTCCTGATGTGGCGCGCGGCGGTGGAGAAGACTCGGCGCGGGTACTTCTCCTCGGTCCACCAGAGGATCTGGTCCATCCAGTGCACGCCCCAATCGCCCAGGGTGCCGTTGGCATAGTCCAGGTAGGCGCGGAACCCTTTCGGGTGGATCGCCTTGTTGAAAGGTTTCAAGGGTGCGGGGCCGCACCAGAAATTCCAATCGAGGCCGGCAGGCGGCTCCGAGTCCGGCGTGCGCGTGCCAGCCCCGCCCGGGTAATGCACGAAGGCGCGGACCATGCCGATCTTGCCCGCCTTTCCGGATTTCAGAAACTCCATGGCGGACTTGTTGTGCGGCGAGACGCGCCGGTGCAAGCCCACCTGTACCACGCGGTTCGCGTCTCGCGTGGCCTTCACCATGGCGCGGCCTTCCAACAAAGTGTGCGAGATGGGCTTCTCAACGTAAACGTGCGCCCCGGCGCGCACGGCGGCGATCATCGCCAGCGGGTGCCAGTGATCCGGCGTCGCCACGATGCAGATCTCCGGCTTCTCCACGTGGAGCATCTCGCGATAGTCGCCGTATTTCTTCGGCGCATCGCCGCTCAGCCGCGCGACCTCCTCCGCCGCCGGGTCGAGCTGGTTCCGGTCCACGTCGCACAGCGCGACAACTTTCGATTCACCGGCAGCCATGGCGGTGCGCAGGATGTTCATTCCCCACCACCCCGTGCCTATCAGCGCGGTACGGTACTTCCGGGTAGCTTGCATGGCCATCAGCGGGGCCGCGGACGTGGCTAAGAAGGTTCGTCGTTTCATGGCGAATTGGGCTCGACTTCCCGATGATACAGTAAATGTAAGGGTCTCCAACAAGATGAAATCCATCAAACTCTTGAGCTCAATTCTGCTCGGCGCCGTACTTCTGTCCGCTGAGCCACCCGCCTCCACGAATGCCGGGAAGAGTGCCACACCCGGCTTCGACATCGGCGCCATGGATAAGAGCGTCGATCCGTGTACGGATTTCTACACTTACGCCTGCGGCACCTGGATGAAGAACAACCCGATTCCGGCCGACAGGGCCATCTGGGGCCGTTTCGATGAACTGCGGGAGCGCAACCTGAGCGTTCTGCGCAACATTCTGGAACAAAGCCCTGCTGGCACACAGATCGGCGACGCTTATGCGGCCTGCATGGACGAGAAGGGAATTGAGAGTAAAGGGACTGCCCCGATCAAGCCGGCGCTGGATCGCATCGTCGCGCTAGAGGACGAGCAGGCAGTGCTGGCCGAGATCGCCTATGAGCACAGCCTGGGCTACCGTCCGCTGTTCGGGTTCGGCTCGACCCAGGATTACAAGGACTCCAGCCAGGTGATCGCGGAAGTGCAACAGGGCGGCATGGGCATGCCCGACCGCGATTACTATCTCAAGGACGACGCCCGCAGCGTGGGTCTGCGCAAGCAATACCAGGAGCACGTCGCGCGGATGTTCGTCCTGCTCGGCGACAAGATGGAAATTGCGGCGGCCAAGGCGAAGGTCGTCATGGAGATTGAAACCGAACTCGCCAAAGGCGCCCTGGAACGTGTGAAGCGCCGCGAACCGGTCAACGTCTACCACAGGATGGGCGTGGCGGAACTGGCGTCCATCAGCCCTACCGTTGACTGGCCCAAGTACTTCGCGGGCGCCGGAGCCGGGACGGTGAAGAGCCTCAATGTCGCCGAACCGGAGTTTTTCCGCAACATGGACAAGGTCCTCAACGCACGCAGCCTGGAGGATTGGAAGACATACCTGACCTGGCACATGGTCCATGCCGAGGCCGACATGTTGCCGGAGGCCTTCGTCGCCGAGGACTTCAATTTCTACGGCAAGACGCTCTCCGGCGCCAAGGAAATCCAGCCGCGCTGGAAGCGCTGCGTGGAGAACGTGGACCAGGCGCTGGGCGAAGCGCTGGGCCGCCAGTACGTCGAACGCACTTTCGGCGCCAAGGGCAAGGAGCGCACGCACCAGATGGTGGTGGCGCTGGAAACGGCGTTGGGGAAGGACATCGACGAGCTGCCCTGGATGACGGCCGAAACCAAGAAACAGGCACACGTGAAACTGGCCGCCATCACCAACAAGATTGGCTATCCCGAAAAGTGGCGCGACTACAGCGCACTGAAGATCACGCGCGGCGACGCCCTGGGCAATTTCGCGCGCGCCCGCGCTTTCGAATACCGCCGCCAGCTCGCGAAGATCGGCAAGCCCGTGGATCCGCTCGAGTGGTACATGAGCCCGCCCACCGTCAACGCCTACTACGATCCGCAGATGAACGGCATCAACTTCCCCGCCGGCATCCTGCAGCCGCCGTTCTATGACAACAACATGGACGACGCCGTGAATTTCGGCGGCATCGGCGCCGTTATCGGTCACGAATTGACGCACGGCTTCGACGATCAGGGCCGTCAGTTCGACCTCAAGGGCAACATGCGCGACTGGTGGACCGAGCAGGACGGCAAGGAATTCGAAAAGCGGGCCGATTGCTTCGTGAAGCAATACGGGCAGTTCAACGCCGTGGGCGACGTGAAGCTGAACGGCAAGCTGACCCTGGGCGAGAACATCGCCGACAACGGCGGCCTGCGCATCGCCTACATGGCCTTATTGCAGACCCTGGCCGGCAAGAAGACGAAGCAGATCGACGGCTTCACACCCGAGCAGCGCATCTTCCTCGGCTGGGCGCAGGTCTGGTGTCAGAACCGCACCGAGCAGGCCGCACGCCTGCGCGCCATCCTCGACCCGCACTCACCGGGCCAATGGAGAGTGAACGGCGTAATGGTGAACATGCCCGAGTTCCGCTCGGCCTTCGGCTGCAAGGTAAACCAGCCCATGGTCAGTGGAAACGCCTGCCGGGTCTGGTAAGACTACAGGCATTCGGAAAACAACGCCCCTTCTCGTGAACACCGCACGGGGCGGGGCGTTGTGTTGTCGGGTGGCGAGAGGCCGACTGGCCGGGACGAGCTTACACGCTCCCAACTACAGAGCCTGTCACGATCTGGCCTTCGATCAGTTGTTAGTCAATATCGGACTTTGCGACGAAGATCGAGGGATACATCTGATTTACGAAAGTGTGGATGCCAGAGCTCGGCAAAATCTGGTCTATCAGGAACGAATCCACCGCACTAGCGACCGCACCTGCTACCGTCCCCAGAGGGTGGATAGCGCCGAGACCCGTTGACACGATGAATCGCAGACTCCTCCCAACACCAGTGTGCAGCACAGCGCCGACTCGGGCTCGCAGGCTTCTGACGCGCTGCTTGATTTCGGGGTCTGTCGCCTTTCCTAATGTCCCAACCCATTCCCGAAACTCCCGGCACTCTCTTGTGTCTAGGACCTCCAATAACCGCACAGCGTCGATGCGGTCTATGGAAGGGATAAACTCGGGCAGGCCCGCGATTTCAACCACTCGTTGAAAATTCTCCCACTGCGCACTTGGAGCGATTTCCTTTAGCAAGAAACCTAGCCGGGCCTCGAAGAGTGGGCATTCACCGTCAATAAACCCCGATACCGCCGCGTGGGTCTGCATCTCTTCAACTCGATGGTTGAGTCCACCTAGACCTAATAGTCCTCGTTCAACCATCTTGTGTGCTGCTAACTCGTCGAATCCGAGCGTTCGCAAGTTTGTATGCACCCGAAAATCGCCTTGTGCCACCTCCTCTACACGAAGTGCTAAGGGTTGCGCAAGACCAGTGATCCTGTATTCTTTTCGAAATGCCAACTCCACGGCGGAAGAGACAATCGGGGAGTTCGCCCGAAGATCCATTGTGAGTTGGCTGACAGCCTGCTTGCCAGCGTCATTCGGCCACGGCACAAGAGCATCCACAACTTCTCGCTTCAGTTTTATGATCTCTTTGAGAGAGGCTCTTGTCTTGTGAAGTTCCTGCAGGCAGGTGTGGAGATATTGCCTGGTGTCGGCAATGCGAATGACGGAAAACGAATATGACCCAAGTGGCAATGTTCCACGGAGAGCACGTGCCTCCAGGATTCCCGCCTGACCCGTTTGCCCAATCGAAACAGCCTGACAATGTATCCGTAAGCGCCCACTCTTCAAAAGCGCCGTCATCCCCTCAATTCCGAATGCCGCAATCAGGGAAGGAAACTCCCTCATTCGGCTGGACTTAAGGATAACGGTGTCAAACAGTATCAAATCGCGAATTATCGCGCCGACATCGACTACTTCTTCTGGATTCTCCAGATCGTAGGTGGAGCAGGGCGCGATCAGGCGCCGCAGGATAGGACGATTTGTCTGTGCCGTTGCTCCGCGTAGCATATAGTTATGGCTAACCTTGCCATCATTCTAGCGGATACAGCCGACACTTCGTGTGCAAAATCTGCTCTTCGTGAGCCGGAGGACTTCGCATGTCGATTGGGACCGCCACAGATTTCCGCAACGTCGTCCAGCGGGCGGGATTGCAGCAAAGGAGAACAAGTATATCGTCAAAACAGATCCACAAACTTCCGGCGATGATCGAGTCAACAGCTTGCTTATTGCCCCAATACGACATTCGCACATTGCAGTCTCGCAGCTACCGCCCGACGTCCAAGGGGCTGTGCATGCTTATATAATTCCTTTATGCCACCACTTGTTATTGGACTCACTGGCCCTTTCGGATCCGGATGCTCAGAAACCGCAAAGGTCTTGGAAGAGCGGTGCGGATTTACTGTCGTGCGCCTTTCCAACGTGATTCGCGACGAGTGGAACAGACTGCATCCCGAAACTGCCCCAAAACGGTCGGATTTACAGTCGCTTGGTGACCAGATTCGTAGACGGGCTTCTGACGCTGGGATACTCGCAGAAAGAGCCATCGCGCGTCTTGAGCCGCAGGATGGAGACGCACATCTAGTCATTGACGGTATTCGGAACATGGGGGAAACGGATTACTTTCGCGACCGGTATGGTACCGGCTTCTTTTTATTTGCTCTCGAATGCCCCACATCCGAGCGGTGGTTGCGCCTGCGTCATATTTATGAGCGAGTCGGAATGGGGCTAGAGGAGTTTCGTAAGGACGATGAGCATGATCGCGACGAAGAATTCGCCTATGGACAGCAGGTACAGCTTTGTGTGGATCAGGCGGACGTATTGATCAATAATACCGACGGCGCAGGTACGGCTGCGCTGCGGCAAAAAGTACCAGATTATATCGATCTCGTCACGGGCCGGACACCGCGGTACGCAGCGCCATCTGAAATATTCATGAATCTTGCTTATTCCGCCGCGCACGGTTCGAAATGCCTGAAGCGACAGGTAGGTGCAGTAATTGTGGCAGCCGCTCCAGGTGAAATGGGGGACATTGTCGGACAGGGGTTCAACGAGAATCCAGCTCCGACCAAGCCTTGCGTCGAGGAAAGTCAATATGGAGCGGATGCTGTGCGAGGGAAGAGGGGGACCTGTCACCGGGACAAGGTTCGTGAGGACGCCCACACATCTTTTGTGGCAAACGGTATCCTTTGCCCGATATGCGGAAGTAAGCTCCTCTGGGACCGGAACACCGAACCCCGATGGGAGTGTCAAACGTGTAAGAACGATCTAGAGAAGTACTTCTGGTCAGAACGAGCGATGACACTGTGCACGGCCATCCACGCGGAAGTTGCAGCGTTGTTCGCTGCTGGACGGCGAAGTCGCGGCGCGACACTCTATACGACAACCTTCCCGTGCTTTCAATGCACTGAGAAGATCATACTCGCGGGAATCCGTTCCATAGTGTTCAACGAACCATATCCCGACGTGCGAGCTGTCCCCAGATTGGAACTGGCGAAGATCGAAACGGTGCGATTCGAGGGCGTTCGGTCACGCCGATTTGACGAGATCTTTGCGCGTGCACGACGCGGCTGACGAAGTATCCACTCTTCCGTCAACGGTCGTTCTATGTCCAACCTTCACTTGCCGGACCCGCGTCTGTGATCGATGCTCAGGGGGAGCGAAGGACGTGATCACTGTGTAGTTAGCGGATGTAGTCAGCCAACCTAGTACGTGCGTGGGACTTCGATCGTCGCTCATAACCCTCCACTCCTAGCCGGAATCATCACTCTATACGCATCGGCAGGTTGACGTCAAGTCTGAACATTTTGAGACGCTATTGTTTCCGCGGTGCAGTGAGCACGATAGGCCCCGTATAGCATGAACTCGTGTGGGGTTCCTACGTCATTGACCAACGATCCCGCGAAATGTACGCTGATGAAGAATCTCGACAATGAGTCCGCACTTAGCAAAAGTTTCGCCACGCACACGAATTGATCAGAGCGGCGGACCGATTCCGTTCGGCCGTTGGCTGCAAAGTGAATCAGCCGACAGTCAGTGAAAGCGCCTACCGGGCCTGGTAAGTTAACAGGCATTCAGATAGCAGCGCCCCACCCCGTGAACACCTCACAGGGTGGGGCGTTGTGTTTTGGGGTGGCGCCTGTTAGAGTGCGGCTCTGGCTGTTCTCAGGTCGTAGTGTTGCGACCGGGCGTCGAAGCGCGACAACACGGCCTGGGCCGCCGCGGGCACGACGGCGGCCTCGTAATCGGCGCCCGCAAACTCCTGAACGGAGGCGATGGTGTCGAAGCGCATGATCGTGATGAACTCCACTTCATCCGCGCCATCCCGGCGGAGCAGCT
>JAJFUV010000015.1 GCA_021372245.1 Terriglobales bacterium
CCATGATCCAGGTTAAGGCGCAGCCTGGGACCGAGGTGCCGGCTACCGTCACACTTCCGTTCGTCGATCCGGCCGTGGGTCGTGTCATCGGTAGCCGGTTCGCCGCCATCCACAGTAATCCTCCGGCGCTCACGGCCGGCACGGATCCCGCTGTCGTCGTTAAGGGCAGAACCGTCTGGGTTGCCGCTCCGGTTGAGTCATCCAGCGAAGCTGTGAACGCGAAACTGTTCCTCGCACTGCTCGACCGGATCTTGCAGCGCCCCTACCATCTCGAAGTGGATACGCACCCGGCTGTCGAGGCAACGCTCTTTCATCAACCGGAAAGAAGCGCCTGCTGATTGGCTTGTTGAACCTGCAGCGGCAACTCCCCCAGGTGCCCGTGTGCGCCGGCGTTCGCGTGAAAACTCCACCAGGAAGGCACGCGCGGCGCGTTCTGCAGCTGCCCGATCAAACTCACGTGCCGTTCGAGGTCGCGGACGGACGGGCGTCGTTCCGGGTGCCGCCCTTCGACACCTTCACGATGAGGATCGTGGAGTACGAGTGAAATGTGCGCCGTTACTCAATCGCCGGGATCGGTATCTTGTACTTGCCGGCGAAGATGTCGGCGAACCAGGCGAGCATCTCGTCGTGGATGCTGCCGTTGTCCATGAGGACGTGGACGCCGCCGATCTTTACCGGGCCGCCACGCATGTCGGAGACGCGCCCGCCGGCTTCCTGGACGATGATGACGCCCGCCGCCATATCCCAGGGCTTCAGGCCGAACTCCCAGAAGGCTTCCAGGCGCCCGCAGGCGACCCAAGCCGCATCGAGGGCCGCTGAGCCGGCGCGGCGTATGCCGTGGCTGGCCATCGCGAGCTGGTAGTAGAAGTGCACGTTCTTGTTCGCAGGCCGGTTGCGGTTGGGGAATCCGGTCGAGAGGAGGCTCTCGGAGACGCGCTTTACTGCCGAAGTGTGAATGCGGTGGCTGTTCAGAAATGCGCCGCCGCCGCGTTCGGCCGCGAACATTTCGTTCCGCATGGGATCGTAGATTACGCCGGCGATCATCTCCCCGGCGCGCTCCAGTCCGAGCGTCACGTTGTAATGCGGCAGGCCGTGCGCGAAGTTGGTGGTGCCGTCGAGCGGATCGACGTACCAGCGGTATTCGGAGGAGCCGTCCACGCCGCCGCCCTCTTCTGCCACGATGGTGTGGGTGGGGAAGTGCGCACGCAGCCGTTCGACCACAAAGCGCTCGCTGGCGCGGTCGGCGGCGGTCACCAGATCGTGTTCGCCTTTCAATTCGTAGGGAATGTGGCGGGCGAAGTGCTGCGCCACCAGGGCGCCGGCTTCGCGTGCAATATCCACGCTGGTTTCAAGAAAGCTTGCCATGCTGGTTGTGAAACGCCTTCAGGGCTTTTCGTAGAGGTACTTGATTTCGTGCTTGAAGATGAAAAGATTCGGCTCGCCCTCACGCGTGAGCCGGATGAAGGTGCTGTCGTAGTACTCGATGGTGCCGCAGAAGTCTTCGTTGGTCTCCAGGCGCACGCACACCGGAATGTCGTTCTCAATCAAGTACTTGAGATACCTGGGTTCCTCGAAGGTCTGTTCCGTCGGCCGGGACTTGGCCTTCTTGTCCTTGTTCTGGGGCTTGATGCCCGCTCGATTTCCTGCCGGTTCTGGCATATTAAGGCCGATCGCTGCGCTTGGGGCCGCGCTGCGGTTCCCATGAGCCCGTTGAAGTGGCTGAATCCCCATAATAGCCATTACGCGCCTGTACCTGCAATCCTGGACGCTTGAGCTTGATTTCCAAGTGGTGAAAGCGATCTTTCGAGGGAGGCACGTTCTTCGGATAAAAGCCCAACAGGTACTGGGTGCGCAGATCGCGCAGGATTTCCGAGAAAGCGTCATCGAGGGCCGGGCCGACGCTGGGGGCGAACACACGTCCGCCGGTGCGGGCCGCCATGGTGGCGAGGGCGTTCTCCCCGCCGATGTTGCGTCCGGCATCATTGGTGATGGGCATCACCAGAATCGAGTAGATGACAGCATCGGCCAGATGCGCCGCCTCGAGCGCCTGGTTGAAATTCTTGACCGAAGTGGTGTCTCCACCGTCGGTGACGATAATCATTGCGTGCCGTCCCGGCCGGTCCTCCAGATTCTGTGAAGCCCAGTAGATGGCGTCGTAGAGCGAGGTGCCGCCGGTCGGGCGAAGGCTCTTCAGCTCCTGCTCGATGCGCGCGGCGCGGCGCGTGAAACTGGATTGCAGCGTAACGGCGTAATTGAAGCTATACAGCGACAGCGCGTCTTCGGGATTGCCCTCTCCGAACAGCGACTTCACGAAGCGCAGGGCCGAATCCAACTCGTAGCGCAGTTCCCTCGCCGTGGATGCGCTGGTGTCCACCAGCAACGATACCGACAGCGGCTGCTCAGTATAGCGATCGAATACGGCCAGTTCCTGTGGCACGCCATTGTCGATGATCTGGAATTCTTCCTTTTGAAGCGTGCCCACCGGTTGGCCCGCGGAGTCCTTCACTGTGGTCAAGACGCGCACCAGGCGCACGTCGACCTTGAAAAAAGGTGCATCCTCGGGTGGCTGGGCCATCGCGGCCAGCGCCAGGGCCAGTAATACGAACACGCTCTTCATCCCGCGCCTTTTCGCGGTGTCTCCCACTCGCCCTCCACCCATACTTCGCCGTCCACGAAATACTCCTTCTTCCAGATGGGGACCCGTTTCTTCAGGCGGTCGATTCCTTCGCGTGCGGCGTCGAAGGCCGCCTCGCGGTGTGGCGCGCTCACGGCGATGACAACACTCGCCTCGCTAATCTCGATGCGTCCCAGCCTGTGTACCATGGCTATGCCGGTCAAATCGTGGGCTCCGGCGATCTCGGCGCCGAGTTCGGCTAGGACCTTTATCGCCATGGCCTCGTAGCCATCGTATTCGAGATAAAGCGTCTTGCGGCCGGCGCTGTTGTCCCTCGCCACGCCTTCGAAAGTGACCAATGCGCCATCGCGCGGCTGGAGCACACGCCGGGCTACACTCGCCGTGTCAATTTTTGTACGCGTGAGCGCGAAGAAGCCGCGCGTCCCGTCTTCAATGACTCGCGTATACTCGGGCGCACCTCCACTCACCGGGGGCAGAAACGCTACCTCGTCGCCGGGCTTAAGCTCGGCCGGTGGGGAGCCGAATTGCTGATTGCGTGCCAGCATGACGCTCGAACGCCGCTGTTCCAACTGCGGATAGAGCCTTGCAAAATGGTCGAAGACGCTGCCCAGCGTGGCGCCCGGCTCCACCTCCATGCGCACCTCGCACGCCCCGACAATATCCCGCAGAAAACCGAAAAACAGGATAGTGATTGTCACTCTCCAGCCATACTAGCAGACGCTTGGAAGGGGGAATCTGTTTCAGTTCGCTATAATCGTCCCCGATGATACGTTCACACGAAACCACGGTGAGGGTACGTTACGCGGAGACCGATCAGATGGGCGTGGTCTACCATTCGAACTACCTGATTTGGATGGAAGTGGGCCGGGTGGAGCTGTGCCGGTCCCTGGGATTCTCCTACACCGATATGGAACGGGAAGACGGCTTACTGCTTGCCGTGGTGGAGGTCAACTGCCGCTACCTGCATCCGGCGCGCTACGACGATGAAGTCATCGTGAAGGCCTGGGTCGAGAAAGCTACAACCCGCGGCGTGCGTTTCAGTTACGAGCTACGGCGAGCCGGGGATGGACGCAAGCTCTCGACGGCCACAACGCGGCACATCTTCTGCGGCCTCGACATGCGTCCCATGCGCTTGCCCGAGAAGTACTTCAAACTGTTCGGAGTGAAGCGCGAGCAATGATGCTGGCGGCCCTGCTCCTGGCTGTCACGGCCGCGCCGGTTCAGGACGCGGTGGACCGGGCCATGGCGGGGCGGCAGGGCGCGGTAGTGGTGCTGGCGGCCGCTAGCGGACGCCTGGTGGCGGCGTACCGTCTGGAGGTGGCCGCGCGGCGCCTGGCCGCGCCCGGTTCGGCCGTCAAACCTTTCACGCTGGCAGCCCTGCTTGAAAGCGGGCGTTTGAAGAAGGACACCACCCTGATGTGCCGCCGCGAGGTGCGCATTGCGGGGCGCCCGCTCGATTGCACACACCCTCAGGCGACTGCGCCATTCGATCCGCCGGCTGCGCTGGCTTACTCCTGCAATTCGTTCTTCGTGGAAGCTTCGGCGCGGCTGGCGAGTTCGGAACTGGCGGCTGCGCTGCGCCGGTTCGGCCTGGCGTCGCGCACCCGGTTGGCGGAGGACGAGGCGAACGGCGTGGTGCGTGAAGCCGACAGCGCGGAGGAACGCGCCCTGCAGGCCGTGGGGGAGGCTGACGTGTTGGTCACGCCGCTCGGGATGGCCGCGGCCTATCGCAAACTCGCGCTACGCCGGGCGGCGGGCGATGCCGTGCTGGCTCCTCTGTTTGAAGGTCTGGAAGCCGCGGTGCGGTTCGGCACCGCGCAGCGGGCGGCAGTGGCCGGACTCGACGTAGCGGGGAAGACAGGCACCGCCTCCTCACCTTCCGGCGTCCACCATGCCTGGTTTGCCGGATACGCTCCAGCGTCGCACCCGGCGCATGTCGTGGTGGTGTTTCTGGAGCGCGGCAGCGGAGGCGGCGACGCGGCCCCGGTGGCGGCTGCGGTATTCGATGCACTGCGGCGCGCGCGGTCGCCCTCAGACGGTAGGGTGAAAGTGTGCCTCAGCTGGCTGCACCCGTCGGAGCGCCGGGTGAAGTCGATGACACTCGAAGAGTACGTGGCCGCTGTGCTTGCGGGGGAAGCCGCGGGCATACGGGAACCGCAGGCGTTGCGGGCGCTGGCCGTCGCTTCCCGGAGCTACGCTGTGCATTTTCGCTCCAGGCATCGTGCGGAAGAATTCGATTTCTGCGATACCACGCACTGCCAGGACCTGCGGCTGGCCGCGCTGGATGCGCGCGTGCGCGAGGCGGCGGAAGCCACCGAGGGCGAAGTGCTGTGGTTTCGGGGACAGCCTGCGGCGGCTTTCTACCATCAGGATTGTGGCGGCCAGACCGAGGATGCGGCGGCTGTGTTCCCGGAGTCCGCAGCACCTTACTTGCGGCGTCTCACCGATCCCTACTGCGTGTCGCACGGGCGTATGGAGTGGAGTTCGGAGATCTCTTCGAATGACCTGGCGCGCACCTTTGGAATGACCGCCGGGAGCATACGCGTGACCGAACGCACGGCTTCCGGTCGCGTCGCGTGGCTGGATGTCTCAGGACGGCGAATATCGGCGCCCGAGCTGCATTTCGCCGTCGGACGTGTGTTGGGCTGGCATCTCGTGCGCAGCGCGGCGTACGAGGTTGCCGCCTCGTCCGGGGGATTTCGGTTTCACGGGTACGGTTCCGGGCACGGCGTCGGACTGTGCCAGCATGGGGCGGCACGGATGGCTGCCGAGGGGCGCAGTTACCGCGAGATCCTGAGCTTTTACTACCCGTCTACGCGCACTGGCGTGACCGCGCAGGGCCTCGAATGGACGCGGTTGGGCGGGGAACGCTTGGAGGTGTGGACCACACAACCATCGGCCGATGCAGCGCTGGTCGCGCAATGCGAGCGCGTGCTTGAGGAGGCCGAACGCCGCGCCGGATTGCGCACTCAAGGCGTGCCGCGCATCCGGCTGTTCCCGACGGTGGCGGCGTTCCGGGATGCGACCGGCCAGAGCGGGTTGGTGGCCGGTTCAACGCGCGGACGCGTGGTCAGACTCCAGCCGCCGGGCGTGTTGCGCGCGCGGGGGACCCTGGAGCGCACGCTGCTGCACGAGTTGCTACACGTGGTGGTGGAAACCAATGCATCACCACGGTTGCCAGTGTGGTTTCGCGAAAGTGTAGTGGTCTACCTGGCCGAGGATCGGGGCCGCGTGAAAGAATTAGCAGTCCGGTACGGCCGCGCCACGGTGCTCGGTTGGATCCAGCGCGGTTTGCCGGCTGAAATCGCCCAATAGCATCTATACTGCCTGTGAGAGGAGATCGGACAATGGAGAAGTCGATCGCCGCAGCGCTCTGGATACTCCTTACTCTTGCCTGTTTCGCGCAGGCGCCCAAGCCCGCCTTCAGTCCCTACGAGGTCTTCGCGATCCGGTACGGGACCGTGCCGGCCTTTTCGTTGAGCAAAGCGCATCCGGATTCCAAGGCTGGAACGGCGCTCATGGTCTGGCTCATCCGCGGCAATGGCCGCAATATCCTGGTCGATGCAGGCTACTACCACGAGCGGTTCCTCGGTGTGTTCAAGACATCGGAGCTTGTCCGGCCCACGGAGAGGCTGCGGCTACTCAGCCTGGAGCCTGGCGACATTACCGACCTCATCGTGACGCATTTCCATTTCGATCACATTGACGGCATCGATCTGTTTCCCAAAGCTCGTGTCTGGATACAGAAGGACGAGCTCGCCTACCATGCCACCCAAGCCTGGCAAAAGGGCGGTCACAAGTTCGGCGTCGATCCGGAGCACGTAATCGAGTTGGTCCGGCTCAACACCCAGGGACGTGTGGCGCTGATTGACGGCGACGCACGGGAAATCATGCCCGGCATCAAGTGTTACACGGGCGGCAAGCACACCTACGCATCGCAGAACGTCACGGTTGAGACCGCCAAGGGAACGGTCGTACTGGCGGGCGACGACGCCTATCTGGACGAGTACATCATCGAGGGGACGCCGAACTTGGTGACCCTGGATCCAGCGTCAAACCTCCGCGCAATCGAACGCATGAGGAAACTCGCCGCCAGCCCCAAATTCATCCTTCCCGGGCACGAACCAGCCGTCATGCAAAGATTTCCCACGATTTCGCCGGGCATTGTCAAGGTGCAGTAGCTGCACGACGGCGGTGTGGGACACTGAGATCTGAATGGCGGATCCCAACTACGTGCATGGTTATTCGGCGCGTGAGAGCACGCGTCTAGCAGATCAGGCATCCACGCTGAGTGAACTGCTCCACCATGACACAGCTTACGCGGCCGGCGATCGGGTGCTCGAATGCGGATGCGGCACAGGTGCGCAGACAGTGTTGCTCGCAGCGAACAGCCCCGAGGCACGCATCGTGTCAGTGGACGTATCGGTGGAATCGCTCGGACTGGCGCGACGTCGCGTTGAGGAGGCCGGGGGCCGGAATGTTGTCTTCGGAGTTGCCGACGTCTACCGCCCGCCTTTTGAAAATGAGAATTTCGACCACGTCTTCGTGTGCTTCGTATTGGAGCACCTGTCAAATCCGGTCGAAGCGCTGGTGGCTCTGAAACGTGTCCTGCGCCCGGGCGGCTCGCTGACGGTGATTGAAGGCGATCACGGCTCGTGGTACTGCTATCCGCAGACACCGGCAGCTTCGCGTGCCGTCGAGTGCCTGATCGAAATCCAGGCGCGCGCCGGCGGTGACGCCCTGATTGGCCGGCGTCTACATCCACTGCTGGTGGAAGCGGGCTACCGCAAGGTTCAGGTAAGCCCGCGCATGGTTTACGTCGACTCCAGCCGTCCCCACCTGGTGGAGGGATTCTCCAAGAACACGTTCATCGCCATGGTGGAGGGCGTGCGCGACGCTGCCATCTCCGCCGGACTCGTCGACGCGGACGTTTGGGAGCAAGGCATCGCGGATCTCTATCGCGCCACTGCCGTCGACGGCACTTTCTGCTACACGTTCTTTAAGGCGACAGCGGTGAAGTAGCGCATCAGTCGAAGAACGGGAACAGCTTCTTCAACTCGGCAGCGGACGCGCGGCGGCCATACTCGCAGAGTTCGAACGCTTCGGCGTGGGCGGTCTTGCCTGCGCGTTCAGGTCCGTACCACCGCTGGAGCACGCTGCGCACTTCGGGTGTCAGCGGGGCACTGCGCCTGTTCTCGAGCCATCTACGGCGTTCGGCGGGGTGCGTGGGTACCTCGATGCCTCCGCCCCAGCACTTGGGTTGCGCTTCATAGAACTGCGACGGTTCGGCATCGTACGCGTCCAGCTTCTTCTGCCAGACGTCGTCGACATCGATGGCAATGTCCGGCGCGAAGGGCTGCGGCTTGCGGAAACCGTCTTCAAAATATAGGAAAACGGGGTTGCGCTTGAGCGGAGGCGCGTCGGTGACCACCATGGGGATTTGCACCATGAATGCGGCGTCCTGCACCAGGATGCTTGTATAGCGGTGGTCGGGATGATAGTCGTATGGGCGAGGCGAGAGCACGATCTCGGCGTTCCACAAGCGGATGGCGCGGATCACCTGTTTCCGCACCTCCAGCGACGGCACGAGTTCGCCATCGTGGTTGTCGAACACTTCATATTCTGCGATGCCGAGATGGCGCGCCGCTTGTTGCGCTTCAGCGCGGCGGCGCTTGGCCAGCGCTCCACCGCCCATCTCACAGTGCCCGGCGTCGCCATTGGTCACTGAGACGAACTTCACCATGTGGCCCTTGGCGGCAAACTTGGCGGCTACTCCGCCGGCGCGGATTTCCGCGTCGTCCGGGTGCGCTCCAAAGGCGATGACGCGCAATTTGGTGTTCTGCGTGAACGCGCACGAGGCGGAGGCCAGCGCGAGTGTTACAAGGATTGTGTATGTCCGCATGATTGGTATCTCCAGACTCCGCGATTGTACTAAACTGCCAGCATGGTTCGATTTTTGATTCGTACTTCATTGATTGCGGCACTCATGGCGCCCGCCATGGTCCACGCCCAGGCCAATCCGTTCGTGGGCCGTTGGGATTTCAACATAGTCACGGCCAACGGCACGCGGGCAAGTTGGTTGGGCGTTGCCGAAAAGAGCGGCGCGCTGGAAGTGTGGTTCCAGCCTACCGGCGGCAATGTTTACCAGGTGAAGGACTTCAAGCTGAAGGGCTCGAAGTTGAAGCTTAATCTTGCGAAGAAGTCCAAGAAGCGCCCGGCGCTCAAGTGGGAGTTGACCGCGAACGGCAATCAGCTCACCGGCGTTCAGAAGCGTGGGAGAGAGAGCACGCAGTTAACGGGTGTCCGCGCACCGGAGTTGAACCACCCCGTCCCGCAGGCCTGGACGGATCCCGAGCCGTTGTTCAATGGCAGGAATCTCGACGGCTGGGAGCCGATCGGAGATCCAAGCAAGAGCCACTGGGGAGTGAAAGACGGACTGCTCGTGAACCTGGAGCATGGCGCGAACCTGAAGTCGGTCCGCAAGTTCGGTGATTTCCGGCTGCACTTCGAAGTGAACTGCCCGGATCGGGGCAACAGCGGCTTCTATCTGCGAGGCCGTTACGAAATCCAGCTTGAATACGAACCCTTGACGGCGAATCCTCCGGAGCGGCGTATCGGTTCCATTTACGGCCGAATCGCTCCGAAGCCGGACCTGCCGCGCACGCCGGGCCAGTGGGAGACGTTCGACGTCACGCTGGTGGGACGCACGCTCACGGTGGTCCGCAACGGCGTGAAGGCCATCGACTCGCAGGAAATCGAGGGCATCACCGGCGGCGCGTTGGACGCGAACGAGGCCGAGCCGGGTCCTTTCTACATCCAAGGCGATCACACGGGTGGTCTACAGTTCCGCAACATCACCATCTCAGTTCCGAAAAACTGATTCCCGCGAGTGTGGCGGTCAGGCTCGATCGGCGTATGCCCGGTCGAGCTTGGCCGCAAGGACAAAATCGCTCTCACTCAGCCCGTCGATCTTGTGCGTGTAGATCTTTGCCTCCACGCGGCCCCAGCTCAATGTCAGATCCGGATGGTGTCCCTCGGCCTTGGCGATGGCACCGGCGTGATTCACGAACTCGAGCGCGGTTTTGAAGTCCGGGAACACGAAGGCGCGCCACAAGTGGTGCTCTTCCATCACGTACCACTGGGGCAACTGCCGGGCCAGATCTGACAGTGCGTCGCCCTTCAGTGCGGGCACGCCTTCGCGGCACGGGACGCAAGACTTCGCGGCCAGACTGCTGGATGTGACTTGTTCCACAACCCCTCCTCTGCTTTGATCCCAGCTTAACAGGCCTACCGCAAGCTTCGCATCACGGCACCGGCATACACTGGAAGGCGGCCTTATCTATGGGCAACCAACTCAGCCGCCGGGAAGCGATTGCCGCTGGATTCCTGGCCGGAGTTGCGCCGCAGCCGGCGTTCCGGTTTCTCCAGATTAACGACGTGCACTTCATGGGGCCGAACACCGCGAACGGCTATGCGGAAGCGAACCGGCGCGCGGAGTGGCTGTTCGAGCGGATTCGCAAACAGGACTTTTTCCCGCGCCTGGATTTCGCGGTGGTCGCGGGCGATTTTATCCATGGCGAGAGCCTGGACGGGCTTCGGGAAGAGTTGCCCCGTGCGCGCGAGATATTGGACAGCCTCGGTGTGCCGTATTACACGGCCGTGGGCAACCACGAGGTCGTGCAGCGGGAAGGCGATCCTGTGTACGAGAAGCCTTATCGCGAC
>JAJFUV010000345.1 GCA_021372245.1 Terriglobales bacterium
GAATGGCCTGGACAACAACACCCTGGTTATGTTCTCTTCTGACAACGGGCCGTGGTTCCTGGGTAGTCCGGGACGTTTGCGCGGGCGCAAGGGCTCGACCTATGAAGGCGGCGTCCGCGAGCCGTTCATCGCGCGTTTTCCAGGCCGCATTCCGCGCGGGCAGGTCATGAACGGAGTGGCGTCGACCATGGACATCCTCCCCACGGTGGCGAAGTTGTGTGGCGCCGTGCTGCCGGCCAATCCACTCGATGGAATAGACATTTGGCCGCTGCTCACCGGCAAGGCGAAGCAGATTGAGCGTGAAGCGCTGCTTTATTTCGATAACTGGAACCTGCAGTGCGCGCGATGGGGCCGCTGGAAGTTGCACTTGGCTCGTTACAACACGTTTGCGTACAGCCCAGCGCCCGCCGGCGGCCGCGTGAACCTGCCGCTCGTCTCGCCCGAATTGTACGACCTCGAACTGGATCCCGACGAAAGCTACGACGTCGCTCCCGAAAAGCCCGAGGTGGTGAAGGAGATCCTGGCGCGCGTGGAACGTCTGATCCCCGGCTTCCCGCGCGAAGTGGTCGACGCCTGGCAAGCCACCCGCGCCCGTGAAACGAAGCCAAGATCGGTCGGGAACCTGCCGCATGCCTGAGACCGGTCGGCGGCGACAATTGGAGCATGCCCGTGCAGTCTGTGATTCAGATCGAAGCTGGCGACCGCCAGCTGTTGGCGAACATCGCCGAAGCCGTGGCGGAGGTGTCGCGCCGCAGCGGCGATTGGCTCGTCTGCCGGCCGGGTTGCATCGAGTGCTGCAAGGGACCATTCGCGATCACACAACTCGATGCCCTGCGGTTGCGCGAAGGCTTGAGGACGCTTTCTGTCGCCGACCCGCCTCGCGCGGAGAGGGTCCGCCGCCGTGCCGCTGAGTACGTCGCCGCCATCACTCCGAACTTTCCGGGCGACCCCGTCACCGGTGTACTGAGCGAGGAGGACGCCTTTCCCGAGGCGATGGACGACATCCCCTGCCCGGCGCTCGATCCGGACACCGGCTGCTGTGACCTCTATGGTGCACGTCCCATTACCTGCCGGACCTTCGGCCCGGTCATGTGGACGGGAGAAGGGAGCCTCGGCGCCTGCGAGCTTTGTTACGACGGAGCCACGGACGAGGAGAAGATCCGATGCGCCGTGGACATCGATCCCGAGGGGCTCGAAGCTGAGTTGCTTGCCGGACTGGATGCCCTGGGGCTGCGAGGAATGACCATCGTCGCGTTCGTGCTGGTGTCCGCCCCTTCTACTCACCCAGCTTGAGGCAAGCCTACTGCCTGGAAGTCCTCCTGCGAATGAATCCAGCCTTCCTTGCCGTCGATTCGCACCTTAAGCCAGATGTCCTCTGAGACGCCGAGTCCGACTCCCTCTGCGGATTCCTCCCACTGGAGTGCCGCCTCGGCCTCGATGAACTCGACTGCAGAATCCTTCTTGATTACTGCATGGAGAGGGATCCCGGCCTTCTCGCCGGCTTGCGGAAACAACCGCACGAAGGTCAGTCCTTCTTCCGGTCTCCTCTCGGCTTCGACTCGAAATCGGCACGCTTCAATCAGGCCGTGTCCGGCCATTTTCCAGCAACGGTAGGCCGGCCTGATGGAGCCCATCGTCCAATCCACACGAAGCGGGACGATTATGAAGAAATTGCCAGTCCAGACCCGGAAATTCAGCACATCGGCCTTGAGGGACTCGTCCCATGCCGTGTGCGGCGGGGTGCTGGACGATTGACCGGCAAGCTCTCCTTCAGTCGAGATCGGGCCAGAGAAAGCCCTGAGCTTCCCGCCGACAACTCCAAAGACCTGCCAGGACTGCCCTCCCAGCGGCGTTGAGGGCACGACTCCATAGGTCAGCAGCAACCCCGAGCCGGTCCGGCCCTTGAGGATCTCTGAATGCACGGCCGTGGTCTCCTCGAATCGGTCGCCCGACGCCCTATACGGAAAGGTCCGCTGGAAGATCGCCCTTCCCGCTTCGTCTCGTATCCGGACGGCGGAAACGGTCTCCTGGAAATCGGGGTCCGGGTTCTTTCCTGCGGGCAACTGCTTGACCTGGACGGTCACCCAATAGGAGTGTCCACCGACGACGAATGGCCCTGCGGATCGTTCCAAAGAACTGATCGTGGGCGCCGGCTTCACCTGCCCGAAGGCTGCCGCGAATGCAACGACCGCAAGCAAGATCCGCACCATGGTTGCTCCACCTAATCTACCAGTATCCGGTAGCACGGTTTGCCGTACACTTTAGGCTGTCGCGAAAGCGAACTCAGTCCTGGGCTCTACCTCTGGAGATGCTATGAAACGAGCGTTTGTGTGCGAACTGCTCTTTCTGGCCGCCTTCCCCGCGCTGATCGCACAGGTTCCCGCTGTTCCCCGGATCGCCGGCCATCGAAAGCGGGTCCTGGGTTTCGATATACGGCACCCACGGACTACTGGCAGCGAGTGCAGGTGTTAGGTTCTTAGAAAGGTCTGGGATCGGGGTCTGCCCCCGCAATTGGTGTAGAGCCCGTTTAACTCTCGATAAAAGGAAAACTGGGGAGGCAATATCGGGGGGATTAATCGGCCAAGCTGTTGAATTGATTTGGCTGGGAGGCAGGGACTCGAACCCCGATAGGCAGATCCAGAGTCTGCAGTCTTACCGTTAGACGACCTCCCAACTACAGTTCAATCTTAGCACGGCGACAAGCGTTGTCAAAAGCGCGGCATGCGCCGGATGCTATCCTGCTAATGAAATGGCACGAGTTCTGGATGGTAAATTGGTGCGCGATCAGATCATCGCGGAGTGCCTGCCTCGCGCCGCGAAACTGACGGCGTCGTCGCGGGCGCCGGGCCTGGCAGTGATCCTCGCCGGACACGATCCGGCCTCGGAGATTTATGTCCGCAATAAGGTGAAGCTCTGCGAAGAGTTGGGCATTCATAGCGAAAAACACACCC
>JAJFUV010000124.1 GCA_021372245.1 Terriglobales bacterium
CCGCTATCCATTCAACTTCGACTTGAACGTTCACCTGGAGCGCATGTTCACGTTCCACGGTTATCGCTTCGCCCTTCGCGGCGGCATCAACAACGCGACCGGCCATGCCAATCCTACAGCCGTGAACAACACGATCGGCTCACCTCAATTCCTGCAGTTCTATGGCAAGGAAGGCCGCCACCTAGTGGCCCGCATCCGGTTCTTCGGCCGCGCGGCCAACAAGTAGTCCTTACAGCGTTTTATGCGTCCCGTCGCAGAAGGGTGGGTTCTTCGTGCGCTTGCACTGGCACAGCCAAGCCTCTTTGGACTCCTCGGCCGTCCAGGCCAGCGGCTGGAACTCCGTGGTCCGGTGGGACCCGTCGCAGAACGGCTGGCTTTTCGATAGTCCACAGCGGCACCAGTAGTAAGTCTTGCCGGCTTCAAGGCTAACGCGGGCTGGATGCTTGGCGGCAATTGTCGGTTCCGGCATGTAAGAATCCTCCTCAGTGCTCGAATGCCTGAATTATACGCCCGTCAAGCGTGGCCGGTTCAATCGGCCTAGTAGCCGAGGAAGCCCTCCGTTTTGATACGGGCTTCGGGAACTTGAAGTTCGCTCCGGAGCATCTGCACCAACGCATCGACCATCTGGGGCGGCCCGCATACATAAAATAGGCGCTCGTTGTAGTCGGGCACTTCTTCCCGGACCAACGCGGCGTCGATACGTCCTCTTCTTCCGGCCCAGTCGTCGCCCGCCCGGCTGAGGGTGTGCACGACCTTGAAGCGAGGATTCGCCTGCTGCATGGCGTCGAACTCAGACTTGAAAGCGACTTCCTCGAGGTCGCGATTCGAATACAGCAGGCTGATGCTCGTGTCCAGTTGCGTGTCTGCGGCATACCGGCAAATGCTGCGAAGCGGAGTGATGCCGATTCCGCCGGACAGCATGGCGATTTTTTGGAACTCCCCCTCGAAGGTGAACCTGCCCATGGGATAGGTGATCGATACCCTGTAGCCGGGCTCGACGTGATTCAGGATTTGGGAGAACCGGCTCTGAGTGATCCTTTTGGTCACCTCGAGATAGCCCTCTTCGGTAGGGGAACTCGAAATCGACAGGTACCGTGTCAGGTCCACTTGTTGCTCGAGGCTGATGGACAGATACTGCCCGGGCCTGAACTTGACGTAGTTGGGGATCGCTAACCGGAAGCTCTTGATGCTCGGCGTCCGAGGGATCACTTCCTGGACAGTGGCTTGCGAGTGAACGGGTGCATCCACCTTTTCGCCGCCGGACATCTCGATAGGTGAAAACTCCTCCCTGCTCGCGCCGCATACCGGGCAGCGGAAATCGGGCGGCAGCGCCTCAAAAGGTGTTCCGGGCGGGATGCCTTCCTCCGGCAACCCCTTCGCCGGGTCATAAACAAAACCGCACACCGAGCACTTGAATTGCCTCACCGCGTCCTCCTTCTACCCGTACATCTTCCCTGTGGCCGGCCCTTCGGCGCAAGCCGGATAGAGCTTGGATATCGATTCCGATGTAACTCTGAACGAAAAAAAGGCGGGGTCCGCTTACGGCGAACCCCGCCATCAAGTTATCCCTCACACCCGTGGCCGAAAGCGTCTCGACCCCGGAGTGAGACTCTGCATTCTAGAAGTAGAACTTCAGCACCATCCGCATCGACCTCGGGCCGTTGGCCTGGGACGAAATGACGCCGAAATTGCCTGCGCCAACGGTAGTGCCCGGAACTCCAAAAATCGGAGTATTGGTCACGTTGTAGGCCTCCCAGCGGAACTCGCCATAGCGGTTTTCGGTGAGGTGGAACTGCTTGAAGATGGACGCGTCCATGCCATGGAATCCCGGCGCGCGGGCATATCCCATGACACGGGGAGCGGTGCCGTTGACAAACGGTTGCGGAACCGAAAACGCGGCCGGGTCGAGATAGCGGTTCAAGCGTTCTACAGTCGAACCGGACGTGTTCGGGTCTCCGATGACGTTGGGCCGCTGTACGTTGCCCAAACCGCTTTCGGCAACGGTTCCACCCGACAGGTGCGGAACCAGCGGGGTTCCGGAGTTGGCCTGAAGCACACCATTGATCTGCCAACCGCCGGCGATGATGTCAAGCGCACGGCCCCAATGCGAACCGAACGCTTGGCCACGGCCCACGGGGAGCTTGTAGGAGAAGTCCACCAGGAACCGGTGCGGGATATCGAACTGCGAAACAGACCGCTCAAGGCGCAAATTGCTGGAGTCCTGAATGCGCGCTCTACCGCCGCCGTTTTCTCCAATATTACCCGTCAGCCAGTCGACGTTTGGATCATCGGCGCTGTCGCTGTCGCTGATGCTCTTCGAGAACGTATAGCTCGTCGTCATCTGCAATCCACTCGACAGATGCTTCGTGAATTTCGCGATCATCGCGTGGTAGATCGAATTGGCGCGAGGCGGACCGGGCCGCATGCTGACCAGACTGTACTGCGGATATGCCGACAGCAGTTGCCGCCGCATAACAGTCCTCGTATTCAGATCGGCTGTCGCAGGCACTAATCCGTAAAACGGATTGGCAACCTGGTCCCACAGTTTGGCGCCCAGTTTCTCGTAGGTCGGGTCGACATAGCTCAGGAAGCTACGAAGTGTACCGAAACCAAGGTGGGTCCCTTTGGTTGCGGAATAGGCAAGTTCAAACACCGAGTTGAACGGAAGTTCGCGTTCCACCGAGAGGCCCCACTGCTGGGTCCTCGGAGTGGTGTTGAGGTCGATTCCGCCCATGCCTTTCATGTTCGTGCTGCCGATTCCGGTGCCCAGGCCGTAACTCGAGCCCTGCGACGAACCCACGGGCTGGTTAATGCCGTTCGGGAACGGATTGTCGATGGAGTTGGTCATGTGGATGCCGCCGTCACTCGACGGAATGAAACTCGTGCTAGTGACATAACCGTCTGCGAGGAATCCAACCAGTCCACCATTGCTCGGGCCGTAGAACCAGCCGTAGCCGCCGCGGATTACGCTGCGCGGAGCGAACTGATACGCGAAGCCGACGCGCGGTGCGAAGTCGGCCCACATGGTGTTGTACGGTGAGCGGTTGTTTGCGTTGTTATAGACGTAGCCGCCCTTCAAGTTGGAGCAGGCAGGGCAGTTATCGGTAAACGGAAGCTTTCCGGCGAGCGGATTCGTGATGCTCAGGTCGACGTACTGGAAGCGGTCATGCCGCTCGGTAGCCGGAAGCTGTACTTCGTAGCGCAGACCGAGGTTGACGGTCAGTTTTGGCGTCACCCGGTAGTCGTCCTGGACGTAGCCGCCGTAAACGCGTGAGGCCGCCATGGACGTCAAGTCGATGTTCTGGTAGGAAGAGCCGCAACTTCCGCCAAAGCCCACCATGAAGGATGCCAGTGAACTCCCTTGCGCCGCAGCTCCGGCGAGCGGCGACGCTGCCGTCTGCTGGCTGCAGAAAGCGAACTGGGCCGTAGAGATGCCCGGCTGCCCGTAGTTCAGGCGGTAGAACCTTGCTTCCCCGCCGAGTTTGAGGGAATGCGCACCCTGAGTCTTCGTCAGGCTGGCTTGGAGGTGATTCACGTCGGCGCCCTTGATGGACCGGTCGAACATGTTCGGACCGATGTTCGTGTATCCCTGCATTTGGAAGGAGGGCGGCTGCTGGATCTGCATTTCACCCTTGAAGCCGAGCGAAGAAGGAATGAACGACGTGGGAACATCCTGATGATCCCAGTACGCATAGTTGCGCGTCACGCCCCACTGAAGGGTCAATACCGTCGTCGGGTTCAGGATGTTTGTGTAGTTTGCAACCGCGTTCTGCGGCTTCTGGCTGTTGATGCTGTAGTTGTTGGGGACCATGAAGTTGCCTTCTCCCCAAGGATCCGACGCGTCGTAGCTGGACGTCGGGTTGCGGCTGTATCGAACCGACAACCGCTGATTCTCGGTGAAGTTGTGGTCGACCTTGGCGTCCATCTGGTACCACGACTGCACGTAGTCGTTCTGTACGAAAAAGTTGCCGACATGCGACGGCCCGGAGCCGTTCGAGGTCGGGTTGGGGTAATAGGGCAGCACTTTGGCTGCAACGCTACTCCACATCCCCTTAGGCACTTTGTTGCCGGCGAACGGGAGCCGTGCCCAGGAGCCGCTGTCATCCTTATAGACAGTGGTGGGGTCGTAAATCGTTACCGGCTGACCGTTAGCGGTCATCGTCTGGCTGAAGTCGCCGTTCTTCTCGAGTTCGGTCGGAACGGTTCCCTGCCAGGTTTTCAGCGTAGTAGGCACTGCCCGCCGCTCGTAGTGGAAGAAGAAGAAGGTCTTGTTCCGGCCGTCATAAATCTTCGGAATGTAGGTCGGTCCCCCGACCGCGAACCCGTACTGGTTGCTGTGGCTCTTGGCAACCGGTCTCCCGTTGCGGTTATTGAAGAAGTTGTTCGCGCTGAAGGCGCTGTTGTTGTAGTAGTCAAACACGTCGCCATGGAGCTCGTTGGTTCCGGATTTGGATACCATACTGATGACGACGTTGCCGCTGGTGCCGTACTCGGCACTGTAGCCGTTCGTCTGGATCTTGAATTCCTGAACGGCTTCGTTGGTCGGCGTATATTGAATCTGCTGAATGCCGCTGTTGTGCTCCATTACGCTGGTGGTGACACCATCGAGCGTGACATCGGTGACACTCAGTCGTCCGCCGTTGGCGGAGAAATTCACGCCGCCGCCGGTAGGATAGCCGCCCAAACCGACCACGCCCGGCGTCATAACAGCCAGGCCGAGCGGATTCTGGGCGCCAGGCATATCCAGAAGTGCGCTGTTCGAGAACACGCGGCCCTGGGTGGCGTTCACGGCATCGAGCCGAGGAGCTTCACCGGTGACCTCCACCTTCGTGGTCACCTCGCCCATTTGTAGGGCCACGTCCACGCGGGCTGCCTGCTGAACCTGGAGGACGACTCCGGTTCGTTGAAATGTCTGGAAACCGGCAAGCGTGACGTTCAAGCGGTAGCTGCCAGGTGGCAGCAGTGGGAAGAAATAGCGGCCTCTCGGATCGCTCATTCTCACTTGCTTGATATTTGTACCCTCGTTGGTGAGTTCCACTTTCGCGCCAGGCACCAAAGCCTGGGACGAATCGGTAACGACACCTTCAAGAGTTGCGGTAGTAGTTTGTGCAGTCAACTGCACACACATCAGGCACAAACAGGCCAAGATGCAACTGATGTGTAGAAAACGTTGCTTCACTCCCATGTAATCTCCTGAAGTAAATTGCGACAGTCGACACTGCTCTTTCACCTGCAAAGAGTAGCATCGGTTTTATAGTGTAGACTGTTGATCCGGCACAGTCAAGCAGAAAGGTGCAGAATTGTGCAGAGTGAAAGAAAATGGGCAAAGCGCCACAGGCGCGCCTGTGTATCGCGTAACACAATGATAATGCACTAGATCCATTTATAGGCGAGCACGGACCGGGCAATAAATTGCACAATTTGGCACCTGAGATCGTGCATGCGAGCTTGCACAAATCGGCAGATTCGATTAAACTTGACGCTGGACCATCTGGTCGTGCCTGCCCGCCGGCCGGCGAGTCGATACCGCAAGTGGCTGTTATTCGACCGCTTGGCGCCGATCTTCAACGGAGTTGACCCGACTTAAGAACACCGATGCCACAGGATTGGCATAAAAGGAACATGCCGCACCGGCGCCCGCCGGTACGGCCGGCTCCCCAGAGGGAGCCACGATGAACAGGGGCGGCGATCGCTTGTTCACCGACGAACGTCGGGCGCACATCCTGCAGATTCTCGAGCAGGAGCATCGAGCGTCGGTAACGGACCTGGCCGTCCGCTTCCATGTCAGCGAGGATACTGTACGGCGCGATCTTCACGAACTGGAGGTTCGTGGACAAATCCTCAAAACCCACGGCGGCGCCCTGCGTCATACGGCTCCTCCGGTCCCCTATGAACGGCGCCTGGTGCAGGCTTTCGAGCTTAAGGAAGCGCTAGGCCGTCGCGCTGCCGAAATGGTCCAGGAGGGCGACTCTTTGATCATCGACGGCGCCACCACGGCCGTCTGGGTCGCGCGTACACTTCATGTCACCCACGCCAAGGTGCTCACCAACAGCCTGGAAGTGGCCGCTGCCCTGTCCGGTTCTCCCGATATCGAGCTTACCGTCCTGGGCGGCCGCTGGGATTCCTTGCACCGCCAGCTGGTAGGACAGACGACCATCGATCAGATCGCCCATTACCGCGTGGACAAACTCTTCCTCGGGATGGGGGCGCTGGACCGCAAGAACGGCCTCACGGAGCACACCGAAGGGGACGCCGCGGTGAAGCGGGCCATGATCAGCGTCGCGCAGCAGGTCATTGGCCTGGCCGACCACTCCAAACTCGGAACCGTCTCGTTCGCGTGCGTTGGCCCGGCTTCGGTCGTTGACGTTCTGGTGACCGACGAACTGGCCGACTGCACTCCATTTGAAGGGCTGGACTGGGAAGTGATTCGCGTCGCAAGTCCCAAATCCGCGACCCGCTCCAACGCGGATCGCTAGGTCCTCTGCGCAGATACGCAGATCAGCAACACCATGTAACTGAATTGGGGTAGAGTCCCAGACCGAAAGCTGGGTTGGCGTCCCCAGGGGGATTTGAACCCCCGTTACCGCCGTGAAAGGGCGATGTCCTAGGCCGGGCTAGACGATAGGGACAGATGCTTGTTTGCGCGGTTACAGCTTCTACTACTTTAGCTGGCCCCTCTGTGCACAGTCAACTTGCGGGCCGGTCGCTCGCCCGTTCAGAGCGTCTTCAGATACGCGAGCAGGTCGGCGCGCTCCTTGTCCGAAAGAATGTCCTTGAACGGGGGCATGCCTTCCCCGCCGGTATTGATGCGGGCCATGACGTTCTCATCGTTCACGGGCTTTCCGCTGGCCAACTTGGAACGGCGAAACAAGCCCTTGAGCCCCGGGCCCACCTTCTTCTCCAGGCTCGTGGCGTTGTGGCAGACGGAGCACTGTTCGAAGACGGTTTTGCCCTTGGCCGCGTCGCCGGAACTCGGCTTTGACGGCTTCTTCCCGGCGATAGCGACGGCGGCCAGCGTCACCACGCACACACTCATCCACACCACTCTGGTGAGTCTCATATCCAACAGTCTACAATTGCGCTTACTCCCGCACCACTCGCACATTGCTGATTGTCACGTCCCGCATATACTGCGGTCCGGAAGCCACAGTTACCGCCTCGCCTGACGGGGCGACGCGAACGATGTTGCTGATGATCGAGTCGCACAGCAACCCGCCGATCAGAATCGTGTACTTTGATCGGCTGATGACATTGTTGACGATGATCCGCCGCGTTTCGCCGAGCGGCGCGATCCCGCCGCCATAAGCCGTGTCGCCGATCTTCACGGCGGCCTTGCACTGCATATCGACCGGCGATGTGTCGATGAGCCCGTCGATCAGAATGTCGTGCATGCGGACGCCGGGAGTGTTGAGCAGCCGCACGATGTGATGGCCGCCCCGGCAGTAGCCTTTGATATTTCTCACGATGACGTCCCGGATGTCATCCTCCGGGCCAGCCGGCGTGCCGGCGTGCGGAATGGCGGTCAGCGCGATCAGATCGTCGCCGGTCTGGCCGGTGATGTTCTCGATGAGGATGTCGTGGCAGCCTAAGCGAAGGTCGATCCCATCCTGGTTGAGGATGGTCTCGCGCTTGCCGTCGATCATCTTGAAACCGCTGGAGTCGAAAGCGAGATCGCGCAGCGTCCCGTGGGCGCAATGCTCCAGCGAGATCGCCCAGCTATGTGAGTCCTTCATTGCTAAGTTCTCGATGCTGAAGCCTTCGACAGACATCAGAAGAATGCCCAGGTTCCGCCAGTCGCCGGTCTGACTCTCTCCGGCTTTGCCGGCGTCGGTTCCGTACGTCCTCTTGCCGAGCGTCTTCGCACTGTCGCCGGTGGCGCGCGGGTGGCCGGCGCCTTCCAGCACCGCGGCGCCGATCCCGCGAATGTGGATGTCCTGGAGCGGCTTGGCGTTCGCGGTCCCCGGCTCCCAATTTGCGCTTCGCATGAAATTGTCGCGGCAGCGGTCGGAGAGCTTCAGCCGGCAGTTGTCCAGTTCCAGTGTCGTGTGGCTGCGAAGCAGGATGGCCGAATCGAGCATCCAGACATCCTTCCGCTGGCCGCCGGTGACGTTATTGCGCGGAATCACGACACGGCAACCGGCCGAAGCGGCGGCCTCGATGGCGCGATTGATCCGCTCGACGTCGGTGCCTCTGAATTCGTTGGGCGTCACAAAGAGCTGCGGCGCGGCAGTCTTCGCGGGGCATTCAACCGCAGCCGAAAGCGCCGCGGCCGCCCCCATCCCAAACAATCGCCTACGGCTGCAAACCGGCCTATGGGTCATTTCGTCTGTTTCTTCTTTCCTCCGAACAGGCTGTCCAGAATGCCCGTCGCGGCCGCCCCGGCTTTGTCTCCCAGCCTCTTCTGTGCCTCCGACTGAATCAGCGCTTTCGTCTGTGTCTTGGCCAGACCCTGGACATCCGGTTTGAAGACCGGATCCGTCGCCGTGCCCTGGATGAAGAACGGCACCGCGGTCTTGCTCAGCAGCGCCAACCTCGTGGTCTGCAGGGTGGCGCTCATCTTGAAGTCGAGAGCGTTTGATGCGCTCACGGTGCCGCCGCCATTCAGTTCGCCGATGCCCGGTGCGATGAGGTGCAAGCTGTCGACGGCCGTTCCCTGCGATGTGTATTTCAACTTCGTGCTGAGCACCTCGATGTCCGTGTCCGGGCCGGTCTTCATACCGGCGAGCTGCTGGATCATCGTCATCTTGGTTCCCAGGTCGAAATTGGCGAGCCGCGTCTTGTCGAATGACACCGCGCCGTCGGCGACAATGTGGTCCGACGGTCCCTGCACGGTGAAAGCCGTGGTGGCGGTGCCGCCTTCAAGCCGGGACCCCCTCGGAAGCGCGATGCCCAGCGGCGGCAGAAGTTCGGCCAGTTCCGGCACCGGCATTTTCGTGCCCGCGAACTTCATGTCGAGCACGAGGTCGTCACCTCGTTCCGCGTATGTTCCGGCGAGGCTCGCCTTGGCCGCTCCCACGCGGATGTCGCCGCTCTGGAGCTTGCCCGCCTTCGTGCGCAGGTCATGCCCATTGACGAAGTCGAACTCCACGGTCCGGCGCGCCGGCGTGCCGTTCCTGGCGAGCTTCAGCCCATCAGCCTTCAGCTTCCCTCTCATGGACAGCCGTCCGCCACTTGAGGTTCCGCTCGCCTGCAGTGAGGCGATGCCGGCGATGCCCGGAACGGATCCGCCCAGCGCCGAGGCCAGGTTCAGCTTCGCCACATCCAGCGTCACCGATAGCGGCGTGAATTCCACATCCGTCGCGTCGATGGGGCCCGCTTTCCCTTCCAACTTAATGTCGCCGCCGCCGGCCAGCCTGGCATCGAACGAAAACGGGAACTCGGCGGATCGCGCGAAATCCTTGACTTCGAGGTTCACCTTCTCCAGCACCAGCGGCTTCTGCCGGCCGCCGGTCTTGCCCATTGAGAAGCGGCCGTCGACAATCTTGATGAGTCGGGCGCTGAGGTCGACGCTGCCCGCCGCGGCAGGCTCGCGCGCGGGCGCAGCCGGTTTCGTGGTCGTGCCACCCAGGCTCGAGTAGTTCCAGCGCCCCGCCGGCGACTGAATTAGAGCTACCTGGGGTTGCTCGATGGTGAGTCCCTCGACGTTCAGCTTGCGCGAGAAGATCAAGTCCTTCATGTTGACCTGAACTTTCAGCGACTCGGCCTTCAGGAAAGGCGCGGTGCCGAACGCTGGGTCGTCGGCGATGGCCAGGCTGTTCGCGGTGACTCCGCCGGCCAGCAGGGAGACACGCAGGCTGCCGACACTCACCTGCCGCCCGAGCGCGGCCGACAATTTCGATTCCAGCGTCGGCTTGAACCGGTCGGCACTGATCAAGAAGGGAAGGCTCACGAGCGCCACAACAACCAGCGCCAGGACGATGCCCACTACTTTAGCGGTGCGTCGCATATGCCATCACGATACATCCCCGGATGGCCGAAAGCCACCGCCGCCGGAGTCCGCCGGCTTCCTTCCGATCGACAGGCCCGCGTTGAGCACAATGGCCAGCAGCGTTCCCACCGCGATTCCGGCGATGTTAACCCCGGCCACCGTCAGTCCCTTCACTCCCAATCCAGTGGCGGCGATCAGCGAGGCCCCCGCCACCACCAGGTTCTGCGGATCCGCGAAGTCCACTTTCGCGTCCATCCAGATACGCACTCCCATGAGTGCTATGAGGCCGTACAGGATCAGGCTGATGCCGCCCAGCACCGGTTTGGGGATAGCCTGGATGAGCGCGCCGAATTTTGGGCACAAACCAAGCAGGATGGCGACTGCGGCAGCCATGATGAAGTTGTAAGTGCTGAACACGCGCGTGATGGCCATCACGCCCATGTTCTCGGCGTAAGTGGTTTGCGGCGTGCCTCCGCCCAGGGATGAAAACAGCGTCGCGACCGCGTCACCAAGGTACGCGCGGCCGAGGTGCGGGTTGAGATCGCGGCCCATGTAGCTCGAAATCGCGGCGATGTGACCCTTGTTCTCCGCGACCAACACGATGAACAGAGGCGCGATCACCACCAGCGCGTGCAGGCTGAATACCGGCGTCTGGAACGGCGGCAGGCCGATCCACGCCGCATCGCGGATGCGCGCGACGCTAAGAGGATCGAGCGCGCCGAGCACCGCCGCGAGCAGGAAGCCCACGATCACCCCGCTGAGAATCGGCAGCAGCCGCAGGAAGCCCTTCGCGTGGAGCGGGATCAGCGCGGCTGTCAGGAAAGTCACCGCCGCGACGATCAGAGCCGGCAGGTCCGCGGCGCTGTTCACGGCCAAGCTGGCGTTGATCGCGTCGCTCACGGCGGAGGAAGCCAGGTTCAGGCCGATCAGCGCCACCACCGAGCCCGTCACGATTGGCGGCATAAGCCGGTCGATCCAGCCGGATCCCCATCGCATCGTGATCAACGCAGCGACGAGATACAGCACCGCGGCCCCGGCGATTCCGCACAAGGCGTGCGGCACTTTCCCCGCATCACCGCCGGTGACTGCCAGCACGGGACCGATGAAGGCGAAGCTCGATCCCAGGTAGCTGGGAACCTTCATCCTGGTCGCGGCAACGAACACCAGTGTGCCGATGCCGGAGAAGAACAGCGCCAGTTGCGGATTGAACCCCATGAGGAGGGGAGCCAGCACTGTCGCCCCAAACATGGCGACGACGTGCTGCAGCCCCATGGGGACCAAGCGGGCAAAGGGGATCTTGTCTTCGGGATAGAGTATTCCGCCCTGCGCCATCCGGCCGCCCTCCTCCAATTCCAATGTTCCCGACCATTATTGCAGTCTCTGCCCCATCTGATACGCTGATCTCATCATGGGACATGTCCGCGTGGTCTACGAAGAATTCAAGGTGCTGGGAAAAGAACTGGTGGACAAGGTAGGCCAGTTGATCCACGCCGGGAACGTGCGCCGCATCATCGTCAAGGACGACAAGGGGAACACGTTCATGGAAATCCCGCTCACCGTCGCGACGGTGGGCACAATCGCCGTGCCCGTGCTGGCGGCGCTCGGCGCCATCGCCGCCCTTATCGCCAACTTCACCATTGGCGTGGAGAAAGTGAAGGAAGACGACAGCGGGCAGGCGCCGAAAGAGCAGTAAAACGCCCGCCCCACTCACCGGGTCGCCTTGTGTGATATAAATCCACGCATGAACCGGCGTTCCTTCCTCATGCAATCGACTTGCGCGTCCAGCCTGCGCGTGCTGGGCGCCAACGGCGACATCCGCGTCGCCGTGGCTGGCTTCCGCGGCCACGGGCGTACGCACATCCGCAATTACCTCAAAATGCCCGGCGTCCGGCTCGTCGCGCTGTGCGATGCCGACCGTGCCGTGCTCGACCGCGAAGTGGCCAACCTGAAGAAGGCGGGGATCGAGGTGGCCGCCTATCAGGACATCCGCAAGATGCTCGAGCGCAAAGATATTGACGCGGTCTCCACCGCCACGCCCAACCACTGGCACGCGCTGCTCACCGTCTGGGCCTGCCAGGCCGGCAAGGACGTTTGCGTCGAAAAACCCGCTTCCTACAGCATCTGGGAAGGCCGCAAAATGGTGGAGGCCGCGCGCAAGTATAACCGCATCGTGCAGGCCGACCTCGATTCGCGCTCCAGCACCGCCTGCGACCGCGCCTTCGCATACTTGCAGAGCGGCGCTCTCGGCCGCGTCAAGCTGGTCCGCGGCTTCAACTACAAATACCGGCCCAGCATCGGGAAGGTGCCCGGCAAGGGGCACATCCCCGAGACCCTCGACTACGACCTCTGGTGCGGGCCCGCGAAGAAAGGTCCCATCGACCGCGCCGAGCTGCACTACGACTGGCACTGGGTCTGGGACACCGGCGGCGGCGAGTTCTCCAACAACGCTCCCCACCAGTTGGATCAGATCCGTTGGGCACTTGGCGAGAAGGGCCTGCCCCGCCGGGTGATGGGCTTCGGCGGCCGCTTCGGTTACGAGGACGCCGGCGAGGTGCCTAATACCTTCATCGTGTTCCTGGAGTACGCCTCCGCGCCCGTGATCTTCGAAATCCGCGGCCTGCCCGATAAGCCCGGCTCGGAGAACATGGACGGCTACCGCGCCCGCACTGCGAGCGGCGTCGAAATCAGGAACGTGTGGAAGGGCGGCAAGGCCAATACCGGCGTGCTGTTCGAATGCGAGGGCGGCTACATCGACATTGGAGCCGCCGCGGCCTTCGAGTATTCAGGCAAGCAGATCCTGAAGTTCGACAACACCGGAAGCTGCGATCCACAAACCAGCTTTATCCGCGCCGTACGCAGCCGCAAGCGCGAGGACATCAAGACCGACATCGAGCAGGGGCACCTCTCGGCCTGCCTCTCGCACATGGGAAACATCTCCTACCGCATCGGCGCCGCCAGGCGTCCCGGGGAGATTCAGGAAGCCCTGCGCGGGGACAAGGTTGGCTCGGAAGCCTTCGGCCGGTTCACCGAACACCTCGCCCTGCACGGCGTGGATCTCCAGCGCAAACCTGCGGTCATGGGCCCGTGGCTGGAAATGGACTCCGCCACGGAGAGGTTCACCGGAGCGCACGCCGCCGAAGCCAATGCATTGGTTAAACGCCACTACAGAACGCCGTACGTGATCCCGGAGAAGGTCTGATCTGGGTCTGGTCTTCGGACCCCCGTTTCCGGTATTCTCGATTCGAGGCCTCACATGGACCAACAGCTCCTCATTCTTTCGGCGCTGCTTGTTGGGTTCCTGCTCCTCCTGTTGTTGGTCTTCATCAAAGCCTGCATCAACGATGCCAGGCGCCGGGGGAAGTCGCCACTGCTGGTTTGCATCGCCGTCTTCGGCTTCTTTCCATGGGGACTGATTGCCTGGATCCTGTTCCGGCCGGAGCCTGTGCATAAGTCCATGTAGAATCAATGAAATGTGGGGTAGCAGCCAGAGCGTCCCGGAACGTCTTGAATCCTCTCCCATAACTACCGCATCTATATCGGCATTGGGTAGATATAGGAGGCGCGACTATGAGCGGGGTGCTTGAAGAAGTATTGACCGCGAACAGGGAATACGCCAGGGCATTTGGCAAGAAAGGCGACCTGGCCATGCCGCCGGGCCGCCGGTTCGCGATTCTGACCTGCATGGATGCCCGGCTGGATCCCGCAAAGTTTGCCGGTTTGGCAGAAGGCGACGCGCACGTGATCCGCAACGCGGGAGGCCGAGCGACGGATGATGCCATCCGCTCGCTGGTGATCAGCTACAAACTGCTGGGGACGCGCGAGTGGTTCGTGATCCACCACACCGATTGCGGGATGCTGGCCTTCACCAACGAGATCATGCGCGAGCTGCTTTCGAGGAGCCTGGAATCGGCCGCGTTCGACGGGAAGCATTGGCGCGACACGGGACGAGGTCCGGGCTCCCGCGAGGGCGAGTTCATTGAATGGTTGGCCATTAAGGACCAGCACCAGAGCGTCCTCGCCGACGTGGAGCGTTTGCGCGCGCATCCGCTGGTGCCCGCGTCCATTTCCATCTACGGTTACGTGTACGACGTCAAGACAGGGAAATTGCTGGACGTTTCCGGCGCAAGCCGGCTGGGCAAGGCCGCTTAGCCTCTGAGCAGTCAGGCGAATTGAGTGGACGGGCGGGTCGATGAACCCGCCCGGAATTCGATGGTGGTGGTTTGTGCTCCGGCGGCGATGATGCGCTAGAATGGAAAAGGTAATCGGGCCGTGGCGCAGCCTGGCTAGCGCGCTTGCTTGGGGTGCAAGAGGTCCCGGGTTCAAATCCCGGCGGCCCGACCAAATTCCTCAAAGACTTACAGACCCCGTAGCTTGTCAATGCCTCCGTTGAAGTCCAGTTGGAGTCCAAAATGGGCCCGGGGGACGTGCCGGCGGCAGATATCCGCCGGGTGGACACCCGAACCTTCACCAGATCGTGCTGTACCGAGCAGGATGGGGGGAGAAGCGGACGTTTCGGGCCGGAGAATGGGTTGCGGCCAGCAACGGTTCGCTAGTGCTTGGGCGTAAATCCTAATCGTCTCAGGAAGTCTCGAAGATCGAGGAGTTGGCTCTTCTGCGGGCTTCGAGCGATCCGCTGTTGCAGCCCGCCGTCGCCGGTCAGGAGGTACACGTTCGGGTCGCAAAGATAGAACAACTGCTGCCAGTCAATCCAATCTCCACGATGCTTCTCAAATTTGTACGTCCCGTTCGCCACGATTCCGCAAAGCTCACGATGGTACTGGTAGGCAGCGTCCAGGCCAGCCGCCAATGCCGCCGCTTGTTGCTGATCTAGCGAGTGACCGATGGTGACAGCGGTGGCGGCGGCCCAGGCGTCAGCGGGCGGTATCGGGGCCGCGTTATCCCTGATAGCCTCCATGAATTCCCGGTGTTGGCTGATTCCCTCCTCATGCTGGCGAAGATGGACACTAGGGTCAAAACCGAATCGGAGCCTGCTGCGTCCGTCTGGCAACTGAACATCTCCGTCAAATAGCGCCCTTTGGTCCCTTGCGTGGAGCACGATCCTAAGCCACTTACGGAAATCGTCTGGACCGAGCTCGGAACTCGGGGGTCTCAAGCGGAGCGTCTTGGCCACCGCGAAGACGATCGGGAACGGCAAGAACTTCGGGCTTCCCCGGCCAACCAAGAAGCGGAGCCGATTTCGATGTTCCTCGAAATGCGCTTCGTCGCCGCCACAAACGCAGCTAAAAACCTCAAGGTACGTCTGCGGCGAAATCACGACCTGGAACCGGCTATTGATCCGATTGCGTATGGCGTCGAGATCAGGCCGGTAGTCGGACCGAAGTAATGTCTGGCCGATGTTGGTGTCGAAGATCAACCGTGGCATCGTCGTCGTCATGATTTTACACGCAGGACAGAGCGCCGACGCGCGTGCGCAACCGCGGATTCCCAGAGTTCCATTGGCTATCACCAACACCTTGTTTGCGAGTCTCTGGGACTCTCTCCTCCCACAAGAACCCGACAAACCCGACATTCAGGGGATAAGCCGCTGATTCCGCAGGGCCGGACCTTGTCGGGTAGCCCCAAGAACCCGACATGGAACCCGACAGAACCCAGCCACAAACCCGACAAACAACCGCTTCGGCCAAACGCCACGCCCCTCCACGACGCGTGTGTGGTCTGCGTGTCCCTTCCGCGAGGCCCGTGGGCGGTACGTAAAACATCAACCGGAGATTGCACTCAGTTCCTTGCGAATTCTCTCTCCAGCCGACCCAATACCTGCCGTGATGTCGATGTAGACGATCCCAAACAGATCGGAGGGGATCTCGGTATCACCTTTGTGCAGCAAGAGCACTCGACCAGTACGTCGACCCAACTTGCCTACAAAATAGCCGAGTTCGAAGAGAACGTTCTGACGCGCACGGGCGGTCAGCGCACCGACCGTCTTACCCCCAACATCATCAGGCGTTAGGAGCACGAACGCTACGTCGGTCTGGCTGGCGGACACCTCGAACTTCTCAATGATTGTCATTCCCGCGCTCGGCTGCTGATCCAAGATGACCGGCTCACGCATATTGAGCGTATTCTGCAGGTAATCTTTCAACTCGAGGGCTGCCACCTTATCATGGCCGTGGACGATGAATGCTCTTGTATCCTCTATCATTTTGTGCGTTGTCCCTTTCGGTTCTTGAGCGCTGTGAGTCAGTCCAGTTTCGTCTGCCGCCAAACACGAAAGCCAACGGGCATCATTCCTGAGCGCGAGAAGTTCCGCCGCCGAGGCTCGGTTTATTGCTTTTAGAATGCCGGCGATGCGACAACGGCTAACTACTGTTCGGTATTGAAGATTGCGCTCGGTTGTGGGGATTTGATGCGGCGAAGCCAAGTAGACCAAGTCCGCCACGATCCCGGCCATGAATTCACGAGCGAAACTGGCGAAATATGACTCATTGACTATGGAATGCAGCCGGTACCGCAGCACGGGATCACTGGTCCGCGGAAAAAGCAGCGGCATAACATAGGGCACGATGAACGCGCGCTGCCCCAGTCGCTCCGGAACACTCTCCCATCGCCTCTCGAACTCGGCTGACGGTTTCACGTTCGATCCTTGAATGACGTCTGCCAACCGTACAGAATCCTCCAACGCCCGCGTCCAGTCCGCCTTGATGTCCTTCGTCGCACTGGCGTGACGAGTCTTGAACGGAGGTAGAACGCCCCTCAAATGAGCACTGTATTGGCCGTACTGAGGGGACCCGCGGCGATACTGCTGGAGTTTCTCGTATCGAAATTCTTCTGCGCTGGCACCGCTGCCTACAAGCCAGATCAGGCCGTACTCGTAGATGTCCCTGAATTCGTCGATGATATCGCGGCAGATCGGAGATTCGATATAGGATGCGGCCGGGATAAACACCTCATTCGCAGCGAGGATGGCGAGGCGTGTCGCTAGACGACACTCGTTAACCACGGGCTGAGCAACATCCTGTAAGGCTTTCATCTCCAAGAAATGGATATCGAAGAAATGCAGGAACAGGCGCGGCATTCTGACCAGAGCGGGATCGCTGATGAGCGGCATGCTTATCCGAACAGAAGTAGTTGGGCCTCCTGCTGCGTTCGAAAACCGTTCAGATCGCCGATTAGACGCGAGAGATTGCCGCGCAGCGAGACGGCACCCCAGGCATGCAACTCGTCTTCGTAAACCTTCGGAACGTCTTGATAAAGGTAGATCCGCTTGGATTGGGCAAACGCCACGGCAATTTCGGCAAACGTGTTCGGTCCGATGTAGTCTCGGACGCCGAGTTTGTCACGGTTGACCGCAAGGATCCCGAATGTTGACGGGTGGCGAATCTTCCTGAGGTGGCGGTAGGCAACACGGCGCTTGAAGAGCACGAACTCGTCGTCAGTCAGGCTGTCTCTAACATTGTCCTCTGCCACGGGAATGACGGCGGGAACGTTAGATCGCGATAGCAGCTTGCGCAATCGCAGCATCTCCCCGTATGCGCTCATGCTTCCGCACACTACGATGCGCCATGGCATATTTCCGGCGCGCTCGCGTTCCTTAGACGTCCTGTAGTCGCCCATGGAAGAGGTCTTCTTCAGACTGTGAATACGAGTCGAGAGATCCCTCGAAGACTCGCGCGGGGCTAAATGTGTCATCTGCGACCCGCTCCGCAATCTCACGGGGAGATAAGACGTGCGAGCCGGGGACGCACATCGGCAGGTCGCCTGGCTGGGCGCTGAAGTAGATCGGGTGTCCAGCCTGCATAATCCTACCGATTTCATAGCACGTGGTCCGGCCTATGTAGCCGCCAGGAGCCACTACGTAGACGAAATCAGCACGAAGTATGCGGTGCAACGCTATCGTCTGCACCATGGGGTCGGCAGCACTTCCGGGATCGGAAGTGAACCGCACAAAGGGTATTCCTGGCGCCATGATCGGATCCCCTTTGGGCGATGTGATCTGAAGGCCGGCGTCACGAAAGATGCGGTGGGCTTCCAGAACCGCTGCATAGTGCTGCCGGAAGCTTCCAATTATCGCTACTGTTCGAGAATTCATCCTTTGCTTCAACGCTTTATGATAACTGATCGGCTCGGAGGCGCCGCACAGATTCGGGTGGCCGGGGTGCCCGGAGTACCAGATCTCCAGCCACTAAGGCCTGATCAACGTGAACCAGGCGCGCGCCCGGCGGGACATGATGTGTAGTCACAATCCCGGACTTGTGCTTGGCACTGAGCCCAAGACGGCGATATGGAACTCAGACGCGAGCCGAATTCCAACCCAGTGAAGATCTTCCGAAACTGTTCTGGCACTTCTCCACTTCACTGTTGACGACTGAATTCCGCGTCTGGTATTCAGAGGGGGAACACTCGCGATGCGTGGTTCGGAGACGGCCTCTGGAACTACTGCATCAGCCCGAGCGATGGGACGCTCGTTAATCCCTTTCCCTCCGACGGCACAGTCGGAGTGTCTCCTGAATGAAACAGAATCAGACTATCCCGTTCTACGGGCCTGACGGCGCGTCTCTGGGGTATCGCACCCCGGAAGCGGCCGAACGGCTCGTGGCGAACGGCTACGTCAAGCCCGCCTATGGCCGCAAAGGGCATCTTAGGGCGATCTTCCTCCAGGAAGAGGACGGCAGCAGTCCGGTCGAGACGCACGCCCATGCAGGCACACGATACAGCTTTCTTCAAAAGCTCGACAACGGCGGCCGCTGCTGGAAGCTTCGCCGAGTGGACGGTCGAGATGACGATGGTATACCCGTGACCACGCGCGGCGTCTTCCTTCAAGTCGTCAAGGACTGTCTGGTCGCATGAAGTGGCAACGACCGAGGGCCGGAGGGCGGCATATCGCGTGGATGCGCGGTGCATTCGCGCGATCACCACGACGGGTGGTGGGAAGAAACGCTGATGTGTGCAATCCCGTTGCCAAACCCGAACTTTTAGGTACTACCGGGCCAAAAACTCCGGCGCGTTACGCGATTGCACAATTCCGCTAGCGTCATCTGAAAAAAGAGGTGGTCGGTGGTCACCCCCGGCGCGCCCCGGTGGCGGCGGCCAGCCAGCCTGGCAGGACAGGTAGTCCCGTCGCTATGCGGCGTACATGGGCCAGATGCGCGCGAGCGGGCAGCAAATAACGGCCATGGCGAAGTAGTTTTACCTCGATTCCAGTGCTCCACGAACCCGTTTCCATCACGCCTACGCTGGCCCGCAGGATCGAAATCTGGGCTGTCGGCCGCCTGGTGCCGTACGCGAAGAACGCCCGGACGCATTCGCCGGAGCAGGTCGCACAGATCGCCGCCAGCATTGTGGAGTTCGGCTTCAATGCGCCCATCCTGGTGGATTCCAATGCCGGCATTGTCGCGGGCCACGGCCGTCTGCTGGCAGCGCGCAAGTTGGGACTGGAAGAGGTTCCAGTCGTGGTCCTGGACCATCTCACGGAGACGCAACGCCGGGCTTACATCATCGCGGACAACAAGCTTGCCCTGAATGCCGGGTGGGATGAGGCGGTGCTGGCCGCGGAATTGGGCGAACTGGAGCGGGACGGGCTGGACCTGGCGGTTGTTGGGTTCTCGGACGACGAGTTGCAGGCGCTTCTGGCCAGCGGCGAAGAGGCTGCCGAAGCAGCAACGGAAGCCGAGGAGGACATTCCCGAGCCGCCGACAGAACCGATCTCACGTCCTGGTGACATCTGGACCATCGGCAGGCACCGGCTGATCTGCGGCGACTGCCGGGATATGGCTGTGATTCGCGCCCTGTTCGGGGAGTTGGCCGCGAACGTGGTCGTTACCTCGCCGCCCTACGCCACTCAGCGCGAATACGATCCGTCCAGCGGCTTCAAGCCGGTACCTCCGGACGAGTATGTGGCCTGGTTTCGGGATGTCGCTTCAGGAGTTGAGGCGATCCTGGCCCCGGATGGCTCCTATTTCCTGAATATCAAGGAGCATGCAGAAGACGGCGAGCGGAGTCTTTACGTGAAGGACCTCGTCCTCGCGCACAAACGGCAATGGGGATGGCGATTCGTCGATGAATTCTGCTGGCGAAAGACTGACAACGGCGTGCCGGGTGGCTGGAACAACCGGTTCAAAAACGCCTGGGAGCCAGTCTTTCACTTCGCTCGCCGGCCGGAGATCAAATTCCGGCCGCAGGCAGTCGGCCACGTTTCCGAGGACTGCTTCGATTACTCGCCGAACAATCCCAAATCGACTTCCGGCAGCGGTCTGCTGGGCACGGGTGCGCGTGGCTCGGCGGCGGGACAGCCAGGTGCGAGTGATGATGATGGCCGTTTCGCCGGCATTGCGCGCCCATCGAACGTGATCGAGGCCAAAACGGAGTCCTCGCAGGGATCGCATTCCGCCCCGTTTCCTCGCGCACTGGTGGAATTCTTTATCAAAGCGTTCACCGATGCCGGAGACGTGGTGTTCGATCCCTTCCTGGGAAGTGGGACCACGATGGCTGCTGCAGAAGTGTTGGGGCGGACCGGATTCGGTTGCGAAATCAGCCCGTCCTACTGCGACGTGATCCTGCGCCGGGTAACGAACCTCACCGGGGAGGTTCCGGTCTTGCTCGCCAGTGGCCAGGAGATCGCCGCAGTCGCCGAGGATCGCGGTGTAACGGTTGATCAGGTGGAAAACCCGCGTGCGCGCGACGCCCGCCGCATCCAGCACAACGGGCCGGCGCCGTTTTACGGGAGCCGCCGCAAGGCTTCCTGAGCTTATGAAACTGCTGCTGGCCGTTCTGAAGCTGTTGACCTTGGCCGTCGTCGCCGTCCGGGCGATTCAGTAGCCCGTTCCGAAAGAGGCTGTCGCTTGCCCAAAGCCATGACCGAACTCCAGGTGCAGCAGTGGTCAGTTGAGAAACTGCTGCCCTACGCACGGAACGCTCGCACCCACACGGACGAGCAAGTGGCGCAGGTGGCGGCCAGCATCATCGAATTCGGGTGGACCAACCCGATTCTGATCGGGCCGGACGGGGTGATCATCGCAGGCCACGCGCGCCTGGCTGCGGCCAGGAAGCTCAAAATGACCGAAGTTCCGGTCATCGTGCTGGATCACCTGACACCGACGCAGCGGCGGGCCCTGGTGCTCGCGGATAACCGCTTGGCGCTTAGCGCCGGGTGGGATGAGGAAATGCTGCGGGTCGAGTTGGAATCGCTCCAGGAAGAAGGGTTCGACCTCGATATCGTCGGTTTCACCGAGGATGAAATCGAGGAACTGCTGCGCGAACCAGACGAGGCACGCGAAGGCCTCACCGACGATGACGCCGTTCCCGAAGAGCCGGAGCGCGCCGTCACGATGCCCGGAGATGTGTGGGTTCTTGGCGAGCATCGGCTTCTGTGCGGCGACGCGACGCAGATGGGTGATGTCGAAAAGGTGCTGGCCGGCTGCCTGGCCGACATGGTCTTCACCGATCCGCCCTACAACGTGGATTACCAAGGCAAGACCGCCAAGAAATTGAAGATCGGCAACGACTCTCTTGGCGGGCAGTTCTACGAGTTCCTGCGCGAGTCCTGCGCGAACGTCCTGGCGGTAACCAAAGGGGCCGTGTACATGTGCATGTCCTCCTCGGAACTGCACACGCTGTACCGGGCGTTCACCGATGCCGGCGGCCACTGGTCCACATTCGTGATCTGGGCCAAGCACCACTTCACGCTTGGCCGGTCAGATTACCAGAGGCAGTACGAGCCCATTCTGTACGGATGGCGCAACGGGACAGATCACTTCTGGTGCGGCGCGCGGGACCAGGGAGATATCTGGTTCATCAAGCGGCCCATGGCGAACCTGGAGCACCCGACCATGAAGCCGGTTGAACTGGTCGAGCGCGCACTGCGGAACAGCAGCAAGAGCCGAGATACCATCCTGGACCCATTTGGCGGTTCCGGAACCACGTTGATCGCCTGTGAGAAAGCCGGCCGCCAGGCGCGGCTGATCGAACTGGAGCCGCGGTACTGCGACGTGGCAGTGACTCGTTGGCAGGAGTGGTCAGGCCAGGCGGCAACACTCGAGGCCGACGGACGAACCTTTGCCGAACTCGCCGCCGCGCGCGCCCAGGTTGACTCGTGAATCGCGCGTTGCCGCCGGGAGCTCGCGGCCGCGGAAACCGAGCTTCGCGCCGGCAATCCCGATGTCGAGGGGCTGTGCTTGGCATTGATGGACTGGTCTGCGGAGTTGCGGATTCTGGAGTGCGAGCGGCGGACGCCGTCGATTGAAGGGATGGCCTGAAGCAAAAAAGCCGCCCCACGTCGGGGGCGGCTCTGGGGCTGGCGTGCGTTACTTTTCGATCTTGTACACGCGCTCGCCCTGCTCATTCTTGAGGGACGCGACCGGCAGGTCCATCTTCTTGGTGAGGGTGCCGGAGATGAAGCCCCGGATGCTGTGGTTCTGCCAGCCAGTGGCCTTGGCGATCTCGGCCATCGTCGCACCGTCCTTGCGGCGCAGGAGGTCCAAGACGATCGCCTTCTTCGAGAATTCTCGCGGCACCGAAGCGTTCTTCGCTTTCGCGGTCTTCTTGCTCGCGGGCTTGGATTCCTTCTTGGAGGTGGGCTTCGCAGCGGATTTGGCGGCCTTCTTGGCGGCTGGTTTGGCTTCCTTGGCGGCTTTCTTGGCCTTGGGCGCACCGTCCTTCTTGCTGGCGCCCTTCTTCGAGTGGGCCTTCTCCGGCGCAACCGGGGCGCCCTGTTCCGCAACGGCGGCGGTTTCGGTGATCGTGTTGGCTTCTGCGTTCGTCATCGAGGTGTTTATCCTTTCGGCGGTTGGTCCGCGCATGACGATTCATCACTCCAGTCGCCCGGAACCTCAAGCGGATTCTTCGCGAACGGCGCAGAAACGTGAGCGTGCCGGACGGGAGGCGAACACATGGCGATCATGAGCCTGCGCGGTTACGCCGCCCACCGAGGCGTGGCCCTTTCCGCAGTTCAGAAGGCGATCAAGTCGGGGCGCATCGCCACTCTGCCGGATGGCCGGATCGACCCCGACCGTGCGGATATCGATTGGGAACGGAACACCACGCGGCACGCGCCCGCCGTGACTCCGCGCGGGCAGGAGGAGGATGGCGAGGTCTTCGGCGCGTCGCAGTACACCAAGGCGCGGGCCGTGCGGGAGCACTACCAGGCACGGCTTTCCAAGATCGAATACGAGGAGCGCGTGGCCAAACTCGTTCCCAAGGACGAGGTCCAGGTGGCCGCGTTCAACAAGTTCCGGCAGTTCCGTGATCACATGCTGAACATCCCGGATCGTGTGGCGGCTATGGTGGCCGCCGAAACTGAAGCGGCCAAGTGTTACGAGATTCTGGCCATCGAAATCCGAAGGGCACTGAATGAATTTGCCGACGCCAACGGCTGAGGAGATATACAGTGCTGCGGCGACGGCTGGCGCGCGGCCGGACCCGTTGCTGACGATCTCTCAATGGGCAGACAAGTACCGAACTCTCTCGCAGCGAGCATCGGCCGAGCCTGGCCCGTGGCGGACCGACCGGACGCCCTACCTGCGCGAGATCATGGATTGCCTCTCGCCGTCATCGCCCATCGAGCGCACCGTCTTCATGAAGGGCGCGCAGATCGGCGGGACGGAGTGCGGGAACAACTGGATTGGGTACGTGATCCACCAGGCGCAAGGCCCGATGATGGCGGTGCAGCCTACGGTCGAGATGGCCAAGCGCAACTCGAAGCAGCGTATTGACCCGCTGATCGAAGAGTCGGAGGTGCTCCGGACACTCGTCCGCGATCCTCGCTCGCGCGATTCGAGTAACACGGTTCTATCGAAGGAATTCCCGGGCGGCGTGCTGGTGATGACCGGCGCCAACAGCGCGGTCGGTCTCCGGTCGATGGCGGCGCGGTACTTGTTCCTCGACGAAGTGGACGGATATCCCGGCGATGTGGACGGCGAGGGCGATCCGATCAACCTCGCGCTGGCGCGCACGCGCACGTTCTCGCGGCGCAAGGTGTTCTTGGTCTCTACGCCCAAGATCACCGGCATGTCGCGGATCGAGGCGGCGTTCGAAGAGAGCGACAAGCGGTTCTTCCACGTACCGTGCCCGATCTGCCGCGAGATGCAGGTGCTCAAGTTCCCGCAGTTGCGGTGGCCCAAGGGCGAAGCGGAGAAGGCGCTTTACGTTTGCGAGCATTGCGGCCAGGAGATTCACAACCACCAGAAGCAATGGATGCTCCCGCGCGGCATGTGGCGCGCGACCGCCAAGGGAGACGGCAAGACGGCAGGCTTCCACCTGTCCAGCCTGTACTCCCCGGTCGGTTGGTTCTCGTGGGGAGAAGCCGCCAAGCAGTTCGAGCAGGCGCAGAAGAACCCGTCGCTCCTCCAGGTCTTTGTGAACACCGTGCTGGGCGATACGTGGACGCTGCTGGGCGAGGCTCCGGACTGGAAGAAGCTCTATGACCGGCGCGAGCAGTACAAGATCGGCCTGGTACCGCGCGGCGGCATCTTCATCACGGCTGGCGCGGACGTTCAGCGGGACCGTATCGAGGTCGAAGTCGTGGCGTGGGGCAGGGGCAAGGTGTCCTGGTCCATCGATTACCGGGTCTTCGAGGGCGACACCGCGCGCACGCAGGTGTGGGAGAAGCTGACCGGCCTGCTCAACGAGACCTTCACAACGACGAACAACTTGGAGTTGCCGATCATTCAGATGGCTGTGGACTCCGGGTACGCCACCAACGAGGTGTACGAGTGGGCGCGGCGGCAGGGCAACCGGGTGCTGGTGGTCAAGGGCGACTCGCGCGCTCCGGCGATCATCGGCTCGGCTTCGCCGATAGAAGTTGGGCCCCTCGGCGTGAAATTGAAGCGGGGCGTTAAGGTCTGGCCGGTCAACTCCGGTATGGCCAAAGAGGAATTGTACCGATGGCTTCGACTCGAGCGTCCGACCGACGAGGATCTCGAACAGGGAGTCCCGTACCCTCCGGGGTACTGCCACTTCCCGCGATATAGCGAGGAGTACTTCAGGCAGATCACCGCTGAACAGTTGGTCGCGAAGCTCGTCAAGGGCTACCGCAAGCTGGAGTGGCAAAAGATGCGCGAGCGCAACGAGGCGCTGGACTGCCGGGTGTACGCGCGTGCGGCGGCAGCGCGCGTTGGCTTGGATCGTTTCCAGGAGAAACACTGGCGCGTGGTCGCCGAACGCATGGGAGTTCCTGTGTCGCCCGCGCCGAGGCCGACACAGCAGTCTCCGGTCCAGCAGCAGCCGCAGGCAACGGCGCAGCCACGGCGCGGCAGGCGGGTAAGCGGAAGGTTTGGGGGATGAGCGATGGCAGACGTATTTGACAACCAGCAGGTTCAGGACTCTCTGAATCGGATCGCCTCGCCCGAGAAGCGCGTCGTCGCTCCGGACGGGCGCGCGGTGGAGTTCCGCTCTACCGATGAGGAGATCAAGGCGCAGAACTACATGGTCAACGCGAATCGTTCCAAGTCGGGCACCCGCCGCCGCCAGACTCGCCTGATGTCGAGCAAGGGCTTCTAACCGTGTTCAAACTTTCCAGTTTTCTAACCCGCTTCAAGCGGGACGGGATGGCTGCGCCCGGAGGCGCCCCGCCCGCCCGCCGCGCGAGTTCCGCACCGTACGAGGCGGCGACCACGGGCCGGAGGCTCGGGTCGTGGGCCACAACCCGCGATGCGGTCAACTCCGTGTGGTATCAGAGCGCGGACCAGTTGGTGGCGCGCTCGCGGGACCTCGCGCGCAAGGACGGCTGGGCGGGCAAGGCGATCGACGAGTGGGTGTGCAACGCCATCGGCAACGGAATCAAGCCGCAGTCTCTCCATCCCGACCAGGCCACGAAGGAAAGGGTCCAGAAACTCTGGTCGCAGTTCGCCAACGAGTGCGATGCGGCCGGCGTGACCGATTTCTACGGCCTCGAAGCTCTCGCCTTTCGGTCGATGGTCGAGGGCGGCGAATCCTTCGTGCGAAAGCATCTGCGGACGATGGATTGGGGCCTGACCGTCCCGCTTCAACTCCAGTTGATGGAGGCAGAGCAGTTGCCGTTCTACCTCGCGCGTCCGACCCCGGAGACGCCGCAAGGGAACGTCGTGCGCGCGTCCATCGAGTTCGATCCGGATGGTCGGCGCACGGCTTACTACTTTTACAAGGAGCATCCTGGCGAGCGGTTGTTCTTCCCGAACTACCTCGACCTGCTGCGGATTCCCGCCGCCGAGGTGATGCACCTGTTCCGTCCGATGCGGCCCGGTCAACTCCGCGGCATCCCGTGGCTGGCCAACGCTCTCGTGCGGCTGTGGGAGTTGGACCAGTACGACGACGCCGAACTGCTCCGGAAGAAGTTCGCCGCCATGATGATGGCGTTCATCATCCGGCAGAACCCGGAGGACCCGTTCTTCGGCAACGAGCAGACGACGGCTGAGGCCACACCAGCCGGAGGCGCCAGGCCGGATGCCGAGGCCGGTGTCCAGGTGGCGCAACTCGAAGCCGGGACGATGATGGATCTCGAACCCGGCGAGGACGTGAAGTTCACCGATCCCGCCGATGTGGGCGGCAACTATGAGGCGTTCGAACGCCAGACGTTGCTCCGGATCGGCGCTGGCTTGGGCATGCCGTACGACATGCTGACCGGCGACCTGTCGCAGACGAGCTATAGCTCGATCCGCGCGGGCATCCTGTCGTTCCGGAGGCTGTGCGAGCAGATCCAGTACGGCGTGTTCATTTTCCAGTTCTGCCGCCCGGTGTGGCAGTCGTTCATCGAGGCTGCGGTGCTCGCGGGCGAGTTGAGTGCGCGAGACTACCAGGCTAACCGCGCCGACTATCTCGCGGTCGAGTGGCACACGCCGAAATGGGCTTGGGTCGATCCGGAGAAGGACGTCAAGGGCGAGATCCTGGCGATCCGTGCTGGCCTCAAGGCGCGCAGCATGTCCATCAACGAGGCGGGCATGGACGAGGAAGATGTGGACCGGCAGATCGCGAAGGACAACGAGCGCGCCGATGACTTGGGCCTGATCCTCGACTCCGACCCGCGCAGGACCGATATGCGCGGCGCGGAAAAGTTGGAGACGACCAGCCCGGAGGATGTCGGTGACACCGACGGTGCGCCGCCCAAGCCTCCGGCCAAGCCGGCCGCGAAGCGTCCGGCCAAGAAGCGCACCAGAAAGGAGTCTGGCAAGTGAAGCAATCCTATCTGCCGCACCTCGCGGCGCGCGTCTTCGGCGTCCCGTTGATGGTCCAGATCGACAAGTTGATGGTCATCCTGGACGCCATTGGCCCGCGCATCGGATTGCGCCAGCACGTCGTGGTCGAGGGCCTGCCCGTCGTGGTGACGCGGCCCGCTACGGACGACCAGGACGAGGAAGACGATATGCCGATGGCTGGCCGGAAGCCGTACCCGGTGACTCCGGACGGCATCGCGGTCATCACCATCTCCGGCACGCTGGTCAAGAAGGCGTCCTGGATGGACACCGAATCCGGCCTCCAGTCTTACGAAACGATCCGGGGCCAGATCGCGGACGCCCGCGACGATCCCGGCATCCGTGGCGTCCTGCTTGACGTGGACTCGCCTGGCGGTGAGGTGGGCGGGCTGTTCGATCTCGCGGACGAGGTGTTCGCACTCCGCGAGTCGAAGCCGTGTTACGCCATCGCCAACGACGAGGCGTTCTCCGCTGCTTACGCCCTCGCGTCGAGCGCGCAACGGCTGTTCGTCACCAGGACGGGCGGTGTCGGCAGCGTCGGCGTGATCGCGGTCCACATGGATCAGTCCGGGTGGGACGAGAAGATGGGCCGGAAGTACACGGCCATCTATGCGGGCGCGCGGAAGAACGACTTCTCGACGCACCAGCCGTTGTCGGACGGCGCCCGCGAGATCCTCCAGAGCGAAGTGGACCGGCTCTACGAGATGTTCGTGGCGTCGGTGTCGCGCAATCGAAATCTCGCACCCGCGCTCGTTCGCAAGACCGACGCTGGCCTGTACTGGGGTGAGAAAGCCATCAGCGCAGGACTCGCGGACCAGATTGGAAGTTTTGACGATGCGCTCGCCGCAGTAACGCAGGCGTCCCGCGCGTCGAGGCAAGCTCGCGCAACGGCGTCTGCCGAGGCGCAAATCGAAAAACGAGGAGAAGAACCTATGGCTCAGCCCATCGAAACGAAACCGGCAGACGCCCCGGCTCCCGCCGCCGCGCCCGTCAAAACGAAACCTGCTGCGGAGGCCCCGGCTCCGGCCGCCGCGCCGCCCGCTCCGGAACCCGTTGCTGCTCTGGCTGCTGCTCCCGTCGTAGATGCCGCCGCAATCGAGGCCCGGATTCGCGCCGAGCACGAGGAGGTCGCCGCTCTCTGCACGCTGGCTGGCGAGCCCGGATTCCTCGCGGAAGCGATCTCGAAGCGCATGACGCCCCCGCAGGTCCGCGAGGCGTTGCTCGCTCGCAAGGCAGCGAAGTCGCAGGGCGCGCAGATCCATTCCCAGGTGGATGGCTCTCCGGTCGGCGCGGAGTCGCAGTTGAACGCCGCCGCCACCAACCTCGCGGCGCAGAAGCACATCACGTTCGCGCAGGCGTATTCGGAAGTGCTGAAGGCGAACCCGAACCTCTATACGCAGTACCTCGCTGAGAAGTCGGCCACGGTGAAGCCGAGCTAAGACAGGCGAGCCAATCAACGAAAGGAGCACACAACGATGGCTTACGAAGTTGGAAACCATGCGATCTCTGTTCCGGCGAGCGCCGACCTCTCCGCCAAGCAGTTCTTGTTCGGCACGATTGACGCCTCTGGTCAGGTGGCGGTAACTGGCGCGGGCGTTGCCGCGGACGGGGTAATCGGGGACAAGCCCGCTGCGGCTGGCCGTCCGACCTCACTCTATGCCACGCCTGGCATGGTCGTGAAGGTCATGTGCGGCGCGGCGGTTGCTGCTGGCGCGTTGCTCGAAGCGGACGCTGCTGGCAAGGCGGTGACGCAGGCGGCGGGGAAGATCCTCGCCAAGGCTCTGGAGGCTGGATCCGGGGACGGGGCCATCATCCCGGCTCTGCTGATCCTTCAGCGGTAGTCAGAAAAGCGGCGGCAAAGGAAGCTCCGGCCTTTGGGCGCGGGGTTTTTTTTGTGCCCAGAAAACGAGAGGAGATCAAACGATATGTACACGCCGACTCCCGGTGATGTTCATGTGAATACGCCGCTGACGCAGATCAGCATCGCGTACCTTCAGAACCAGGACCAGTTCGTCGCGGCCCAGATGTGCCCCGTGATCCCGGTCACCAAGCAGTCCGACCGGTACTACACGTACAACCGTGGCGACTTCTTCCGCGACCAGATGCAGAAGCGCGTTCCCGGCACTCCTGCCGCCAGCGTCAGCTATCGGGTGGACAACACGCCGACCTACTTCTGCGACGTGTGGGCCGAGTCGAAATCCATTCCGGACCAGTTGCGCGGCAACGCCGATGCGGTCATGAACCTGGATCGCGACACGACGGAGTTCCTGACGCAGCAGGCGTTGATCCGACGCGAGAAAATCTTCGCCGCCAACCTGTTCGCGGCGGGCAAGTGGGGCACCGACGTGACCGGCAAAGCCGCAGCGCCCGGTGCCGGCGAGTTCCTGCAGTGGAACGACGGCGCTTCGACGCCGATCGAGGACATTCGGGCAGGCAAGCTGGCCATCAAGCAGGCGACGGGATACCCGGCCAACACGCTCGTCATCTCCGAACCCGTGTGGCTGAAGCTCGTGGACCATCCCGATCTGGTGGACCGCGTGAAGTACGGCCAGACCAACGGCGGTCCCGCGCGCATCACGCGCGAGGCGCTCGCTGCGCTCCTGGAGATCGACCGCATCCTCGTGATGGGGTCCATCGAGAACACGGCGGGCGAGGGCCTGGCTGCTGTCCACTCCTTCATCGGCGGCAAAAACGCCCTGTTGTGCCACGTGGCATGCAGCCCCGGCCTGCTTACGCCGTCTGCTGCGTACACCTTCGGGTGGACCGGCTACCTCGGCGCGGGCAACGAGGGGAACCGGATTAAGCGGTACCGCTGGGAGATCATCGCGGGCGACATCGTGGAGATCGAGATGTCCTTCGACATCAAACTAATCGCCACGGAACTCGGGTACTTCTTCAAGGACGCTACCGCTTAAGCGGGAGGAGGTGCTTGATGGCTTACCGATCCTTGCCCAAGTTCAACCCGGAGGCTCGGTTTATCGCGAACCGGGCCTTCCTCTACAACGGCCACACGCTCCATCCCGGAGAGGCGGTCGAAGGCATTCCCGAACGCCGCCTGCGGCAGTTGTTCGAGAGGCGCGACGTTGCGGTCGCGCCCGTCGCAGCGCAGCACAAGGAGGCGGCTGGCGCCGCCAGGAAGGGGAGGAAGTAAATGTCGAAACAGGTTCAGACGATCCAGCAGATCACGCAGTACGGCAACCTCAAGGTCGGGTTCATTCCTCTGGATCTCACGACGGCGCGCATCATCGCGGCCAACGCGATCCAGGCCACCACGGAGGGCGGGGTGCCCGACAGCAATACCGCTCCGGCGCTCGAGCGGGTGAACGGCGCGACCGACAAGGCGCTCCGGCTTACGTGGGCGGCGGCGGGCGTGGCCGAGGTTGCGTTCCCGCCTATCGCTCTGCCTCCGGATCTCGATTCGGATGCGCCGGTCGAGGTCCATCTCATCTGCGCCAAGGACGCGAACGCGAACACGGTCACCATTGACGTGCAGGCGTTTGCGGGTGTTGGCGACACGGAGATGGGCGGCGCCACTCCGACCATCGCGCAGGCGCGTGGCGAGTACGTGGTCACGCTGGCGGCAGCAGACGTTCCGAACCATCCGGAACTGCTGAACATTCAACTCGTGCCGAGCGCGCACGCTGGCGATGCACTCTATTTGTACGGCGCCTGGCTGGAGTACACGAGGAAGGCGTAAGCCAATGGCGGCAGACCCCTTTGCCGCGCTTAACAAGGCGTGTCTCAAATCCTTCGGTACGGCAGTGTCCTATCAGCAGGACACCGCCGCGCCGTTCTCCGTTAAGGGGATCGTGATGAAGGACTCCGACGAGGAGCGTCATCGCGAGGGACTGTACGCACGTCTCTTTGTCGCTCTGGCCGACTTCGCGACCACCCCGGACCACGGGGACGTGGCGATCATCGACGGGGTGACGTACACCGTCTTCGAAGTGCTGGCCGACGC
>JAJFUV010000366.1 GCA_021372245.1 Terriglobales bacterium
TATTCGAGCACCCCGTCGGGCTTTGCTCTCACAGTGAAATCAAGATCTTTGGTGGCGCGTGCTGTGCGAAACCGCAGTTCCATCGCGTACCCACCTTTCAGGACCTAGTCGGTTTGCCCGTGCCGGAAAAGGCGAGCCAACAGCCGGTCAAACGCAACCTGACGGCGCAGGCGTTGCAGGTCAACGGCTTCTTCTCGGAAGACGCGCTTCAGACGCTCTTCCAGCGCGGATCGGAGCGCGGCGCCGGAGTTGTACTGTCGAGTTGTTTTCATCGCCGTTCCCGTTCCAGCGAGTCGATGATCCGCGGAATATCGGAGTCCTTGCGGGCGCGAGCAACCTGACTCTTCGTCACTTTGCCCAGGCGCTTGGCATCCTCGAAGGCTTCCCGAAGCGAGGGCTCTGGCAGTGATTTCTCACGCCACACATCGAGGATTGTGCGTAGAGCTGTGGTCACCGGGACGGTTTCGACGATCTCCGTTTCGCTGGTGCCGATGTCGGCATAATGCAGCCGGAGCACCCGCGGGATCGCCGAGCCTTTCCGAAAAGAGAGTGGCACGGTCAGATCGAGTCTGGCAGGATTAACGTCGGTGAGGTCGTGGAGAGCCAGCGCGGTTCGGTGACTGAACACTCCCTGTGGGACATCGCTGTGACCACGCGACCAAAGCCACCATAGGATCAGATCAGGGCGGGCGGGCACCGGAAATAGCGCCAGGCGGTAGATGCCGCGAAGCTCGCGGACCCAGTTGCCGGCCCCGACGTGGTAGTTCCGCTTACTGGCGGTGTAGCCGAGACTCGCGGCCTGCTTCGCTGTGAAGTAGCCACCCTGTCCTTCAGCGATCTGGTAGAGGTCCCGTTGCCCGTCGATCCTCCGTATAATAGTTCAACTTTCCTGAACTATTATGCGCCTCGCGCCACAGGGGTCAAACCTGAACATTGCCAGACGGTTTAAACAGGATCTCGATCCGGCCAGTATCGGCTTTGAATAGAACCTGCTGAAGCGCGGCGCGGAGGGCGGCCTCAGCCTCCTTCGACACCAGTCCCGTCTGTTCGAGTCCGGCCGCCCTCAGCGCTACGTTTTCGATTTCAGGTGCGCTCACCAAGACGCCCTTACACGGCTGGCGGCGTCCGGCTACTGCGAAGAACGAGGAGGTTCTGAACCTCGTGAAAGAAGGACCTTTCAACCAGTCTCTGGTGGCAGCCATCACGGAACCCATACCCGTCAAGGACCAGACCCGCATAGATGTGGTTTGTGAGCATGTAAAGCACGTGGCGCGCGTTCCACGGCTGGCCCTTCCGGGTGCGCCAACCCTGAGCATTGCCGACCGCCGCGATGGTTGAAGGCGTCATCTTCGACGCCGCTCACTGGAACATCCGCATGACGATTTCGCCTTCTTCAGGAATCACGACAAGTTGCTTCGTCCGGGGACCGGCGGTGTGACCGAACGGCACGGTGTCCGCCACTCTGCGCCCGTTTGCCTTCAAGTATGCACGGGCCTCGGCAATCCGCGAGGCGGTCATGTCGCGATCGAACTCGGCGAACGACGCCATTACGCTCAGCATCATCTGATCGAAGGCGGCCACTCTGAGAAGCGGTGCAGCAACGATGGTCAGGGCCACGTCGTGGTTTCTATATTCCTGCAACAACGTAACAAAGTGGCGCAGGTTGTGCGAGAGCCGATCGAGACGATGGACGACAACGCGATCCCCGCCACCGGATCGAATCAAGCTGAGCAGACGTTGCAAGGACGGCCTGTCGAACGTGGCGCCTGAGCAGCCCTCATCATCGAATCGATCCGCCACCACCATCCAGCTAGCGCCGCGCTGCGATTGTACGAACACACGGCACGCGTCGTACTGCACTTAGCAGGAAGAAAGATCGTAAGTTGTTGAAGGGATTGGTGGACCTGGTGAGATTCGAACTCACGACCTCTTCCATGCCATGGAAGCGCGCTCCCAACTGCGCCACAGGCCCACGGGGATTCTTTATCAATGTAACACACAATCGCAGGCTTGGCTATGATGGCTGTTTATGACGCGCGAAAATGCCTGGTCTATCCTTTGCGAGTACACCAAGAGCGAGAATCTGCGTAAGCACGCGCTGGCCGTCGAAGCCTGCGTGGCGGCGTACGCCCGCAAGTTCGGCGGAGATGAGGAGCAGTGGGCCGCCACGGCGCTGCTCCACGATTTCGACTACGAGATCTACCCGGAAGCGCCCGACCATGCCGTCAAGGGCGAGGCCATTCTGATCGAAAAAGGCGTCGAATCGGAGATCCGCCGCGCAGTCCTCTCGCACGCCTCTTACAGCGGCGTCACTCGCGAATCCCCGCTTGAAAAGACGCTTTTCGCCTGTGACGAGCTGGCCGGCTTCCTCACTGCCGTCGCCCTGGTGAAACCGAACAAAAGCATTTTCGAGGTGGAGGCCAAGAGCGTGCGCAAGAAGATGAAGGACAAAGCCTTCGCCCGCTCGGTCAATCGGGAGGATATCATCCAGGGAGCGGCAGGACTGGGTGTCGACCTGAACGACCACATCGCATTCTGCGCGAGCGCCATGCAGGCCCGCGCCGACGAGTTGGGGCTGCGCGGCACATGGAACACGCAATCCAGCCAGTAGTAGAATAACGCCATGCCCGACGCCTGGTTCCCGGCATCCTACGACCGCACAACCAAGATCATCTCTACGATGGTCTGTGTTCTGATCCTGGGGATCGCGATTATCTCCCGAAACGCCGTGGTGGGCGCTGTAGGGTTGGCCACGATCCTGGTCTCTTACGGGCTTTCGCCGCGAGGCTACGCCATCGCGAACAGAACCATTACGGTCAAGCGCTTGCTGAAAGATATCGAGATTTCGCTTGAGGGCGCGCGAGAGATCCGGGCGGCCGGTCGCGACGACCTCAAGGGCTGCTTCCGCCTCTGGGGCAGCGGCGGCTTATTCGGCTACTACGGCTTGTTTCGCACTTCGCGGCTCGGCAACTGTACCTGGTACGTCACGGCGCGACATCGTCCGGTGATCCTCGTCACGGAAACGAAAACCATACTGCTTAGCCCCGATGACGTGGACGGTTTCCTGGCAGCGATGCGCTCTGAAGTACCCATGCTGCAACAGCCCGCGACACCCACCGCGATCGGACCGGTTTCACGAACCGGCATGTGGATCGGACTCGGCGTGGGCGCCGCAGTTCTGACACTGGTCGCCGCCGCGATGACGTACTCGCCGGGGCCTCCCAAATTCACACTGAGCGATGATACGCTCGCCATCCACGACCGCTTTTACGCCTTCACTCTCCATGCCGCGGACGCCGACGTGAGCGGCATACGCGTTATCGACGTGAGACGGGATCCTGAGTGGCACATCACCGCACGCACCAACGGCTTCTCCAACGCGCACTATCACTCGGGCTGGTACCGGGTAGCGAGCGGTGCGAAGGTCCGCATGTACCGCGCCGATGCGACGAGGCTGGTTCTGATTCCGCCCGCGGCCGCAGGCGCGCCGCTGCTACTCGAAGCCGAAGATCCGGACGCCTTCGCGGCCGAACTGCGCCGCCGGTGGGGAAAGCCTTAGTCCGGCCAATCACATAGCGATTCGACGTAGGCGGCCGATCCGTCGCGCAGCCAGCCGTCCAGTTGCGCCGGCTCTTTCAACTGCTGGCCGCGTTCACGCGGCACGACGACAAAGCGGCAATCCACGCCGGCGAGAGCAGTCATATCGCCCCAGAGTTTCTCGAACTGGGCGACGGGATAGATGTCTTCCTGCCCTTTGCCCCAGCGTTTCTTCACGTCCTTCAGCGTGATATAGGTAGGCATTCGCGCGGCGAGCGCGCGGACGGAGTATGCAACCTTCTCCTCGTCGTCCAGATCGGCGCGTGTGAGCCCGAACACGATGAGGAACTTGTCGATGTCCACCCACGTAGTGCTCGAGTTGTAGAAAGACAGGTTGAACTCGATACACTCATCCGGCAGCGCCAGACCCTCTACCAGCCGCACGCGGCCGTTCACGCGGGCCAGTCCGCCGCCCCGGTCATCCGAGACGCGGTGGATTACCTCCGTAGTCAACGCGGCGCCGCTCGCGATGTGCAAACCGAGAATGCCCGCATCCAGCGAGACGCCCAAGGTATCGACGTTATGCACCATCAGATACCGCAGGTTCGGCGACAGGCGGAACAGTTCGCGCAGTACGCCGTTGCGCAACAGGTTCGGCACTTCGTACCAGTGCCCCACCGGGTGGAGACACTGCATGGGCAGGTTGTCGGTGTAGTCGCTTCCCTCCCCCGTCCGCTCGGCCCAGCCGATCAGGCTGGCGTGCAGGCTCTCACGGACTTTCTGGGCGCGCTCGTCGAGCAGTTGCTGCGCGGTTTCCTCCCAGGCGAACCGCAGATCCCGCACCATGGGGACCAGCCGTAGTCCGATGCCGCGGCCCGGTGACAGCAGGAGTGGGGCTCGGTAACCGTAATTGCCATTGGCCGCCAGATAACTTTCGATGGCCTGGTGCGTCAGGTAGCTGGTGGTGATGACGTGCGGGATATCGCATCCCGCGAGACGAGCAGCGCGGCGGCTCTTGGCCAGATGCACTTCCAGAAAACTGCGGTGTTGGCCGCCCAACTTGGCGAACGGATTGAGCGCCTTTACCACGCCCGCGCCTTTGGTCCAGCGGCTACCGGCGCCTCCGGCGAGCGATACCACGGCCACGGCTTCATCCGCGAGCGCGCGCTCGCCCAGGGCACGGTACTTCGCCTCCAGTTCGCGCGTGGCATCCACAACGTCTCCGGCCTGGACGTCCTCGATCTGGGCGCTGGCGGGTAACCGGTTGCGCGCCAGGCCGATTCGCCCGCTGCGCATATCGGCACGGATCTGCTCGTGTTCCACGCGGTCGAAGCCGTGCTCATCAAGCAGGGCATCCAGACTCGCGGCACGCTCGTCACTGTGCTGCGACTGGCGCGGCAGCAAGCGGTCGAACAGCGTCTCCACCATCCCTGACAGTTCCGGTTGGCGGCGGCAGGCTTCGCTGAAGTGGGCCATCTCGGCACGGCGGAAAGGCGTGAGCAGGCGGGGCTCGGTCCGCAGCAGACCCGGCAGCGTCTGCGCGTAGTATGCGGAAGGCATCAGCGCGTCATCGCCCGTACGCAGTTCCGCAAAGGAGCCGCGCTCGTTCACAGCGAAGTCATACACTACCGGGTCCATGGCGAAGGGCACGGCGCTTTCCAGCGCACTCTTGGTTTCGCTCATGATGACTTGCAGCCGCTCGACGGCTCGTTCTCGCCGCGCCGGATCGAAGATGAAACCCATCCCACCGCCGGACATGCCGCCCAGCATCCAGAATCCCCAGAAGTCAGAGCCAAACTCGGCCCGCACACGGTCGATCAGCGTCTGTGTGTAAAGGTTGTTGACCCAGGGGATGATTGTCTGAATCGGTCCATCAAAGTTTCGCTGCGTGGCCGATCCGATGGCGCGCACGTCGCCGGCTTTCAGGCAGGCGGTCACTTCGTCCAGAATGCGCATGGCGCCCTGACGCCCCTGCCACTCGGCCTCCGAACGCAGCAGGTACTTCTCGGTGACCATTTCGAGAATAGGGCCGACATCCTGCGCCATGCCGCCGTGAACCAGCACGAGGCTTCGCTCCAGGGCGCGGCGCGATTCCGGCGTGACCTCGTCCGGTCCAAAAACGTGGTGGCGCGGGAGCAGGCATCCACGGCTGACGCCGAACTCGGCGTCGCCCGGCTCCGCTTTCACGCCGTAAATCAACTTGAGAGAAGGCCACAGCCCGCCCGAGTCCTGCCAGCCGCCGCCGGATCCTCCCAGCCATTCGCCCAGAATGGCGCGTGCCGCGACCAGGCGGCGGTCCGTCTCAGAGAGCGGCCCGGCGAGCGAACGCGTCTGTCCCGTGGCGCGCATCATGGCCGAGATGAGGCAGCCCAGCAACGTGGTGGAGACAGCCAGGCGCGAACCCTTGGGAATGTCATTCACCTTGCTCACTATTTCAATTCCGTAGCCGGGTGCGCCGGTAAGCTGTTCGAGCAACAGCGACAGGGGTTGGGAAGCGCCTTCCATGCCGCTCGGGACGATTCCGCTGGCGATGACCGCGGACTTCAGCAGCCCCAGGTAATCGCGTGCGAAATCGAAGACCTCGGCGATCGTCGTGATTTCGGTGCTCGCGCCCAGATCGATGCTGGCAAGGCGCAGAACGGGCTGATCGATCACGCGTACCCAGGCTTCCACCGGCGGCTTCGGCCCGCCAGGAGTGCCGTGCACGGCGAGGTCGATAGACACGTTCAGAACGCGCGCGCCTTCGGGAAAATCCATGCCGAGAAAGAAAATGTCGCTCCAGCCGCTGTGCGTCAGGTCCATGCGTACGGGGGTAGTCTCGCGCAGGACGGGGAACAATGCGTCGGGCGAAAGCCTGTGGAGCAACTCCTTTCGGATCCGTAGTGGATGATCCGCCGGATGGCCCACACGGAACATCCATTGATTGCCCGCCACGGACCTCACGCTTCGGCGGACCTGCCCGGCGAGCGTCTGGAAGCCAAGCCGGTGGTAGGCGCCAGCGAGGGCGCTGAACAGCGCCGCGTTGGGCCCCTGCTCTCGCTGTGCCTGCAGGAAGGCGTCCACGGCTTCCTCAAAACGACGGCGAAGCAGGGCAGCGTGACCCGCGAAGGGGATCTTGCCGCCCGGCGCGGCGCCCTCCTTCCCCGGCATGTGGAATCGGTAGATAGCGTACAGGAAAAACAACGCCCGCACGCGCTCGTAAAGGTTGGAGGTCTGGCGGCGGAAGCGGTCGAGCGCCTCGCATTCGGCCATCAACTGGCCGAGCGCGGCCTCCCGGCAGAAGGCGTCCAGGGAACGGTTGCGCACGCTCGGATCGGTGGTCGTGATGATGCGTATGAGTTCGCTCATGGCAGCCTACTTCCCCGCGCTGCCCCGTGCCCGCACGGCCAGCAGTTCGAGCAGTTCCGTTAGGACCGTATCGCGATCGGAGCCGCTCAGCGCCAGCGCCATCTGTGCGGTGAGCAGGCCGTAGCGCGCGCCGACATCGTAGCGCCGGCCGACGATCTCCAGGGCAAGGTACTGCTCTTGCGCGGCGAGTCCGGCTAAAGCCTGGGAGAAGACCACGCTGCGCCAGCCGTCCGCGCCGGGGAGTTTTTCGAGGATACGGAAAACGCTGGACGAGAGCACGTGCATACCGAAGAAGCACAGATAGTGGCCGGCGCGCAGCCCGCTTACAACCAGGCGCTGCTCGGCTTCGGTGGGCGTCGGCTTTTCGACCACCGTCTCGATGCGGTAAAGCCCCTCGCGCCCGGCGACGCGCTGCCCGCCAATGGTGCCATAGCGCACCAGGAGAGTCTCGCGTGTCGGCTGCACGGCGGAGACGCTCGAATCCTGCGTTTCGGCGGTCTCCACCAACTGCTGCGCGCAGCCTTTCCCGACGGTGCTCACTGCGATGTGATCGCCCACGAGGTGCAGGAACGAATCCTCGCCCACGAATTCGCGCGCACAGTAGACGGCGTGCGCATAGCCAAGCGGGTCGCGCTGCTGAATGAAGTGCAGGCGGCCGGCATGGTCGCCGACGACTCGCGCGTAGGCTTGCTCATCGCCCGGAGCCACCACGACGCCGACGTCCTCGACGCCCGCGCGCAGGGTTTCCTCGACGAGAATCCCGAGAACCGACTTCTCCTTGCCATCACGGTCGATCAGGCACTGTAACGGCAGGGTCCGCTGCTTGGGGCTCGCGGCAGTGATGACGGCTTTTGCGATTCGCATCTCTCAAGTCCTCTTCCCAAAGAGTCTAGCAGCACAAGCTGAGCAACAGAGGGCTGGCTGTGTAAACTCAAAGTAATGGGACGTTTTCTTTGGCTTTTTGTTGCGGGAGTTCTTTCCGCGCAGATCAACAGCATCAGCGGCACTCGTATCCGCGCACACACGAAGTTCTTGTCGAGCGATGTCATGGAGGGCCGGGGCATCGGGACTCGCGGCGAAGCGGTGGCTACCGAGTACCTGGCGTCGCAGTTCGCGATCGCCGGCGCGCTGCCGGCGGGCGACAACGGCACGTACTTCCAACGCGTGCCGCTGGTGGGCATTGAGCCCACCTCAGGCGTGACTTTCAGCGCCGTGTCCAAGGGGCGCGCGGTGGCCTTCCGCTGGCTGGCTGAGTTCGTCGGCGGCAGCGAAAAGCAGCAGGCGCTCGCACAATTCGACGCACCGGCCGTTTTCGTGGGTCACGGAATCACCGCCCCGGAGTTCGGTTGGGACGACTACAAGGGTGTGGACGTGCGCGGCAAGGCCGTGGTGCTGTTTACCAACGAGCCGGATTCCACCGATCCGAAGTTTTTCGGCGGACGCTCGCTCACTTATTACGGCCGCTGGACTTACAAGTATGAAGAGGCGAACAGGCGCGGGGCAGCCGCGGTCATCATCATCCACACGACGCCCACGGCCGGCTATGGCTGGAACGTGGTGCGCAGTTCGTGGGCGCGAGAGCAACCCTACGTCGCACTTGCGCCGGGAGCGCCCGCGCTGGCATTCGCCGGGTGGGTGACCTCGGAAGCGGCGGCGAAATTGCTGGCGCCCAGCGGGCGCACGGTGGAAGCGCTGTTGAAGGCGTCGAACACGCGCGGATTCCGTGCCGTCCCGCTCGGTGTGCGCTTGCGCGGCCGCGTGCCGTCCAAGGTGCGCCAGATCAACACGAACAACGTGGTGGCAGTGATTCCGGGCAGCGATCCCGTTCTTAAGGACCAGGCCGTCGTTTTCGGTGCGCACTGGGACCACCTGGGCATAGGACCGGCAGTGAAGGGCGACAAGATCTATAACGGAGCCGTGGATAACGCCACCGGCTGCGCCGTTGTGCTGGAGTTGGCGAGAGCCTGGGGCGCGCTGGAGCGGAAGCCGCGCCGGTCGGCGTTGTTCATCGCCTTCACGGGAGAGGAGGGCGGTCTGCGAGGCTCGGAATACTACGCCGCACATCCGTACTTCCCGCCGGGCAAGACCGCGCTGGCACTCAATTTCGACAGCTACTTGCCGGCCGGCCTCACTAAGGATGTCTCAGCCGGCGGCGCCGAGCGCACTACCGTCTGGAACATAGTGGAGGAATCCGCGCACCGGATGGGCTTTGCTATCAAGCCGGAGACTCACAACGAATACGGCAGCTTCTACCGCTCGGACCATTTCTCCATGGCGAAGATCGGTGTGCCGGCATTCTCGGTCGGCCAGGGCGGGGAGTTCGTGAACAAGCCCCCCAAACAAGCCGAGAGCACCTACCACCAGCCGTCTGACGAGTTCCACGAGGACTGGGATTTCACCGGAGTGGAGAACATCGCGCGGTTCGGCTTCCTGATTGGGACCACGGTCGCCAACCAGGAAAAACTGCCCACGTGGTTGCCGGGGGACGAGTTCCTGGCCGTGCGCGAGAAAAGCGGCGTGAGGTAGGACCGTTCGCTGTCCTACGGCTTACAGATCGTGGCTATCGCCTGGGCCTCGGCGGAGCGGCCTTCGCCCACCGAGCCCAACTTCTCCGCGGTCTTAAATTTCACAGACACGCGGTCAAGCGCGAGTCCCAGCGTTTCGGCCAGCTTTTCGCGGATGGCGAGGCGGAAATCCTTGAGCTTCGGACGTTCCAGGATGACGGTCGAATCGATGTTCACGATCTCGTAGCCCGCCTCGTGCAACAGTTTCCGGGCGTGCCGCAGGAAGACCTGGCTGTCGGCGCCCTTCCATCTGGGATCGGTGTCGGGGAAATGCATGCCGATGTCGCCAAGCGCGGCGGCACCTAGCAGAGCATCC
>JAJFUV010000001.1 GCA_021372245.1 Terriglobales bacterium
TCGCGGGCCGCTACTCGAAAACGCACCTGCAGAATCACGACCTGCGTTACGCGCCGGGCGATGACCTGCCGGTGTTCGATACCCCGTGGGGTAAAGTCGGCATTCTGATCTGCGCCGACCGGCGGTGGCCAGAGACAGCGCGCGTGCTGCGGCTGAAGGGCGCGCGCATCGTATTGATTCCGTCTTACGGCATGTGGGGCTTGGATAACGAATGGTGGATGCGCACGCGCGCCTACGAGAACGAGAACTTCCTGGCCTTTGCGCATCCGCAGGTGGCCTTTGTCGCCGATCCCAACGGCGCCATCGCCGCGCGCCTGCAAAGCAATGTAGCCGGAATGCTGGTTTGCGACGTTGATTTGTCCCGCGTGAGCGACAAGCGCCACATCAAGGACCGGCGGCCGGGACTCTACGGCGAGATCGTCAAGCCCAAGTAGAGTGAACGCGCGCTAGCCGCTTTGTCAGCGTTTGCGGAAAATCAGCACGCCTAACGGCGGTAGCGTGATCGAGATGCTCTGCTTGCGGTCGTGCGCCGGCACGGGGCTTGAGAGCACGCCGCCCCCGTTGCCCATGTTGCTGCCGCCGAACATGGCCGCGTCGCTGTTAAAGATCTCCTCGTAATAACCGTCCTCGGGAACGCCCACGCGGTAGTTCATGCGCGGCACGGGCGTGAAGTTGCAGCAGAACAGCAGGAAGTTCGAGGCAACCTCCGCGCGGCGCAAGAAGCAGATGATCGACTTCTCGGCATCGCGAAAATCCACCCACTCGAAGCCGGCCCAGTGATAGTCAACCTCATGGAGCGCCGGTTCAGCGCGGTAGAGCCGGTTCAACTCCCGCACCAGGACCTGCAGCGTGTTGTGATAGTGGAAGCTCAGTAGCTCCCAGCGCACCGAGGACTCGTGGTTCCACTCCTCGTACTGGCCTATTTCGCAGCCCATGAACAGCAGCTTCTTTCCGGGGTGGCCGTACATGTAGCTGAGGAACGCCCTCGCGTTGGCGAAGCGCTGCCATTCGTCCCCCGGCATCTTGCCCAGCAGGCTGCGCTTGCCGTGTACCACCTCGTCGTGCGAAATGGGCAGGATGAAGTTCTCCTGGAAAGCGTAGAGCATGCTGAAGGTGATGTTCTGCTGGTGGTACTTGCGGTGGACGGGATCGAGCGAGAAATAGGCCAGCATATCGTGCATCCAGCCCATGTTCCATTTGAAGGTGAAACCCAGGCCGTTCAGATAAACCGGCTTGGAGACACCGGCGAAGGCCGTGGATTCCTCGGCCACCGTGAAAGCGCCGGGTACCTTGTGCGCCAGTTCGTTGAAGCGCCGCAGAAAATCTATGGCTTCCAGATTCTCGTTGCCTCCGTAGCGATTGGGAATCCACTCGCCCGGCTTACGCGAATAATCCAGATACAACATCGACGCCACGGCGTCCACCCGCAGCCCGTCGATGTGGTACTTCTTCAGCCAGAAGAGCGCGTTGGAGATTAGAAACTCGCGGATCTCGTTGCGGCCGTAGTTGAAGATCAACGTGCCCCAGTCGCGCTGCTCGCCCTTGCGTGGGTCGGCGTGCTCGTAAAGCGCCGTGCCGTCGAAGAAGCCAAGCCCGTGCGCGTCCTTCGGGAAGTGCGCCGGCACCCAATCGACGATGACGCCGATGCCCGCCTGGTGGAGGCGGTCCACCAAGTGCATGAAATCCTCCGGCTTTCCGAAGCGCGAAGTGGGCGCGTAATAGCCGATCACCTGATAGCCCCAGGAGCCCGAAAATGGATGCTCCATGACGGGCAGCAGTTCGACGTGGGTGTAGTGCATGCGCACCAGGTACTCGACCAGCGCGTCGGCAATCTCGTTGTAGCTGAGAGCCTGATTCTCCGGGCCGCGCAGCCAGCTCTCCAGGTGCAGTTCGTAGATGGAGATAGCTTCCTTGAGCCAGCGGCGCTTCCCGCGCGACTCCATCCATTCGCCGTCGCCCCATTGGTACTTGTCGATGTTCCAAACCACGGAGGCGCTCTTGGGAGGCGTCTCGCAGAAATAGGCGTAAGGGTCGGCCTTGAGCTGCCGGTAGGCCGCCAGCCGCGAACGCACGAAGTATTTGTACGCCGCCCCCTCGCCCACGCCGGGCAGGAAGATCTCCCACGCCCCGCCGTTGCGCAACCGCATGGGATGGCGGCTGGTGTCCCAGTCGTTAAAATCGCCTGCCACGGAGACGATCTCGGCGTTCGGCGCCCACACCGCGAAACGCGTGCCGGCGACCCCGTTCAGCTCGATCGTGTGCGCACCGAGCGTGTTGTAGCTTTCAAAGTGGGTGCCTTCGCTGTGCAGGTGAAGCTCGAAGTCGGTGAGCAACTGTGGGAAACGGTACGGATCTTCGAGCTCGACGGAGCCGCCGGCGAACAGGACCGCTCGAAGGCGGTAGGGCCGGGGCTTGCCGGCCAGGGTCGCCACAAAGAAGCCGCGCTCGTGGAGCTTCTCCATCGCAATGCTGCCGCCGTCCAGGACGACTTCGGCCGATTCGGCTTGCGGCAGGAACGCGCGCACGACCCACGCTGGACCGGCTTTGCGCCCGCGCACGGCATGCGGCCCCAGAACTCGAAAGGGATCCCCATGATAACCGCCGACGATGGCTTCCACTTCCTGGAGGGTCATTGCAGCTATTATGACAAGAATGCAGGGGTTGATTCAGGATTTCGCCAAGGCCGAGCTGCACGTACACCTGGAAGGTTCGGTGGAGCCCGCGACGCTCGCTGAACTGGACCCCTCGCTCACCGCGGCAGCCGTCCAGGCGCTGTATTGTTACAGCAACTTCCTGGGCTTTCTGACGAGTTATGAAAAGGTGGTCCGCCGCCTGAGCAAGCCGGATGATTTCGCGCTCATCACGCGCCGCCTGCTCGACCGGCTGCATGCGGAGAACGTGCTCTACGCCGAGATCAACCTTTCGGTCGGCGTAATGCTCTGGCGCAAGCAGGACGTCGCGCCCATCTTCGATGCGGTGAACGACGAAGCGCGACGGTCGCCCGTCGAAGTGCGTTGGATTTTCGATGCGGTGCGGCAGTTCGCCATCGCCGATGCCCGGCGGGTGGCCGAACTCGCGGCCGAGCGCACCGGGGAAGGAGTGGTGGGTTTCGGCTTAGGCGGCGACGAAGCGCGCGGGCCCGTGGAGAGTTTCGCCGCGGTGCTGAACTGGGCGCGCGAGCACGGTCTGCACCTGGCGCCGCATGCCGGCGAATCCACGGGACCGGAGAGCATTTGGGCCAGCCTGCGCCTGGGGGCCGAGCGCATCGGGCACGGCATACGCGCCGCGGGCGACCCCGCGCTCATGCGCTACCTGCGCGACCACGACGTGCCACTGGAAATCTCGATATCTAGCAACGTGGCCACGGGCGTGGTCGCCTCACTCGACGCCCATCCCGTCAGGCGCCTGTTCGACGCGGGCGTGCCCATCGTGTTGAACACGGACGATCCCGCCATGTTCCACACGACGCTACCGCGCGAATACTCGCTCGCGCGCGAGCATTTCGGATTCAGCGAGCAGGAACTGCGACTGCTCGCCGGAAACGGTTTCCGCTACGCCTTCACCGACGCCGGTAAACGATTAGCGCCGCCCCGGGACATTGCTTGATGGTGACCGGAAGGCCTTTCTCCATCAGTTCCGCACCGGCCATGGTCACTTCGGCAGCCTCGTCCATGTCCTTCACCGCGTAGCTCGACTTTGCGTCCAGACCGCGCAGCTTGAAACGCGCTGTCTCGAACGGACTGTCGGGCCGGCGGAAAGCCTGTACCATCCCTTCACCTTTGTCAGGAGAATCGAACTGCCAGCCCATCCAGGTTTCGGTGTCCAGGCTGTAAGGAGTGAGCGGATAATAATCGCCGTAGTAGTTCCAGGAAACCTGACGCCACTCGGCGAGGCGCTTGTTGAGCTTCTCGTAACCGTTTGGATAGTTGCCCGCGTCCAGCCCCAGCGCCAGGCCGGGCGTCATCTGGCTGCGGAAAATGTAGGGCTCCACGGAATTGATCCCGGTCCCGTAGTAAGGCATCCACAGCGCGATGCCGTAACTGAGCGCCTGCATCGGAATGGGATCGTAGGCGTAATCGCTGCGCCACAGCGGCACCGCGCGCCGCAAGGTCTCCAGGTCGTTGCGACGGCCGCCGGAAGCGCAGGTGTCGATCATCATGTTCGGGAAACGCCGGCGCAATTCGTCCCAGTAAGCCAGGTAGCCAGTGACGTGCTTGATCTCGCTGATGCCCTGGCGGTCCGGCGCGTCATTGGTTCGCCAGTAAGAAAGCGGTTCCATGTTGAAGTCTTGGCGGTAGAGATCGATGCCTTGCTCACGAAGCATTTTCGTGACGTGCTCGGTGAGCCAGCGCCGCGCATCGTCATTGCCCAGATCGAGGAGCCGGGTTGAGTTGCCGGGCTTTGTCAGCAGCCACTCGGGATGCTTGTCCAGCCACGTGCCCGGACGGACGCGCTCGGGTTCGAACCACACCAGGATCTTCACGCCGCGCTCGTGCGCTACCTTCGAGATCGGCGTGAAGCCGTGTGGGAAGCGCGCCGGGTCGGGGTCCCAGGTGCCGACATCGGGCCAGCCCGTGGTGAAGGGATACCAGCCGGCGTCCATCCACCAGTAGTTGAGCGGCACTCCGTGGTCGAGTTCGCGGTTCAGGTCGCGGATCTGGTTGGCTTCGTTGGCTTCCTGCATTTCGATGGTGTGCCGCCCATTGCCTTCGGCCACCTGCGGCGGGTGGAGCTTGCCGCCGGGCCGCGGCACGTTGTGCGCCACCATCCAGCGCCGCCACACGTTCTGCCCGGTGATCCAGTCGCCCTGGTAGAACACCAGCGCGATGAGCGGGGAACGAACCTCCTCGCCCGGCTTCAGCCGGAAGTGAGTCACCTCCTGGCCGGCCATGACGCGCACCGACGCACCTTCGTCCCGCGTGAACCGAGCGGCCCACTGGCCGGGCCAGCCCACCGCGACGATGACGCCGCGCCCGGGCCAGGCGAGATTGAAGTACGGCAACTCGGCGTCGCTTCCGCGCCCGCCCACCGTGGCCAGCTTCTTTTCCGCCTTCGGCGCGAGCGGCGTTTCAAGCGGCATGTAATCGTCCGGCTTCGTGCGGCTGCCCAGGCCGTGGTGCAGCAGGAACTCGCCGCCTCCGCCGCGTGCGAACGACGTGTCCAGGGCCTGTATGTCTTCGATCATGCCGGTCTGAGATGAGCCAGCGCTCTTGAAGTAGAGCGTCCACTCGACGGCCGGATAGTCGTCGTACTCGATAGCTACGGCGCGCACCGACAGGTTGCTCGAAGGGTGCGAATAGGAAAGCGTGTGCCCGGTGCGGTGCGCATCGAGCTTGCGCGATTCACGCTTCACAAGCCACTCGCGCAGAAATTGGCCCGACGGACGCCCGTCGTAGCGGAATGAGAACGGCAGTTCGACGCTCGCCGGCGCTTCGAGCGGGCCGACAGGCAAGTCGGCAAGCCACACGGTTGATCCATCCGCCATCCTGATCCGTGCCATGGCCCAGTCGGCCTGGTCCCATTCGGCTTGATGGAACTTGGATTTCTCGCCCACGGCAGCGAGCTTCAACCGGAACTCGCGCGCGCCGCCCAGGTTCGCGTTCACCGGCGCGCCGGGAATCCCTTCCTTGAGATACGGCGAGTGGAACACTTCGCGTCCGGCCACTTCGACCGAAGCCTCCACGCCGCCGCGCCCCTGGTTGGCATAGTAGCCGAGGTCATTGCTGTCGGTGCCGACGATGGCTTCGAAAGACGAGGCGGGCGCGGCCAGGACAACGCGAATTTCACCGGGGCTGGGCATCACGATGCCGCGGTTGAACTCGCGGTCCTTGATGCGCAGTGCGCGACCGCGGATGCTGTTCTTCTCGATCTTGCCGCGCTTCAGGTACGTCATCATGTAGCTTCGCGCGGGTGGCGCAACGGCTTCCCCGAGGAGCTTGGCGCGCACGAACTCGCGCGACTGCTCTATCGCGTCGCCGCCCAGCATGGCGAGCAGCAGGAATGCATAGAACATGACAAAATCCTCCAGTCGAACTTCAGAACGTGATTGTCAATCCACCGTCGGCCACCAGCGTTGCGCCAGTGACATAAGAGCAATCCTCGCCAGCCAGAAACACCGCCACGCGCGCGATCTCCCGAGGCTCGGCGGCGCGCGCCAACGGGATCTTCCGGCGCTTCACGTACCATTCCGCGAAGTCGCCGGTAGTGGTTTCGTCCACGCCGTCCACCATCGACATCGCCGTGCGGACGAAGCCCGGCGCGATGGCGTTCACCAGGATACCGTGGGCGGCGAGTTCCACGGCCAGCGAGCGCGTGAGAGCCACAATGCCGCCCTTGGAAGCGCAGTAGGCGCCCACGCGGCCGTCGGTGGCGAAGGCCTGCACGGATGAGATGTTGATAATGCGTCCCCATCCGCGGCGCGCCATCGCCGGAGCCACGAGTTTCGCGCCCTGGTGCATCGCCTCCAGGTTCACCGCCATAGTGCGCTCCCATTGCTGGCGCGTGTCTTCGAACACATCGGCGGTGAAGGCGACGGCCGCATTATTCACCAGGATGTCGATCCTGCCTCGCTCGCGGAGCACGTCCTCTACCGCGTTTTTGTAAGCGTCAGCGTCGGTGATGTCGAACACGGACGCTCGCGCGTTGATGCCCAGCGAGGCAGCTACTTGCTCGGCCGTTTCGCGGCGGATGTCGACAACAGCCACCCAGGCGCCCTCGGCAGCGAACTCGCGCGCAATCGCCTCGCCGATGCCCTGTCCGGCGCCCGTCACCAGTGCCACGCGATCGTTCAGCAGTCCCATGCCGCACTCCGTACCGGTCTTACTCGAAGACAGCCTTGCCGAGCCATTGCTCGTACGCCTCAAGCACCGTCGTACCCTTGTAACTCTTTGGGGCGGGCGTGGGCTTTTGCGGGTCTTTCGACGGCAGCCACTCGAAGCGCATCTCCACGGGGCCCTCGATCTTCCAAGGCTTGAATTCCGCCACGCGCTCGACGGCGCGCCGGGCGCCAGTGCGGATCAACTCCTTGGCGCGGGTATGCGACAGGCTGAGCGACGAGCCTGTCCCCACCATGCGCTTCACCGCCGCCACCTCCGCGCCGGGTTGCTGGGCGCGCATCTCATCGCAAGCTGCCTGGTCGCCCGACAGAAAGATCACCGGGATATCGAAATAGCCGCCGATGGCCGCCACCTGGCCCATCTCGCCGACGGGTTTGCCATTGATGGTGACGCTTCGCATCTCGCGGCTCTGCGTGTGCGCCAACAAACCGTTCCGCGTTCCCGCCATGGAGTGCTGGCCGACAAACATGATGCCGTCGTAGAGCTTGCTCGAAAAATGGTAGTTGCCCCTGGCTCTACCGCCCTGCAGCAGTTCGGAGCGCGGGTCGAGTTCATCGATGGAGAACGTACGGCTGCTGTTGTGTCCATCCCACACCACCACACGGCTCGCTCCGGCGTCGAAAGCGCCTGCGATCGCGGCGTTCACTTCGCCGGTAAGCAGGCGCCGCGACTCCTCAAAGCGCCGCTGGCCGGGAGTTACCTGTTCGTCCCAACTGTTCACGCCGCCGACGCCCTCCATGTCGGTTACGATGCAGATGCGCGGCCCGGCCGCCTGCACCGCGAATGCCGTCAACACGAGCGCGCCCGCCAGGCGCGGTAAAAGAGTCCATCCGATTTGAGCCATGTTTCAGACTTTATCACTGGTGCGTTCCTGCTATCATGTGGGTCACTCGCCCATGTTGCCCGTTGATTTGCATCAGCCGTACCGCCTTGGCAGGAAAACCGTCCAGGGACGCTTCGTCATCCCGTCCGGTATACGCTGCACGCACGCCAGCACCATCTTGCGGTGCTTCCACGAAGTGCCGGCGATCGGCGTGATCACGACGAAGAGTATCAGCGCTCAGCCGCGCCAGGGCTATCGCGAGCCGCTTTACGCGCGCTATGCCCCGGGCTGCTACATCAACGCGGTGGGGCTGGCCAATCCAGGTGCCGCGGCCTATCTGGCCGAATTCGACGGGATGAAGATTCCCGAGGACAAGTTTCTGCTTGTTTCGATTTTTGGTTCCGACGCCGCCAGCTTCCTGGAAGCCGCGCGTACGCTGCGGCCCATCGCCGATGGCTTCGAACTGAATATGTCCTGCCCTCACGCCAAGGGTTACGGCGCGCAGGTCGGCCAGGACATGGAGTTGATGCGTGCGATTGTGGCGGAAGTAGTGCGCGAAGTGGATGTGCCGGTGTTCGTGAAGTTCGCGGCCACCTTCCCCGATGTGGAGGCCAGTTCGCGCGAAGCGCTGGCGGCCGGCGCGGCGGGCCTCACGCTGACCAACACCATCGGCCCGGCGGTTGTACCGGTTGGCGGTGCCCCCATCCTTCACAACAAGTTCGGCGGCTTGTCGGGCGATGGTATTCGTCCCCTCGGTTTGCGCGCGGTAGAACAGGCACGCCGCGCGGCCGGTCCCGAGCCGGTCATCATCGGCATGGGCGGCATCGCTTCGCCTGACGACGTCCGCGCCTACGCGAAGGCCGGCGCGGATCTGTTTGGGGTGGGCAGCGCTGCGACTGGTCTGGACAGTGCCCAATTTGCCGAGTACTTCGTGCAACTCGATAAGGATGCAGCGTTGTCCGAAGCGCCGCGGGTCTACGAGCGCGGATGCGAGAGTGCGCTTCCGATGACTTATATACGGACCCGTATCTCTGCGCGCTATGATTACGACGCGACCTTATTCAAGCTCACGCTTGAGGATCTGCCGCAGCCTTGGCGCGACGGCGAGATGTCGGGCAAGTTCGTATTTCTGTGCGTGCCCGGAGTGGGTGAAAAGCCCTTCGCCGTGTTCTCCTGTTCGGAAAAGAGCATAGTGATCCGCGCGGTCGGCGAGTTCACTCGCCATCTGGCCGGGATGGGCGTGGGCGATGAGATCTTCGTCCGCGGGCCTTACGGCAAGGGCGTGCCGGCGTTCGAGAAAGCCACGGTGGTATTCGCCGGCGGCGGCACGGGGATCGCGTCGCTGCTCGAAATCGCACAGCAGATGCACGCCTCGAATGATGAGTATTTCGTGCTCGGCGCCCGGACGCGCGCGCACCTTTGCGACGTGGACAAGTTCGAAAACCTCGGGCCGGTTCTACTGGCGACCGACGACGGCAGCGAAGGATTCCGCGGCTTCGTGCCGGACTTGCTTCGCGACGTGGTGGTGGCTCTGCCGGCGGTCCGCAGAGAGCGTATCGCCTTCATCAACTGCGGTCCGGAACCCATGGTGCGCAAGTGCTTCGAAATCGAGCGCGAACTGGTGAGCGAAGACCGTATCATCGGCAGCATCGAATACATCACCAGCTGCGGAGTGGGCATCTGCGGCAAGTGCGCGAGTCCTTCCGGTGCGCTGACTTGCGTGGATGGCCCGTTCTTGCCCCTCGGTGAGTTCGAGAGCGCGCTGGCGCGACGCTGCCGGCACTGACGCCTCTCGGAGGATGACATTGCTATGCTGACTCGACGCCGGTTCCTGGGTAGTTCCGCCGCCGTTTCGGTCTCGCTCGCCAGGGAATCCGGCACGCCGCCGGTGTGTTTGGCGGTAGCCGACCCCGATCAGTCTGGCGACATGCCGGAGGTGTTCAAGGAGTTGGGGCTCGACGTCCAGGTTGTGCCCCAGGCGTCGCTGACACCCTCTGCAATTGGGAACTGCGAACTGTTGTGGATCGTCGCGCCGTCCTATCCCGAACCGGCAGAGTTGTCGCGCCCGGCATTGGACGCGGTGGCCGCGGTGATCGAGCGCGGCGGCGGTGTCTTTGCCGAATACGTCACCAACTTTCCGGAAGCGCCGGCAGGCGACCGGATCGTGAAGACCGGAATCGCGCGGCTGATGCTCAAGTCGCGGCTGGACGTTGAATGCGCGTTGGAGGAAGGCACGCTCTTCGACGAGCACGATTCGTACTCGCTGCCCTTCGTCTCGGGCAAAGCCTGGCGTGAGGTGCTTTCGTTCGGCCGGGTGGCGGGCGTCGAACGTGTACTGGCTTCGCCGCGCCCGCAAGACACGTGGCCTGGGCTGGTGATGGGAAGCCGTGGCACGGGGCGATTCGCGGTGGCGGGCACAAGCCTCTCCGAGTTTCGCCGACGGCAGTACGCACCGGTGGCGCACTGGTCGAGGCTGCTGCGTGAACTGGTCCTCGCGTTGCTCCCCCCGGCGCGGCGCGCGAACGTGCTGGCCGCCTACATCCCGCTGGACTGCTGGACCGAGCCGCGGCGCTGGGTGATGCCAGGCGAAAAGTTCAGCGTGGTGGCGAAAACGCGCCCCGGCGCTTCCGTCCAGGTCGGACGGACGGCGGCGCGGGAAGTGGCTCCGGGCGAATTCAGAGCTGAATTGGCGCCCCTGTCCTTCGGTGATGCGCGGATCGCCGTGACGGCCACCGGCCAAGCTCCAGCGCGGCTGAAGGAACTGGAAGTCCACGTCGCCTCCCGCCACGATGCTTACCTCGCAGCCCTCACCAGGAACATCCGCTGGTTCGAGAAGTCCGGCGTGCTTCTTGCTCCCGATGGTTCGGCAGGCGTGGCCGAATGGATTTCAGGCCCCGATTTCGAAGGCCGCCGCATCGCCTTCGGCGCCGAGCAGATGTTCTCCCCCGAGCGCGCCGATTGCGTGTTCGAATCCGGCCTGGCGTTCTGGCTGTACGGTCAACTCACGAAGAGCTTCGCTCACCGCGTGGTGGGTCAGAAGATGCTCGAACGCATCATGGATTTCCAGCGCCTGGAACGCGGCGATCCCGGCTACGGGCTCTGGAACACACGCGGCCGCGCCGGAAGCGCCTTCCCGGACGACACCTCCTGGGGAACCATCTGCGCGCTCGCCGCGCACCGCTACACGCGTAACCGGATGTTTCTCCGCCGCGGCGTGATTTCGGCAGAAGCCCAACTGGCCGCGTTCGGCGCCGACGTGAGCCGGCACGCCCCGCACGTGGCCAAATTCAACTCGAAGACTCCGCTCACCCGTATGGACGAGCACCCGCACTCGGGCGGCTGCGTGATCGCGGCTTGGCTATACGCTTATGGCGTTACCGGGGAGCAACGGTATCTGCGCGAGGCGCTTCCCATGCTCGATGCCATGATCGCCGGCTTCCCCAAAATCCGCCGCTACATCATCAGCCGGACGTGCGAGAGTTCACGTTTCCTGCTGCCGCTGGCTCTCGCGTGGTACTACACGAGGGAGGCGCGCTACAAGCAGGCGCTCGAAGAGCAGGCGGCCTATCTCCGGGAGCGTATGGCCCCGTGCGGTGCCATCCGCGAGGACGGCAGCAACACGGGCTCGGATGTGGAAGGCGGCGACCTCGGCCTCAGCTACACCGGCCGGGAGACCGTCTCCGACCAGCTTTACACGACCAGCTTCGCGGCCATGAATTTCTGGATTGCGTACAAGGCCACCGGCGACCGCGTCTACCTGGAAGATTTTCACCGAGTGGCGGATTACCTGGTGCGCATCCAGATCGAGAGCGCCGATCCGGTGATCGACGGCGGCTGGATGCGCGGTTTCGATTATTCGCTGTGGGAGTATTACGGGTCGAACGCCGACCAGTGGTGGAACGCCTACGTGATGGAGACCGGCTGGCAGAACGCGATCATCGATATAGCCTTGGCGCTTTACATGACCGACGATCCGTTTTTCGTGCCCCGCAGCAACTAGCAGGGCCTCCGGCTTGCCTATCCTTCCGGCAACCCGCTAAATTGGGAAGTGGACATTCCGCGCCCTCACGCGCGTCTTCCTCGAACATGTTCTTTCTTGTCGCAACAACCGCGGTAGCACTGCTCGCGGCCGTCTTCGGCGTGTGGCTGACGGGTTCGTCACACACGGCGCGGCGAATGGTGGCATTTGGCGGTGGCCTGCTCGGCGGCATCGCGGTGTTTGGCGTGCTTCCGGAACTCGCGGAAGGATATGGCTGGCGCGACGGTTTCCTCATGCTCGCTTCAGGCTTCGCGCTGCTGTGGCTGATAAACCGTTACATCTATCCGGTGTGTCCCACCTGCGCCCACACGCACCATCACGAGGCGTGCAGCACCGTGCTGCATGGTTTCGGCGCGCCGCTGGTGATCGCCGCCACGCTGCACAGCGCGCTGGACGGTTGGGGCATCATGGCCTCGCAACAAGCCGTCTCGAGCGCCGCGGGAGCCGCGGTGGTAGCCGGAATCCTGGTGCACAAAGTCCCCGAGGGTTTGGCCTTCGGTTCCATCCTCCGTGCCGCTTATGGGTCGCGCCGCACTGCCATGATCTGGTGCCTGATCGCGGAAGGGACTACGTTCGCCGGCGGCCTGCTCGAAGACTCCCTGTCCGGGCATCTCGGCCGCATCTGGCTTTTCTATGCCCTGGCGCTGGCTGGAGGCGGGTTCCTGTTCCTCGGTGTCCACGCTGTGCATGAGGAATGGCGCCGCCGCGGGCCCGTCCCCGCATTCATGCCGGCACTCACCGGCGCCGCCGGCGCCGCCGCCTTGCACCAGGGAATCCACATGTTCCTGCACTAGCGCGGCCAGGATCATTGCCACTATCGTGTGCCATTAATTCATGGCATACTCATGAATGCAGGATATGAAGAATTTCCATCTGCCTCTCCCGGAAAGCACTTACGATCAATTGAGGGCGGCGGCCTTGCGCTCACAAGCGCCCGCGACCGCTCTGGCCCGCGAAGCCATTGAAGCGTGGCTGCGAGAACAGGCACGGAAAGCGCGGCATGAGGCCATCGCGGCCTATGCGGCGGAGATGTCCGGCACGAAATTCGACATGGATCCCGACCTGGAATCCGCCGCGGTCGAGCATCTGTTGAAAACCAGAAAGAGGGCGAAGTGAGACGGGGCGATGTCTATTGGGCCGACCTTGTGCCGCGTTCAGGGTCGGAACAGGCGGGGCGCCGTCCGGTGGTCCTTGTGTCCCACGACGGTTTCAACCAGACCCCCGGCTGGCGGTCGGTGATCGTGGTTCCAATCTCCACCTCCGCGTCTCAAGGCAGGCGCGGCCCTACCGCCGTGGGGATTCAGGCAGGGACCGCCGGATTGACCAAGTCCAGTCTGGCGTTGTGCCACCAGGTAACCACGCTGGACCGGGCCAAGCTGGCCCAGAAGATAGGCACGCTGCCACCCTTAGCCCTGAGGGAAGTTGAGTCCGGTCTCAAGGCCGCGATGGATCTGGACTGATACAGCGTATTGCGTACGTTGTCACTCCGCCTCATAGAAACTCAGCGTGTTGTCGCCCTGGCGCATCTGGCGCACACGTTTCAGTCCGCCTACGGATTCGACCATCTCCTGTTTTGATGAGTGCTGTGCGATGACGAGCAGCGACGGGCCCGGCGCTGCACCCAGGGCACGCAGCGCGGCGTCGTATTCCTTTACCAGCGGATAGGGCGGGTCCAGAAATACAATGCCTTCCCTGTAGCGCCCGACGATCATGGCGGCCGAGGCTTGAAACACTTGGGCGCGGTCCTCGATGCCTAGCGCGGCCAGGTTTTCGCGGATCACGCGCACGGCGGCGGGGTGCTTCTCGACGAAAACGGCGCGCGCGGCGCCGCGGCTGAGCGCCTCGATGCCCACGGCACCCGAGCCCGCGTAAGCGTCCACAAAAACGCAGCCGGCGATGCGCGGCGCCAGGACGTTGAACAGGGATTCGCGCAGGCGGTCCGGCGTAGGCCGGAGCGCCATGCCCGGCAGCGTCTTCAGACGACGGCTACGAAATTC
>JAJFUV010000046.1 GCA_021372245.1 Terriglobales bacterium
TATGCGGAGACGGGCCGCTTCGACGATGCCGTGAAAGTCAGCCGGGAAGAGTTGGCCTTGCCCGTACGCAGCAACCGGGAGGCGCTCCAAGCGAGGATGGCGCTCTACAAAGCGAAGAAGCCTTGGCGCGAACAGCCTCCGGCTCTTGCCCCCCGTTAGCGCGCGTCAAGCCGCGCGGCTTCGCAGGTCCATTCCATGGCGCCCTCGGTCGAATCGGGGCGCTGCGAGTTCTGCGAACGGTAAAGCGACGCCGTGCCTTCAAGGCGCGGAATGTCCGCGCGATAGCTGCTCCAGGCCTTTCGCCAGAGGTCGAGTTGCTCGCGGGCGGCGCGCCTGGCGGTCTCCGCGCCCGTGTCCTTCCACTGGTAGTAGCGGAACATCCCCTGTATGTAGTGGGAGACAACCGTCGCGAGCGAATGGAGGTAGACGAGCGAGTTTCGGGCCTCCGTGTAAGTCTGATTGCCGCGTTCGGCGACGATGTCATCCCGCGCGGCCTCGAACATCGAGAGCATCCGGGCGGCCAGTTCCACGGCCCTGCGTTTTTCGGCACAGGCTTCGTCGAGAGCGTCCTTCGAGCCTTCGTACAGCAGCCGCAGTCCTCCCTCGCCGCCGAGCTGTTTCTCCCCACGGATGATGTCGTCGCGAAGGATGTTGCGGTTGGGGAGCCAACCCTCATGGCGGCGGGCGTAAGGTGCGATGTAGTTGAAGGCCAGCACGCAATCGTCCGAGAGCATGATCATGTCCACCACGCGCCGGGCGGCCTTCACTCCGAATTCCGTCGCCGCCCATTCTTCGGCGAGGCGGCGCGGGGACAGCTCGGGATCCTGCGCCAGCCGCGAGGTCGCGTAGATGTTCAGCCGCACCCAGCGGTCGTTCTTCAGGTGAGGGCCACCCCAGCCGCCTCCGAAGTGCCAGACGGAGACGCCTTTGGCGCCCCGCTCGCGGATGTAGCGCATGGCCGCGGCGTGTTCCTCGCCCACGTAATCGGGGAACGCACCTTTGCCCTCGTACTCGCGTGCGCACTGGAACTCGACAATCTGGTCCAGGCCGCCGCGCCCGATGTTCGGATTGAAATCGTTGTAGCGCCAGAAATCCGTGTGCGTGTACTTGATGGAAACGATGAGGCCCTCGCGGTTCCGTATACCGCCGAAGACGCGGTCATATACGGCAGGATTGGCGTGAAAGCCGAAGTTGCCGAGGTCCCAGGTGCGCCAGATCAGCTTGCGATGGAACTCATCCACGACGATGCGCCGCGTTTCGTTGATGAGGCGCTGCATGTTCCGGACGTAGGCGTCGCTGCGTGTGGGGGAGAAATCCTTCTCCGCGATCAGCAGGCCGGTATAGCCGTTGAGCAGGTGCGAATAGTTCTCGCCCGTGCGCACCTGCACGTAAGCGATCTCCGGAAACGCCCGCAGCACCTCACGGTATTTGGCGCGGTAGATCTTCCAGAACTCCTCCTTCTCAAGATCGACGCGGTGCGGATCGTCCGTGCGCGTGATGGAGGAGCGCAGGGCGTCGAAGACCGGCGTGGGGATCTGGATTTCATCCGTGCCGATGCAAACGGCCAGGCCCAGACGCGCGGCTTCGCGGATCTGTGCCCGGAATTCCTCGCGGCGCCGCTCGATCTCGATGCGCAGAGGATGGTTCGCAGGCAGGGCCGCCGGAGCCACTTCGGCATACGTCGCCAGTTGAGTCAACCCGGCGCCTGTTCCCAACGCGACGACGTTGGCGCCTGCTTCACGGTAACCGGCGAGATCGGTTTCCCCGCTCGACATGCGAAGGGGGAAGGGCGACTCGGCGGCGGCTAGCGGAAGGAGTGCAAGCCAGAACAGCCACAGTCGAATCGCTTGGTGAACGCCACGAGATCGTTGTTGAAACATGATGTGTCGCTCCCTGGAATGCGCGTCGAGAACAAACTTCGCGCACAACCCGTACTGCAGTCAAGCGATGGCAGGTTTGGTAGTCTTGGCTCATGCTTCGAAAGTGGTGCTTGATTTTGGCCGCGGCGCCGGCCCTTTGGGCGGCTGACCCTGCGGTTACACTGGCAATGGAGGATCTCAAAGCGGCACTCGCGTCGCTCGGGCGCACGGTTGTGGAGCCTCCGGTGGATGTGCGGATTGAAGCGGGCGCCACGACTGACGAAGGGTATGTGTGGCGCCCCGCGGACGGGCGTGTCGAATTGCGTGCGTCCACGGGACTGGGGGCGGCATACGGGATCGAACGGCTGGCGTGGTTGACGCGGAGCCTGCGGAAGTTTCCGCCTCCGGAAGGAAGTGAAGCGCCGGCGCTGCGGCTTCGCCTGATGTTCATATCGAGCGGGGTGCCGGATTCAGCGAGTGGCCCGCCAGACAATCCCGCAGAGATCGCGCGCGTGGTGGCGCAGTTCCGAGACACGCTTCGCGACGTGTTGCACTTCGGCTATAACGGCGTGACGTTCCGCGGGCTGGAGCACTATGTGCCCTCCAGTGATCCGGTTTACGGTCCGCGTTCCCAGCGCTACCGGAAATACCTGAAGGCCATCATCGCGGAGGCGCACGCCTACCACGTCAAAGTGGTCCCTTACGCCGAGGAGGCTATCTACCTGCCGGCGTGGCTCGAAGCGGCCGGGGCGAAAGCTTCGGTGAAAGATCCCCGCTTCTGGGACGCAATGGCGGACAAGTACCGTCGATTGCTGCGGGCGCTGCCGGAATTGGACGGCGTTACCCCGTGCGTAGGTGAGATCATCCCGAGTTACGATTTCCGCGCGCTGGACATCGTGCATTCGAAAGAGACCGAGCCCGACCCGCGCATGGAGGAGCGTTATCGCGCGTTTTTCGGAAAGGTCCACCAAGTGGTGTCCGGCGAGTTCGGCAAGTTGATGTTGCCATGGACTTGGGCCACTAATGATTGGGAATTGAGCGCCGTACCGGACGTTTACCAAGGAACGTTCGGGCCGCTGCCGCTGGAGAACCTTTACCCCGTGATTAAGTTGACCAAGCACGACGCCTGGTACTACGGCACGCCTTTCAATCCGACCTTTGGCCAGACCCGGCACGGGAGCATCGCTCTGGCGGAATTGGGTAGCCAGTATCAAGGCCTGGGCACGGTGGTCGACTTTCCTTCCCGCTGGGCCGCCGCCGCCCTGCAGTACGCCTTCGAGCGCGGCCTGGTTGGGGTGATGGCGGCTCGCCCGATGCGCAACCTCTTGCAGCCCGGAGTACTGTACGTGTTCTCCCGAACGAGCTGGAACCCCAAGGGAGATGCGGATGTCATCGCGCGAGAGTGGGCTGCGGCGACGTTCGGTCCCGCCGCAGCCGATGACGTCACGCGCATCCTGTTCCTGGGAAGCGATGCGGCGCGGCATTCCTTCTACTGGCAGCCTGTAGCGCTCGACGGATGGCCTCCACAGCGGCACATCCGCGTGAACCAGATCGTCCTGAAGGGCAACGCGTTCTGGGACCAGGGCCGCGAGCACGACGCCTTCCTGCACACGATTTATCTGAAGCTGAAACCGTATGCCGAGGAGACTTACGCGGAAGCGGGACGAGGCCGCGAGATCGTGGCGCGGATGCGGACGATGTTCGAAACAGTGCGCGGACGCATCGATCCGCCGGAAGCTGGCCGGAACCTCGGGCAATTGATCGGACACTACGAGGCGACCACCGCGCTGACGCGCGATTACACCCGGCTGATCCTGAGTTACTTCGCGTACCGCGAGAAGCGCACTCCCGAGGCCCGCGAGCGCCTCGTGAAGGACACCGCGGCGATGCGCGCCTCGGCTGCAGCATACCGCACCGGCTATAAGTTCTTCGAACTGGCCGGCATCGATGAGACTGTGACATTAGCCGAACGGGCGCTCAGCGATCTGGAAAGCGCGGAACGCATTCTGCGTGAAGCTCCCACGCCGGACCAGATCCGACAGCGAATTCTGGACGCGCGGGATGAGAACCGGAGGCTGCTGGCAGAGCATCCGGAGGCGGAGCGATTCCTGCACTGGAAAGGTTCGGTGGATGCGCGGAACATCCTGCGGATTCAGGGCGACAAGATCCGCATCGAACGGTTGACGGGCGACGGTATTCACGCAGTGGAGGCGACGTTCGCCCGGCCGGTGCCGCACGAAGCCGGGGGGCGATGGGTCATCAAGCCGCTGCGGGAACGCGGTATCGCGCACGTGTTGGAAGCGCCAGCCGAGAAGAACGACTACACACTGTCGCTGTATGTGGACGATCCAGAACCGTCCAGCGCGGTGCTGGAGTTCGAGGTCTACAGGGTAGGCCGCTAACGCCGGGCCTTTGTGCCGGCGCGCGCCTCGCGATCGAGCAGCGCGCGCTTGCGTTCGATGCCCCAACGATACCCTCCGAGCTGTCCGTCGATTCGTACAGCACGATGGCAGGGGATCGCCACAGCCAGGCTGTTCGCACCACAGGCCTGTCCCACTGCCCGGACCGATTTCGGAGCGCCGATCCGCCTGGCGATCTCTGCGTAGCTCATCGTTGACCCAACCGGAATCTCTCGCAACACGCGCCAGACCTGCTGTTGGAAAGCCGTGCCGCGGATGTCGAGGGGCAGCGATACGCCGAGTCGCGGTTCGTCCACCAGGCTGACCACCTTTGAAACCAACTGCTCGAATTTGGCATCCGGGCCGGTCAGGCTTGCCCGTGGGAACCGGTGTTGCAGGTCACGCACCAGGGCGCCCGGATCGTCGCCCAGGGCGATCGAGCAAACGCCGCGCTCGCTTCGGGCGACCAGGATCGACCCGAGGGAACATTCACCGACGGCAAAGCGTACATTTGCGCCCGCGTCGCCGCGCCGGTAATTCGAAGGAGTCATACCGAGGACCTTATCCGAAGACGCGTAAAACCTTCCGTTCGAGTTGTACCCGGCATCGTAAATCGCCTGCGTAACGGTGTGTCCATTGTGGAGTTCGCTTCGGACGCGCTTCTCCCGATGGGCGGCCGCGTACTGCTTCGGTGTCAAGCCGGTGATCGATTTGAAGACGCGCTGAAAGTAATGCGGGCTCAGACCGGCACGCAGAGCGAGTTGAGCGAGCCGGGGTTCCTGCTCAGCATCCTCAATGAACCGGCAGGCCGAAAATACTTTTCCGGCATTCTCTTCTGCCAGCGACGTCTGATCCGGCCGGCATCGTTTGCAGGGGCGGAAGCCCGCCTGCTCGGCGTCCTCACGGGTTTCGAAAAGCCGCACATTCTCCCGCTTCGGCCGGCGCGCCGGGCACGACGGCCGGCAATACACGCCCGTGGTCCTTACGCCGAAGTAGAATCGGCCGTCCGCGGCCGGATCGCGGGCAATTATGGACTCCCAGCGGCTACCGATTCTCGCTGCCTTCTTCATCTGCCTCTCCATCTCAACGATTCGCGCTTACAGTATGAATCTAGCAGCGATCGGCGGCGCGGAAACTCCGGTTCTTGCTTTCAAATTCCTTCGCGCCGGAGTGCTGAACGCCCTCGATAGCACAAGGTCCCGCTGGGGATTGGTTTCCGCGAGGGACTACGACGAGAGCGGAAACCAGCGCCTGCATCCGTCCGGTCTTCAGATATACTGTTCGCATTGGAGGGATACGTGATGAAAGCTCATTTCGCTGTCGCATTTGCGATTGCCGCTCTGGTTCTGGCGGGGATTGGCTGCGGCAAGAAGGCCGAAGTCTCGCAGACGATCGATCCCGCTACGCTCCAGATGTTCGCGCCTCTGCCCAAGGAGGTGCCCCCTGCGTCAGGCTCCTTAACGGAGCAACAGATCAACCTCGGCCGGGTGCTTTACTTTGAAACGCGACTATCGGCCGAGCAGAAGACATCCTGCAACACCTGCCACCAACTGGATAAGTACGGAGTGGATGGGGAGCCCACGTCGGAAGGCCACAAGGGCCAGAAAGGGACTCGTAACTCTCCGACGGTCTATAACGCCGCCGGACACGTGGCGCAGTTCTGGGACGGCCGTGCGCCTACCGTCGAGGAACAGGCCAAGGGCCCGGTCATGAACCCGGTCGAGATGGCCATGCCGAACGAAAAGGCCGTGACCGCCGTTCTGAAGTCGATGCCGGAGTACGTTAAGGCGTTCAAGGCGGCATTTCCCAAAGACAAGGACCCTGTTTCGTTCCAGAACATGGCTACAGCCATTGGCGCGTTTGAGCGCAAACTAATCACTCCCAGCCGGTGGGACAAGTTCCTTCAAGGCGACCAGACGGCTCTCACTGCCGCCGAGAAAGCAGGCTTCAACACGTTCGTCACTGCGGGTTGTCAGACGTGCCACTCCGGCGCGCTGCTGGGGGCGACGATGTACCAAAGGCTCGGCGTGATCAAGCCGTATCCGGATCAGGCGGATCAGGGCCGGTTCCAACTCACCAAGAGTGAAGCGGACAAGATGGTGTTCAAGGTTCCGTCCCTCCGCAATATCGAGAAGACGGGCCCTTACTTCCACGATGGGAAGGTGGGTACGATCGAGGACGCTGTTGCGCGCATGAGCGAATACCAAGTCGGCAAGAAACTGAGCCCCGAGCAAATTCAGTCGATCGTCACATGGCTGAAATCGCTCACCGGCGAGGTCCCGTCCGATTACATCAAGCCGCCGAAGCTCCCGGAAAGCACGCCGAAGACGCCTAAGCCGGCGACGGTGGGATAGGGAACCTGGCATGGGAAAGAAAACCAAGATTGCGCTTCTCGCACTGGTAGTGGTGTTTGTGGCTGCGCAGTTCTGCCAACCCGCGCGCACCAATCCACCGTCACAAGCGGCACTATCTTTCGACGCTGTGGCAAATCCTACGCCGCAGGTCCGATCAATACTTGATCGAGCCTGCAAAGACTGCCATTCCAATGTTACGGTGTGGCCCTGGTATAGCCACATTGCGCCGGTCTCTTGGCAGGTGGCCGACGACGTGAGGGATGCGCGAAAGCATCTCAATTTCTCCGAGTGGGGCAAACTGAGCCCGGCGAGAAGACTGCAGGCGCTGGGAGACATGTGCAGGGAAGTGAACTCGGGCGACATGCCTCTCTGGCAGTACCGGCTTCTGCATCCGGCGGCACGTCTTCAACAGGGCGACGTGACCGCGCTTTGCATGTTGTCGGCGAAGCCGCAATAGGCGTGTAGCGGTTATTTGGCGTTTCGCTCTTTCGATATTCGGCGCGATGGTAGATTGAAGTGTGCTTCCGTACTTATTGAGCGGGTTGTCGCTCGGAGTGGCCTCCGGACTGTCGCCTGGGCCACTGCTGGCGCTGCTGGTTTCGCAGACTCTGCGCCACGGCTTGCGGGACGGATTGCGGGTCGCCTTCGCTCCGATCCTTTCCGATGCGCCGATCGTTGTGCTATGCCTTGTTGTCCTCTCGAGGGTCTCCGGTCTGGGCCATGCGCTGGCGTGGATGTCCATCGTGGGCGGCGCTTTCGTTGGCTACCTGGGCTATGAGTCGCTGCGTGCCTGTACCGTCGATTTCAACGGCCCGCCGACTGCTCCCCGTTCGTTCATCAAGGCTGTGCTGATCAATCTCCTGAATCCGAATGTGTACCTGTTTTGGGCGATGGTGGGTGCTCCCATGCTCCTCAAGGGCTGGGCCAAAAACAGCATCGCGGCGTTTGCTTTTGCGGGAGGATTCTACGCCTGCCTTGTTGGATCGAAGGTCCTCGTGGCCATTGCCGTCAGCCGCTCTCGAAGCGCCTTGACCGGGCGAGGATACCAGATCGCATTGCGCCTGCTGGGCGCCCTTCTGCTGGTGGTGGCGGCCTGGATGTTTGCCGGGGGAATAGCGGGCCTGGCTGCTCCTGGTACCGGCACACGGAACCGTTAATCCGCGCCATGTATGCCGGGAGACCGGCAATGCGTCAGAATCTACCTATGAAGCGTGGACTGCTGCTTGTCAACGTTCTGCTGCCGGCGCTGGCGCTTGCCGCGGCAACACCCATTGTTTCGAAGACCGAGGTCGGCCTGGAGAACTCGGCCGCGCGCATCGTTTTCGATAAGCAGACCGGCCAGCTACTGAGCCTGCGAAACATTCCGAGGAACGACGAATATCTGAAGGACCGCAAGGACGACGGCGGTCCGTTCACAGTCTATTCCGACTTCAATGCGGCATTCGACATCTCCTCGCAGGGGACGGTCTTCCTGACACGTTCCGATCCGGCCGCGATCGCAGGAACCGTCTTCACACCGCCAGCTTCCCGCCTGGTCAGCGCATCACACCGCCGCACGGGAGCCGGCCTCGCGCTTCAACTCACCTACCACGATGCAGGAAACCGATGGGAGGCGGATATCGAAATCTGGTTGCCGGATCAGGGCGGGGCATCGGAGTGGGACCTGCGGGTCACGAATCTACAGCCGCAGGCAACGGCCTTCATGGCGAGCTTCCCCGACATCAGCGGCTTCCGTCTTGGCACGGGAGAAGCCAACATGCAGACCACACTGCGCGAAGGCGGCGGCATCACGCCGGCGTGGACCAAGTCCGGCGGCATTTACGGCAACGGCGGGCAGATGTCGATGCAGTGGCACGCGTTGTTGGACAGGGCCGCAGACGTCAGTTTCGGACTGATCACTCTGGATCCAGAGATTCGCAACAAGTGGTTCCGCATCGTGAAGCCGCGCATCGGCGTGGTCTACTTCCCACCGGAGACGCTCAACTCGGGCGAATCCTGGAAAGCGCCGCGCGCGAAGATCCTGATCGGCGGCGGCGAATGGAAACCGGTGGCGCGCGCCTATCGCGACTGGTTCGGGAGCGCTTTCCGCATGGCCTCGCGGCCCGCATGGGGAGACCGGATCGACAGTTGGATGGGCGCGTGGTTCGCGAAGAAAGGCGGAGTGCTCCCGCCGGGCGGGTGCGGCGGGCTGACGCAATGCCTGGACAGTTTCTCGGAACTGCCATCGGCGTACCTCAAGTACCCGGCAGATCTGCACGAGTACGCCTTTCACACGCAAGGCTCATCGCGCGATCCTCAAGTGCACACCGATGGGGACAATGTCCTCCGAGAGGATCTGGGCGGAGCGCCCGCACTGAAGGAAGGGATCGCGCGGATACACCGATTGGGCTATCGGTTCGCCTTCTATGTGGAAGGCTATATCGTGCACAAGTCCAGCGAACTGGCCAAGTCTGGTAAAGCGGAACGCTGGAGCGTGATGCACCGCGACGGCAGCATCACGGGTTCCTACACGAAGGCGGGCTTCTACCAGATGTGCCCGGGCGCCGTCGAGTGGCAGGAGCATTTGGCCGAGGTTTGCTCACGCCTGGTGCGCGAAACAGGAGCTGACGCGGTGCGCCTGGACTCGCTGGGTTTCTATTTCCTGTCGTGCTATAACCCGGCGCATCACCATGAGTCGCCGTTCGGCTATAACCGCTGGATCCAACAACTGCTGGATAAAGTAAGTCGCGCGGTGCGGGCGGTGAACCCGGACTGCGTGCTCACCACGGAAGCGCCGGTGGATTTCTACTCGTCCTGGTTTCACGGCGCGCTGCACCAGAGCAGCGTAGTGGGCCGGGAAATCCCGCTAATCCGTGTGGCGCTGCCTGGCTACCGCCCTTACCTGTACCAACAGATCGGCCCGATCTACGGATCGCTGGCCGGACTACCCGGCGGCAGCAACGGCTATGGCATACAGCCGGAGATGCAACAGTTGGATGAGAACTGGCGCGCGGTCCGGCACGGAGTGGCCTCGACGCTCATGTACGGCGAAGTGGGCGACGTGGACCCTGAAGCCTCGCTACCCGATGTCACATGCCGCCTGTTCCATGGCAGTGGGCATTCCCTGGTGGTGTGCGCCCGCGTGGCAGGGACCAGCGGGTGGAGCTTCCCTAAGGAGATTCGGCTGGCGCGTGAACACAAGCCCATCACGGTTCGCGTGACCGGCCTAAGGAAGCCGGTGGCCGCGGCGTATCTGTACGATATCGAGACGGCCCGGATAGGCTCGGCCGATTTCAAGCAGGACAGCCGTGGTGCCGTTCTGTCAGTGAGTGGGACGAATTGGTTCATGGCCTTGCTGCGGGAGGCGGATGGGCCGGCGGTAGCGGAGTTGGCGCCGGTACCGCCGATGCGCGCGGGCGAGTCGCGGCGGGTGGAGGTGCGGTTGCTCACGCCGCCGGGACGCACGATGCGGGCGACCATGATCGCTCGCGGGCTGAATTTCGGCGATGCGGATGCGAGATCCATCGCGATTGGGGTTCCAGGTACCGCCACAGTCACTGCACCGCGCGATGCGGCGCCGGGACGCTACCAGATCGAACTCGAAGGTCCGAATCTGATCGGGATGAAGCGGTTTGTGGATGTGCTACCCTAAGGGCAGATGTTCAGGACTCTGGGAATCGCGCTTGCGCTCGTCTTGATCATTGGACCATTGTGGGCGACGTGCGCCGCGTGTTCACCTGCCAAGCAGGATCCAATGGGCGAGCACGATTGCTGCAAGCCGGATTCCCACCATAAGGCACCACCGCAGGATTCCAAGCCTTGCCCTCACTCTCAGTTCACCCCGCAGACTTACGAATTGGTGGACCAGGCCGGGTTGACTGCGCCGGTTACGGTGGTCCTGATTGGGGCCGTCGTAGCGGACAGCCTCCCCGCGTCTCCTAAGGTAGGCGACGTGGTTGAGTTACTGCCCGACAGCCATCCCCCACCGGATCTATCCACCCTGAATTCAACCTTCCGTATTTAGTCTTTTCTCTTCCACTCGTCGTGTGTCCATTGGTGTCCCGGCGTACGCCGGGGAGGAGGAGAGAATGCGGAACCGCCTTCTTCTGCTGGCGCTGGTTGCCGCGGCGGCATCGGCCCAGCCTGTACTGAAACTTGACGAACTGATCAACGACGCGCTGCGCGCGAACCCCGAGATTCTCGCCGCGCAGAAGCGTTACGAAGCGGCGCGACAGCGTCCAGGCATGGACAGCGCGCTCCCGGACCCGATGCTTTCGGTTGGCTATGCCAGTGCCGGCAAGCCTTGGCCACTGGCGGGTATTGGAACGGAGCCGACGGCGAACGTCGGCCTCATGGTCTCGCAGGAATTTCCGTTCCCCGGTAAGCGCAAGCTGCGCGGCGACATGGCGGCGAAGATGGCCGAGGCGGAATGGTCAAACTATGAGGAGACGCGCCTCAGCGTCATCTCCCGCCTGAAGCAGGCCTATCACAGGCTGCACCACGCCCACGAGATGATCGGGATTCTTACGCGCAACCGCGACCTGCTCATTGAGTACCTGCGCGTGGCCGAGGCGCGCTACAGCGTGGGCAAGGCAGCGCAACAGGACATCTTCAAGGCGCAAACCGCCCGCTCGATCCTGGAAGCGCGTCTCATCAAGATTGAGCAGGAACGGCGGGCCCGGGAGGCGGAGATCAACACGCAATTGGCGCGCGATCCTCGGGCTCCGCTTGGCGCGCCTCCCGAGATCCCTCCGGGAACTCTCGCGGTCACCCTCGACGAACTATTCCGCCGCGCCTCGCAAGTTTCGCCCGCGCTCATGCGCGAGCAGAAGTTGATTGAGCGCACGGAATTGGCCGTCAATCTGGCTCGCAAGGATTACTACCCCGACTACACGCTTTCGGCCGGCTACTTCAATATGGGCCAGATGCCCGACATGTACCAGTTCCGCGTGGACTTCAAACTGCCGGCGTGGTTTCACCGCAAGCAGCAGGCAGGCGTGACGGAGCAGGTGATGAATCTCAGCCAGGCGCGGCGCAGTTGGGAAGTAGCGGACCAGGCGATTCACTACCGCATCCGCGAAGAGTATTTGATGGCGGAGACATCCGAGCGCCTGATGCGCCTGTACGCGGACACCGTGCTGCCGCAGGCGCGCCTGGCGCTAGACTCCTCGCTCGCATCTTACGAGACCGGCGCCGTCGACTTCCTGACGGTGCTCAACAACTTCACCACCAGGCTGGATTACGAGATGAACTACCACGAGGAGATGCTCAGCTTCCATCTCGCCCTGGTGCGGCTGGAAGAGATGACGGCCCTGAAGCTGATCGATTGAGGCGGCACCATGAAGATTTCCAAGATTGTGTTTGCAGTCGTTATCGCCGCGGCAGGCTTCGCCGGCGGCTACGGTTACAACCGGTGGTTCGCCCGCCGTGCAAGCGGCGGAGCCGAGGCCAAGACGGGCCGCAAGATCCTCTACTACGTCGATCCGATGCATCCGGCCTACAAGTCCGACAAGCCAGGTATCGCACCCGACTGCGGCATGCGCCTGGAGCCGGTTTACGAAGAAGGCGGCGCGGCCGGGCCCTCGAAAGCGGACCGTAAGATCCTCTATTACGTGGACCCGCAGGATGCGAATCACCGCTCGGACAAGCCCGGCTTGAATCCGGAAACAGGTGACGAACTCAAACCCGTTTACGCCGATGAACCTCCGCCCGGTGCGTTCCAGGTGCCGGACAACAAACGGCAACTGGCGAACATTCGGCTCACCGAAGCCGAATATACGTCGGCCACCGACACTATCCGCAGCGTCGGCAAGGTGAGTTTCGACGAGACCCGCATCACGCGAGTCCATACCCGCATCGAAGGGTGGATCGAGCAGGTGTTCGCCGATTTCACCGGCCAATTGGTTGAAAAGGGGCGACCGCTCCTCACCATCTACAGCCCGGAGATGCTGGCCAGCCAACAGGAGTACCTGCTGGCGCTGCGCGCGAAACACGACCTGGCGCACAGCAGCATGCAAGGCGTGCACGGTGATACAACCTCGCTCATCGAAGCCGCGCGGCGACGCTTGGAGCTCTGGGATTTGAGCGAAGCGCAGATTCGGGAAGTGGAACGCACCGGCAAGGCTATCCGCAGCGTGACGTTGTACGCCCCAGCTTCCGGCTACATCATCACGCGCAACGCGTTTCCTAACCAGCGCATCACGCCGGAAACGGAACTTTACACGCTGGCGGATTTGAGCCGCGTGTGGGTTCTCGCGGACGTGTTCGAAATGGATGCGCCGCGTGTTCGCTTGGGGCAGCCTGCCGTGGTTTCGCTTTCCTACTCGCCGGGTATGCGGATGGCGGGCCGCGTGAGTTACATCCTGCCGCAAGTAGATCCCATGACGCGCACTGTCAAGGCACGCATCGAGGTAGCCAACCGGAACCTTGTGCTGAAACCGGACATGTACGCGGACGTCGAGTTCCCCATCGGCAACGGCAACAGGCTAACCGTGCCGAGCGATGCCGTGGTGGATACGGGCCTCGCCAAGACTGTGTACGTCGATCACGGCAACGGTTACTTCGAGGCAAGGCGCATCACGACGGGCATGTTGGCAGGCGACCGCATTGAGGTGTTGAGCGGGCTCAAGGCGGGCGAGCGCATAGCCGCCTCGGGAAATTTCCTGCTCGATTCGGAGAGCCGTCTGAAGACGCCCATGCCGGAGATGGCGCACGGGGAGCACGCGCATGATTGACCGCATCATCGAATTCTCCGGGCGCAACCGGCTGATCGTGCTGCTGATGGTGGCGGTGGCGACGGCGGCCGGTTGGTGGTCCATGCACCACATCCCGCTCGACGCCCTCCCGGACCTGAGCGATACGCAGGTGATCGTGTATTCGCGATGGGACCGCAGCCCGGACATCGTCGAAGACCAGGTCACCTATCCGATCGTTACCGCCATGCTGGGCGCGCCGAAGGTGAAAGCCGTGCGAGGCTTTTCGGACTTCGGGTTCTCGTTCGTTTACATCATCTTCGACGAAGGGACCGACATCTACTGGGCGCGATCCCGCACGCTCGAATATCTCTCACCGATCCTTGGCAAGCTGCCGCAGGGGGTCTCCACCGAGCTGGGGCCGGACGCGACCGGCCTCGGTTGGGTGTTCCAGTACGCGCTGGTCGATAAGAGCGGGCGACACGACCTGGCCGAACTGCGTTCGGTACAGGATTGGTATCTGCGCTACCACCTGAAGTCGGTGCCGGGCGTAGCCGAAGTGGCGCCGCTCGGCGGTTTCGTTCGGCAGTACCAGGTGAATGTGGATCCGAACCGCCTGCGCGCGTACGGTGTCCCGATTTCGAAGGTCGTCGAAGCCGTGCGCGCTTCGAACAACGATGTGGGCGGACGGCTGATCGAGTTCAGCGGGGCCGAGTACATGGTGCGAGGGCGCGGCTATGCGCGGTCGAAGGCGGACCTCGAAAGCGTCGCGCTGGCTGTCAGTCCCGGCGGAGTTCCCATCCGCGTGAAAGACGTGGGCCGGGTGACCTTGGGACCCGATATCAGGCGCGGCGTTGCGGATCTGGATGGAACGGGCGACGTGGTGAGCGGCATTGTTGTGATCCGGCAAGGCGAGAATGCGCTCGACGTGATCCAGCGCGTGAAAGCGAAGCTGCACGAAATCGAGCCGGGACTGCCCACCGGCGTGAAACTGGTCACCACTTACGACCGCTCCGAGCTCATCCTGCGCTCGATCGAGAACTTGAAGTCCACATTGATCGAGGAGTTGACCGTCGTCTCGCTGGTGATCTTCCTCTTCCTCTGGCACATTCCGAGCGCCGCGATCCCGGTGCTCACCATCCCCATCGCCATCCTGATCTCGTTCATCCCCATGAACGCCATGGGGATCACGTCGAACATTATGTCGCTCGGCGGGATCGCCATCGCCATCGGTGCCATGGTGGACGCCGCCATTGTTGTGGTAGAGCAAACGCACAAAAAGCTCGAAGAATGGGAGCGCGAGGGGCGCCCGGGTGATTACCACGAGGTCGTCATCAGTGCGGTGAAGGAAGTGGGTGGACCGAGCTTCTTCGCCCTACTGGTGATCGCAGTGAGCTTCCTGCCGGTGCTGACGCTGGAAGCGCAGGAAGGGCGTTTGTTCAAGCCGCTGGCTTACACCAAGAATTTCGCCATGATCGTGGCGGCGGTGCTAGCCATCACGCTCGACCCGGCACTGCGGCTGATATTCACCCACGCGCGCAACTTCGACTTCCGCCCACGCTGGCTATGCAGGACCGCGAACGCAGTGCTGGTGGGGAAGATTCACTCCGAAGAAAAGCATCCGGTGAGCCGCGTGCTGATCCGGCTTTACCACCCGGTGGCGGAATGGTCGCTGCGCTGGAAGTGGTTCGTCATCGCAGGCGCGATAGCGATGGTCGTCGCGACGGTGCCTGTCTTCGAGAAGCTGGGTTCCGAGTTCATGCCTCCGCTCGACGAGGGGAGCCTGTTCTACATGCCCTCGACGCTGCCGGGCATTTCGATTGCGGAGGCCGAGCGCGTACTGCAGGTCCAGGACCGCATCATCAAACAGTTTCCGGAAGTCGACCGGGTTTTCGGCAAGGCGGGGCGCGCGGATACATCCACCGATCCTGCGCCGCTTTCCATGTTCGAAACCGTCATCACGTTGAAGCCGAAGAGTGAGTGGCGGAAGGTGGAAACCTGGTACACGAACTGGGCGCCCAGGTGGATCCTTGGCGCACTTCGGCGCATCACGCCGGACCACATCTCGACGGAGGAACTCACCAATCAATTGAACGAGGCGCTCCAGATTCCGGGCATCACCAACTCCTGGACCATGCCGATCAAGGCGCGCATCGACATGCTGACAACCGGCGTGCGGACGCCGGTGGGACTGAAGATCTCCGCCTCGGATGTAGCGACCATCGACCGCGTGGGCGCGGAGGTCGAGATGCTCCTGCCGCGCGTTCCCGGCACCCGCAGCGTTTTCGCCGAGCGCACCAGCGGCGGATACTTTCTCGATTTCACTTGGAAGCGCGACGCACTGGCGCGTTACGGGCTCACCATCGAGGACGCGCAAACGGTGGTCCTGAACGCCATCGGCGGGGAGACGGTGACCACGACGGTGGAGGGCAGGGAACGCTACCCGGTCAATGTGCGATATTTCCGCGACTTTCGCGAGGACGTGAACGCGCTCGGACGCGCGCTGGTGCCAGCCATGAACGGCACGGCGCAAGTGCCGCTGGCCCAATTAGCCGACGTGCGCAAAGTGGCCGGCCCGGGGATGATCCGCAACGAGAACGGTCTGCTCACCGGCTATGTGTATGTCGATGTCGCGGGCCGTGACGTCGGCAGCTACATCGACGAGGCGAAGCGCCTGGTACATGAACACCTGAAACTGCCGCCGGGAGCCTCCATCGCATGGAGCGGCCAGTACGAGGCCATGGAACGGGTGAGGGCGCGGATGCTGATAGTAGTGCCGCTGACCCTCTTCCTGATCTTTCTGCTGCTCTATCTCAACACGAGATCGGTCACCAAAACGTTGATCATAGTGCTGGCAGTGCCGTTCTCCGCTATCGGGGCGATCTGGTTGCTATGGGCGCTCGGCTACAACATGAGCATCGGAGTGTGGGTGGGGCTGATCGCGCTCATGGGCGTGGATGCGGAGACGGGCGTGTTCATGCTGCTGTACCTCGACCTGGCCTACGATCGCGCGCGCCGTGAGGGACGCCTCCGCAACCTCGCTGACCTGCAGGCCGCCATTCTCGACGGCGCCGTGCGGCGGATCCGGCCGAAGTTCATGACCGTCGCCACGATGTTCGTCGGGCTGGTGCCCATCCTGTGGTCCACCGGCACCGGCGCCGACGTGATGAAACGAATTGCTGCCCCTATGGTTGGCGGCATCTTCACCAGCTTCCTTTTGGAACTGGTGGTCTATCCCGCGATTTACGAGGTCTGGAAATGGCACTTCGAATTAAAGAAACAGCTTTCGTGATCCTGCTTGCGGCTCGCGCGTTCGCCGCCGGCGAACTCCGCTTCCAGGTACGCCACGAACACCTGCGCAAAGGTTGCCCGGGCATCCTGCGCGTGGATGAGCAAGGCATTACTTTCGAGGGTGAACCGTCGAAGAAGCGGCACGCCTGGCGCTGGGAGTTCTCCGACATACAGCAACTCAAGATCGAGCCACAGCGCATGGCCGTGCTGACTTATGAAGACCGCAAGTGGCGGCTCGGCGCGGATCGCGGCTTCGAGTTCACTCTCCCGGCAGGCGTTTCATTCGGGAGCGCGTATCGGCTACTAAAGGACCGTCTCGACCAGCGGTTGGTCGCCGCACTCGCGGAAGAGCGTGACACGGTCCTCTGGAAGCTGCCCGTGAAACGGGCCGGCCGGATCAAGGGCGCGCAGGGAACGCTCGTGGTGAGCACGACTCGCGTCACGTTCGAAACCGCCGAGCCCGGCGCATCACGCACCTGGCGTTACTCCGATCTCGACAACATCAGCAGTTCTGGCCCGTTCGAGTTCACCGTTACCACGTACGAACGGTCCAGGACGGATTACGGAAGCCTGAAGAGCTTTCACTTTCAACTCAAACAGCCGCTCACCGAGGACCGTTACAACGACCTGTGGTGGCGGCTCAACCAAAACCGAATCAGGAGAATCCAATGAAAACCGTCACAACCCTTTTGCTGGCCGCCGGCCTGCTCGCGGCGGCAGACACGCGCACGTTCGTGGGCGTGATTACCGACACCATGTGCGGCACCGATCACAAGCACATGGGCGTTTCGCCGGACGAGAAGTGCGTGCGGGACTGCGTCAAACAAGGCGCCAAGTACGCGCTCTACGACGGCAAGGAGGTCTACCGCCTGAGCGACCAGCAGACGCCGGAGAAGTTCGCGGCGAAGAAGGTCAAGGTCACCGGGATCCTGTACGAGAAGACCAGGATCATCAAAGTGGAAAAGATCGAAGCGGCCCGGTAGCCTGTGGGGCGGGCGCCCGCGTCCGCAGCCGGCCCCCTGGCCGGCTCAAAGGCCGACGAGGGCGTCGGCCGCGGTCCAGCGGGACCGCCCCACAAACCCAAGTCGAACTAGACTAATTCGGAGTCTGCCTCGAAGCTGCTTCGGCGCCGGCCAGCTTCAATTGGCGCAGAAACGGCTCCGGGATCAGGCCTCGGGCATCCCGCGGGATGTCCCAGGTGATCGTGCCGCGGCGCGCAAGCGTCATCCTCGTGAAACGCATTACGCCGGCGTCGGAGAAACGCGCAGGCGCGCCGCACCACCATCTGCCCAGATAGGTGAGCACGTGGAACTGTGACACGTCCTCCCAGAACTTCCCGTTGCGCCCGATCATTTCCGGATTGTCGGTTTCTCCCGCCGTGTAATCCTCTTCCGCCGACTCCGGGTGAATCGGATGGACCACGCCGCGGTTGAAAGCTACCAACGAATCCGGATTTCCTTTCCTGGCCGCGGCGGCGAAGCTCGTGTAATTGGGAGGCTGCTGCGAGCGGTACATGGCGTTCGGCCAGTAGCAGCCGTCGAACCACCAACCCGAAACGCGTTTGCCCCAGCGCGTGGACCACTCGGCGATCACACGCTCCCATTTCTTTTGAAACTCCGCATTGCGGTAAGGGCCCGTGCGCCATTCGAACTTCCGCATGGCCACTTCGTCCCGGTCCGGCGCGCCCGCGGGCAGGTACACCATCAAGCGGATACCGCGCTTGGAGAGTGACTCGGCCAGATCCGCAACCAGGTCGCGCCGCGAACACTTACTGGGCCGAATACCGACGATCTCGTCGTAGGTGCGATTGGGCGAAAGATAGTGTCCGGAGTTCTGCCCCAGGGTGATGAAGAAGTACCGTGCCTGGACGCCGGCAAGCTGCGCCGCCAGCCCTTCAACGTCGAAGGCGTCGATGAGGCGGTTCCATTCATCAACGCTCAGATCGGGCTTGTCAGCCAAGTAGTGCATGAAGACTCCGAACCCGGCCTGACGCATCCATTCCGCGCGGTGGGGCGGCGTCTGGGCGGCGAGGGGCGCGCCCAACGGCGCGAGCAGCAGAACGAAGAGCAGGACTCTCATTGCGTTTGTCATGGAGGCTACCGGCCATTCTATAACCATGCGCGCCGGCGCTTGGCCATCCACTTGCTCTGATCCATGGCGTGTGCGGTCGCGAACCCCTGAAACTCAGTGCTTAGGGCGGCTTTTCCGGTAATAATTACCGGTTCAGAATGGTAAATCCGCCAAGGTTCCCGACCAGAAGGAGATGGTATGAATGATTAGGCTCGTGTGCGGGATAAGCTCCGAGAGAAGGGATTTTCTCGGAGTAGACAGGTCACAGGCTGCATGTTCGTTTGAGGCGTTTGACCTCGTGAAGGAGATTGGTCAGACCTGTGAC
>JAJFUV010000076.1 GCA_021372245.1 Terriglobales bacterium
AGGACGGTGGCGACCAGGTCCGCGCACGACCCCACGGATTCGGCGAAGATGACGTGCGGCATGGCCGAACGTTCCAGTTCGTCCAGCCGGGCCTCCAGATCGTCGTAGTGGCAGCAGAAGCAGCCGCCGGTCACTTCCACCGTGGGAACGCGCGCGCCGGCGACGAACGCGGTGTCCACCAGGTACCGTCCCTGATCGTTCGTAACCACGCCCACCCGGGCGCCTCGCGCCATCAGGTGTTTTACGGCACCGATAATCGCCGTGGTCTTCCCGCTACCCAGGAAACCGCCAACAAGGTGCAGCTGCATCGCGGCAGCCTAAAGATACCGCCCGATTTCAGCTTCGAGTTCCTTGCGGCTGGGGATGATTGACGAGAACTTCAACTCGCCGTTGATGAGCAGGGCAGGAAGGTTCTTGAGCCCCAGCTTCTTCGCCCGGCGAATGTTTTCGCGCTCGACCGTCTTGCGCTCCGCCACGTCCACGCGGCCCTGGAAACGGGCGACCACGACCTTGGCGGAGTCCAGCATGTAGCCGCAAGCCGGACAAGTGCTCGCGTCGATGGTATAGACCTCCACCAGGGGACGCGCCAGGTGTGCATAGTCGGGTAGTTGCACCTCGCCCGAATCATCCGCCGCCACGTAATGGCTCAGAAGATGGCGCACGCTGTCGGGTTGCCGCAACGCCTCCAACACGCCGATCACGTTTTCTTCCGGCACGTCGTACGGCATGTCACATCCGGGAGCGATCACCAGGTTGCGGTGCTCCACGCGGTCCAGCAAATCCAGCGCGTACTTCATGTTGTCCGCCTGCGTGCCGTTCAACATGGTCGAGCTGAGCGGAATGTTGCCGCCGATGGCGATGTTGTAACTGTCGGTGATCTGCTTGGCTGCAGGCAGATCGATGTTTTCGTCGATGGAGATACAATCCGGACCCGTCTGGCACATCGCCTCAATGTTCTTGGTGGCGTCACCGCACACGAAGAACGAAGACAGGACGCCGGCCGCGCGCAGATGCGAGAAGATCTCGCTGAAAGGCGCGCTCAGCAGCGCTGTGAAGTGCTTCGGGGAGATTTGCGAAACCACCGGATCAACCACCGCGATCACGTCCATGCCGGCTTCGATATAAAGGTCCGCCACGCGGCGGTTCACCGCCGTGGTGTACGCAATGAGCCCGGCGGCAAATTCCGGATTGTCGTACATATCCAAGAACAGGTCCGAGCCGCGCAAGTGCGACGCCAGGGTGAACGGTCCGCACACGAGGCCGTAGAGGGCCGTCTTGCCGCCCACCGCCTGCTTCATGCGGCGCATCACGTCGAGCACCATGGGCAAACGGCCGTCGTCCGCCTCCGGCAACTTATCCGGGACGGTCGTCGCATCCGCCAGGGGATGCGAAGCCACCGAGGGAGGCGCTTTATCGGCCCAAACCAAGTCGCAGCCGAGGATCTCGGCTTCCACCTGCAGATCGAACATCACCGGCTGGCCATCCGGCTGATAGCCGCGGTTCACCTGCATGAGCGAATCGAACAACTTCGTCCCATCGGTGAGCACTTCGCGCGCGCTATAGCCTAGAAACTTGCCGGCGTGGATGCCCGCAAACGGCACCCACGGCACGCTGTCCATCTTCTGGTGACGGAGCGTTCCCAGGAGCAATTCTTTGCCCGTCATGGTAATACCTCTTTTGCTTTGATGCGGTTACACCGCTCTAGTTGCACTCGGCGACGAGCGGACCCGCGAGTTCCTTCAGGAAGAACAGCCGGCCGCGCAGCGTCGGCATGAAGCTGGACGGAACCCAACGGTTGGGACCGTACCTGAGCGTCATCCACACGCTCATGCCCTGCCACAACATGCCGCGGCCCATGGTGCCATCGGCGCCGCCGATAATGCGGTCGGCCGACAGGAATAAGCCCGGACCGATCGTGTTGGCGCGCGCAGGCACAAGCGTAGTGCGGCTCTTGAAGCTGGTGATGGCATTCTGCTCAATGGTGAGCGGGTGTAGTTTGGCGCCCAGACGGTAGGTCTGCTTCTTCCATTCCGCGTCGGAAGAGAATTCGGCGGCGAAATGCGGCTCCCAAAAGGCGATGTGGCACATGCGCCCGATGCCAAAAATCACAATCAACTCCGCGCCAGCGGCCTTCAGTTCGCCGATGCGATCCGGATAGGTGGGCAGCAGTTTACGGGTGGCGAACATGCGCTGCTTTCTGGGCACGGTCAGCTTGCCGAGGGGCCCATAGAAGGCCTGCTCCATGGCGAACTGGAAGGCGCCAGGATTGGTGGGCGGCAGGGTGTTGCCCTCGCCGTCGCTCCACTCGTCCATGTTGAAGCCGTAGACGTGCTCGCAGGAGACGCCCCACTCTTTCAGGAAATAAACCGCCCAACGATACATACCCATGGGACCCACGGGAAGAATCAGGGCGAGTTTCTTGCCTTCCTCGCGCGCATTGGCGATGCGCAGCGCGATTTCGTGCCCCATGAAGGTGTCGAAATCCGCGAGCGTGTCGCAGGCTATCGGCGAAAACTTCTTGTGCCACCACGGTTGAGGCTGGGTGATGGATTCCGGCGCGTTCGCGCAGCAGGCGTCAATTCTGGCCAGATCCCATCCGGCCGGGAAGAAACCTTCAAGCAGCGAACCCTTCAGGGTGCTGATCAGATTGAAACTAGCTTCTGGTTTGCTCATGGCGCATGTGTCCTTCATCATGTTACCCAAAATGGGATAAGACTGACTCGAAGATGGGAACCCCCGCCGGGAGCTTCTCGTATTACAATTGCGGAGACTTCGTGCGTATGATCAAGTTTCTGTTGTGGTGTATCTTACTGGTGCTGTGCTGGCCCCTGGCCCTGCTGGCGCTAGTTCTCTATCCGCTGGTGTGGATATTCCTGCTCCCGTTCCGGTTTCTGGGGATTGCGGTCGGCGGCGTACTGGAGCTTTTCGCCGCGGTGATTACCCTGCCGGCGCGGTTGCTCCGGTTGGGCGGACGTGCCTGATAATGAAGGAGATGACCTCGAAACAAAGCGTCGACGGTTTTCTGGACCAAACCGTGATCGCCGTGGCGGGGGTGTCCCGCAGCGGTCGTGGCTTTGGCGCCATGGCGTACCGAGCACTCAAGAATGCCGGCTACAAGGCGCTGGCCGTGAATCCGAACGGCGGTTCCATCGACGGCGCGCCTATCCACCCGAGTTTCGCCGCGCTGCCGGAGGCGGCCGGCGCGGCGCTGGTCGTGACGCCACCCGGCGAGTCGGCCAAAGTAGTCCAGGACGCCGCAGCGGCTGGGATTCGCCGGGTGTGGCTGCAGCAGGGTGCCGTATCGCCCGAAGCCACCGGCTGGTGTAGCGCCAATGGCATCGACGCGGTATCCGGCGAGTGCATACTCATGTTTCTTGCACCGGAGAAGTTCCCGCACAACTTCCACCGCTGGATCTGGCGCAAGTTGGGCAAGTTGCCCCGCTGAGATCACTGGCCTTCGGGCATTCGAACGTCGTCCCGCCGCTCGACCGGAGTCACCTTGAGAGACTCCAGCTTTCCATCGCGGTAAACGCCTTCCACGGTTGTCTGCGCTGGCGCGCGCAGCTTGAACTCGACGTTCCACTTCCTCGGCCACGCCGGTAGCACGCTGATGCTCCTCCCCGACGCCTGGACCAGCATGGACTGCAAAGCGTACATGGCCACATTGCCGTGGTCCTGATCGGGCACCCAATCGAAGTTCGGCCCCCAGAACGCCGGGAAGCGGCTGCCTTTGTGCGACGTCGTGAAGTTGTGGACCACGTAATCCGCGGCCGTGTCCGTGAGCCCCAGCCATGCTGCCTGGATTGCATCCTGTGTCCAGCCCATGCTGCGTTTGAACCGGCGCCGCTCGAATGTTTCGCGCGCGATGGCGCAATCCCGGGTGCCAAGGACCACGAGCGGGAAGGGGAACACCGCGTACAATTCCGGATTCTCGCTGTTGCGAATCGGCCCCAGGATCTGCGCGGCGGGGAGGAGGTACTTGCGGCCCTTCTCCTCCGCCATGGGCAGCTCAGGCAACTCCGAGCGCAGGCGAATCCACATCATGTTCTGCCCGCCGGGCATGGCGATCAGGCGGTCGAGCACGTATTGCAGCCCGGCGATGTCGGGCAGAGGATTGACCGCGTCCTGCCACGTTTCGAGCGATTGCGAGGGTTTCAACTCGAGTCTGCCCTTCGCATCGCGCTTGTAGTGCTGGTCGTAAAACGTGAGAATCTCGTTGGCGAAAGGAATCGCCGTGCGCGTGAGGAAGCGCCTGTCGCCGGTGTAATCGCACCAATCCAGCATCATCGCCACCAGTTCCAGGGCGCCGGTGAAGTAATTACGGATGTATGTGTTCTCCACATAAGAAACCGGCTTGCCTTCCCGCTTCCATCCGTAATTGGACTCCGCGTATGCTCCCCAGAAGAGCATGGTTTCAGGGAAGAAAGCGCCGTCGTGGTTGAAGTAGATCCGCGTGCGCGCTTTGGCCAAGCCGAGCGCATCGCGGTACATGGCGAACAGCGGCTCCATCATGTCGTAATCGCCCGAGGCGAGCATGGGCCAGTAGACCAGCCGCGTGTTCTGGAACCAATAGGGACCGCCCCACCGCCGGTAATCGGCGTCGAACTGCTCCTTGGGTTCGCGCGCGTCCACCGTGAAGATGGATCCGTTGAACTTCACCGGAGATCCGCCGCGGCCGGCGCATGCCGTGATGAAACGCTGGAGCGCGTAGCCTCGGCTGACGGCCTCGGCTTCCGGCGTGCCGCTGGCGCGGATGTAGCTGCGCGACCAGAACTCGCTCCACCATTTACGGTGCGCGGCGCGGGCGGCCTCCACGGGCGTCCTGGCCGCTTTCAGAATCTCGTCCTGCAGTCCCTTCCGCCAAGCCTGTGCGGTGGCGGTTTGCCGGCACAGAATCGGGATCGTCAAAACGAAGCGCTTGCCCGGGGCCGCGCTGCGCAGCGTCGCCGGAGCTACTTTCTGCAAGCCCGTTCCGGCCAGGGCTCCGCCGAACGTGCGGTGGAGCAGGGGATCCTGCAGGCGCCCAATGATACTCTCGAGCCCCTGGCGCTTGAGAATGCCGGGCCAGGGCGAGGTTTCGTTGCGGTGAAACCACACCACGTGCTTCGCGTCCGGCATGATCGTATCCGCCGTCGCAACGATCGGATCAGGCCCGCCATCCATTCCATATGCGCTTACCGCCTCAGCGCGGTCCAGCGTTCGCGAAGTGGTACGCCACAACTCCAGCCGCGCCTCCATACGGAATGCGCGCTTGCCTGTTGCCTCCAGCCGGATGAGGGGAGCGTTGGCGTCCACCCAGGCCACAAGCCGGATGGAACCGGCTTTCGGCCCGGCCTCGATTTCGATTTCTCCTTCGTTGAGCCGGAGCGCCTGGCGGAACGGCAATCCCGCCTGGAAGGGATTGGGCGTGAGCTTTACGCGTACGCGACCCACCTTCAGCAGCCGCGTGTCGCTCGACCACGCATCGGTCTTGGAAATGTAGAGCAGGAGGTCGCCGCCCTCTTCCACCCACAGGTTCAGGCCAATGTCCCCGTTGCCAAGGGGCATGGAGCCGGAGGAATCGCGGCTGGGTGAATCCCAGGTGACATCATAGTTCTGCGCGCAAGCCAGCGCGCCGGTGAGCGTCAACAGACAAAAGTACCGTCGGAATGGAAATGAAAGCATGATCTTCAAGAGCGCCGCGCGAGGGCGTTACTTCTTACCTGTATACGAAACGTGCACTTTGTTGCCGCCACCCGCCGTGAAATAGTTCACGTTCACAGTGCGGTTATTGGCGCTGTCGGTTGCGGTCAGGGAACCGGTCTTTTGGCCGCCTCCTCCGGAGACTTCCCGTTTCACCTCCATGCCCCGCGACTTCAGTTGGCCTTCATAGAAGTCCAGGACCTTCTCCAGCGAATCGCCAGTGGAGAAGAAACCAGTACCGGACATTTCACTCGGATTCTCGCCGCTGGCAGTGGCGGTCACCGTGACGCCGGGATAAGACGGTACCCAGTCCGGCGGCTCCCACCTGCCGCCAAAGCTGGCAACCTCCTCGCCCTCATCGCTCTTCACGACGATCTTGCCCTTCTTGAGGTCTTCGAAGTTCAGCGTCAGGGTCTTGCCGGTCTTCTTCTCGCGGACCTTGACAACGCCGCGGTCCTCATCGACGTCGAGGACTTCGATGTCCGGGTTCATTGAGGCCATCATTTTCGCCACAGCGACCGCGGGATTCCGCTTCATCAGGTCGGGATCCAGACCGGCGTCCTTCGCTTTCTTGGCGATGAACAGGCCAGTGGCGAGAAGCGCAAGCACGATGAGCACTACGATCACGCCGCAACCGCCAAGAATCCACACCCAAGGGCTGGTCTTCTTTGGCGGGGTCGCGGCCGGCTGCTGCGGCGGCGGAGGTGTCGGAGGGTAAGGGGTCGACATGACGATGATCTCCTGTGCAGACGATTATATTCGATATCCGCTGAAGTGGAGCGCTAATGTATACCTATGGCCGTGTACCAAAAGAGTTTCCGCATCTCCACCCAGGGGCGCTGCGACGTGATCGACATCAGCGGGCAGGTGGGCAAAATCGTCGCCGGGAGCGGCATCCGGACGGGCATCGCGAATGTTTCCGGCCGCGGTTCGACCTTGGGCGTGACCACCATCGAGTATGAGTCGGGCTGCCTGTCGGATCTGCGGCGAGCGCTGGAGAAGATCGCGCCCATGAATTCCGACTATGCGCACAACGCACGCTGGGGCGACGACAACGGTTACGCTCACCTGCGCAGTGCGCTGATGGGGACGGCCAAGTCCTACCCGGTCGAAGGCGGCCAACTCGGCCTGGGCACCTGGCAGCAGGTGGTTTTGTGCGATTTTGACGAGTGCGCCCGCACGCGAGAAATCACTGTCACCGTCTGCGGCGACTAGCCGTTCAGGCGCCCAGCGTATACGCGGCGCTCCACGAGGCCGCGTCCGGCGAGACGAGAATCCGATCGCCTTCGCGCTGGAAAGACGCGCCGCTGAGTTGGGAGAACGAGAGCCGCTTGCCAAGGCGAGCCGGCAGAGTGACATGCGAAGGTGCGGGTCCCCGGCTTCGCGTGAACCGTAAACGCCACACTTTGCCGCGTCCCTCGGGTTCGAGCGCCATCGCGATGCGGCCGAACCGCGTAGGTGAATTCGCAATCGTATATGGCTCGCTCGCGGCGGTTTCGAAATCGCCGATGCCTTCGAGCAGCCGCAAGCGCGTCCCGTCTTCGAGCGCCAACACGTGGCGCAAGTAAAGCACGCACTCGGCGCTGGCCCAGTTGTGGGGCATATCGCCGACGTAGTTCGACACCAGGGAGCCGCGCAGCGGTTGCTCTTCTCTCCACACGTAAGTCGGGCTCGCGTGATTCAGAAAACCGTGGAAAGTGAGCCTTGCCCAATCCGATAGTCCGGCCCACAGGTACATATGGGCCACGAAGGCGGCATTGTAAGTCCACAAACCTTGGTGGTAGATCCATCCGGTCTCCGCAGGGACATCCTCCTGAGTCGCTTCCTGCATCAGGGCGACGTGGCCGCGCACGATCGGATCGGCCTTGTCGAACAGCACCCCGGGATAGATGGCATGCGAGAGGGCCCACTGGCCGCACTGCGGCCGCGGCCGGTCCCATTCGTCCGGCGCCGACCACCCTGGATCCGACTTCATCAACATCGGTAGATAAGTGAAGCCTGCCGGGTGGGCGCGCATTTCTTCCCTGGCTGCCTTCTCGAAGGCGGCGCGCAGCTCTGTGTAGAGTGCGCCGGCTTCTTCCAGTCCGCCGATGCCCTGTTTGCTGGCGGCATCCGCCACCGCGCGCAGTCCGGCCATCACCCACAAAGTGTTAGTGAACTCCTCGCGCACCCCGCCGAGCCCGCCATCGCCCATGCCCGGAGGAAGGAGTCCATAGCGGGCGCAGGCGTTATTCGCGGTGAGATTCTTGTCGCGCAGGTTGCGGAGACATCGCACCGCCCGCAGAATGTTGGGCTGCATGCGCCGCATGTAGCTCCAGTCCTGGGCCAGTTCAGCTTGGCGTACAAGCGTGAAAATGGCGATGCCCGTGTCCTTGAGATGCGCCCGCCCCGCTCCCGCGTAAATTCCTCCGTCGGCATCCTGCTGCGACCAGGTCGTCTCCAACCCCTGCTGCGCCTCTCGATCGTAGCCGAGGTAACGCGCCGATTCGAGCAGGAAGTGGCCGTCCACGATCCACAACCCGCGATACACCGTAGGCCCGACCTGGAAGGTGAGCTTACCGTCCCGCATCTCGCGCGCCTGCTGGATGTTACGCGCGCAGGCGATCAGAAACTCGTGGTAGCGGCCGCTCATGCGCCATTCCACGCCACCCGCGAACGCGCTCCAGTTGCGCCAGTACTCGCGCGCGGATTCCAGCAGCCGGTCCGGCGCGTCCAATCCGGCGCGAATCTTTTCCATGTCCTGACCTTCTTGCGGGAGCCGGAACAGAATGCGCTGCGGAACCTCGCCGCTGGTCACGCCGGTATTGAAAGTAAGCACCAGGCCGCGGCCGTCATTGCCGGCACGGCAGGCTGCGTGCGTAGCCAGGAACAGTGCCCCGCCGGTGCCGATGCGAATTTGGGTTGCACCACCTTCGCTCCGCATCGAAAGTTCCTTGGCGGTCTGGATGCGCACCTGCGTCGCCGCCCGCAGACGTCGCGCAGACTTGGGGCGCACTTCCAGGATGACGTTGTCCACGCGACCCTCCCCTGGCTCGTTGCTGGCGAAGGCGATGAGATCCAAATAGGCTTCGGGCCGTTCGAATCGTGTGCGGACGATGGGCGTCCCGGGCGATTCCAGGGTCTGCGAGATCAGCTTGTTCGACTCCATGCCCAGCAGGCCGAACTCCACCACTTCCGTGAAATAGTAGAGCGGCCTGGTGCGCGGTGAATGCCCGTAGCGGAGTTCCCCGCGCTCCCCGACCAGGCTCTTTGCATGGTCATCGGGGAGGCAATAGGCGGTTTGGGTGTTCAAGGGAGCGTAACGAAAGTCGATGGCGGCGGCTTCAGCCGGCGAGCCGGCCGCATATACCTGGGGCACGGCAGCTACGCTACCGGCCGTCTTGAGAAAGTTGCGTCGATCCACGGTATCCCTCCGCGACGATTGTGAGAAATCCACTCACCAGTGTAGAGGGTTTCTGTTTCGGACCTGATTGTGAGAGTTTCTCGCATCATAGTTGTGGTGAAGACACAAGTCCGGCCATCTGTTGTTGCCAATCTCACAACTTAGTGAAACGTTAACTTTTCTTAAGATATGGGCTGGTAACTTCGGCGGTAAACATTGCTTCCAAAATGAAATCATTCGTTCGTTAAATTACCCGCATTTTATTGACACCTACCTTGCTCCGGCTATAGCCTTCCCCTATACACGGGAGTTGTTCCCCTCGCAATTCGCGAGACTTACAACCAAGGAGGATCGAGTATGTCGTATCGGATTATGAACCGCTCATGTAAGCCTTCAGGTATTCTTACTGCGTGCTTATTGATCGTGTGCGCACTCCACATAACCATTCCCGCCTGCGCCCAGCAGGCGACTGGCACCATCGTCGGAAGCACTATGGACCCGTCCGGCGCTTTGGTGCCGGAAGTCAAAGTCACAATTACCGAGATCGCCACCAATGTGAGCCGCACCGTCGAGTCGAACAACACGGGAGAGTATCAGGCTCCCTATCTCGTCCCCGGCGACTACAAGCTGGTGGCGGAGAAGTCAGGGTTTCAAAAGGCGGTTGCTACGCGGGTGACAATTACCGTAGCGCAAACCGCACGTGTGGATTTTCGTTTGGAAATCGGCGCCTCGACACAAACGGTCCAGGTGGCGGCGGATGTCGCCCAGTTGCAGACTGAGAACACCGCCCTCGGCCAAACCATTAACCGCCAGACGACGCAGGATTTGCCCTTGAACGGGCGGTCGTTCATTCAACTTGCGCAACTGGTTCCTGGCGTCACTCCCGCGGTAAACAGCAGCATTACGCTGCGGCGCAACCGGGGATCCATGGGTACCAGCATTTCCATTCAGGCCAACGGCTTCGCGGCCACGCAGAATATGTACACCTATGACGGCGTGCCGGCCATGGACCTCGACAGTTACTCCTTCAGTTTCTCGCCCTCGATCGACGCCATTCAGGAGTTCCGAGTCGTGACGACCGGGTACACGGCGGAGTACGGCGGCGCGCCGGGAGCTTTCGTGAACCTGGTGACCAAGTCCGGCACCAGTTCGTACCACGGTACGCTTTGGGAGTTCAACCGGAACAACGATTTTTCGGCCCGCAATGCCTACAATATTGCCAAGCAGCGGTTGAATCGCAACCAGTTCGGAGCCAACTTCGGAGGACCGGTTCCCCTTTCCAAGCTGCGTGAGAAGCTGTTCTTCTTCTTTAATTGGGAATCCGGGCGGCAGGTTGCCGGCACATCGAGTTCGTACGTTAGCGTTGCCCCTACCGCGTACCGGAGCGGCGATTTCACAACCAGCACGTCGACGATCTACGATCCCACCACCGGCATGTCGTTCGGCTCGAATAAGATCCCGGCCAGCAGGATCAGCGCCGCTTCTACAACGTTCATGAAATACACGCCGCAGCCCACCATCGTTTCCGAAGCCAACAATTTCCTTACACCCTCGCTGAGCGTGCCGACCTCGGAAAACCAGTACGTCCCACGCATCGACTACTATCCTTCGTCGCGCGACCACTTGTTCTTCCGCTACATGTTCAACAGTCTGACTACCAACACGGTTCTGCCAACATTCGGCAACGATCAGGACAACAACAATGGCCGCACGCAAAACATGGCGGCCAACTGGACTCGCACCATCAGCCCCAGTTGGGTTGTCACTTCTCTGGCTGCCTGGAGCCGCTTTTACGAAACCGAGTTGATGGGGACGACCTACAAATCCGAATTCGACGTGGTATGCGGCCAGATGAAACTCCCAGGCGTGGCCTGCGACCCTTACAATTACGGACCGCCGTCGATCAGCAACGGTTTTACGAATTGGACGGTGCGCGCGAACGGTCCGCGTACGCGCATGAACCAGCTCTGGCTGTATGACGTGAACAGCTCCCTGCAGGTAGGCAGGCACCTGATCAAGTTTGGCGGTAAGGTCTTCCGGCAGAACTGGACGTTTGACGAAGCGGTCGTTCCTCGCGGTTCTTACAGTTTCGACGGCCAGCAGACGATGGGTCCGCAGTCGCCCAAAGCTGCAAACCGTTTCGCCGATTTCCTGCTTGGTCTCGCGAGCAGCGTGAGCCTCAATCCCACGCCTCTCGCGGTTCGTCAGAGCAACTGGAACATGGGTTACTACGTCCAGGACGACTGGCGGATCACGAAAGACTTGACCGTGAATGTGGGCATCCGCTGGGACTACTTCGGACGTCCAGTGGCGGCGGGAGATCCTCCAATGATGAGCAGCTTCGAACTGGGCAATGGAGGGGGCCGTCTGGCTTCGGCGCAGGTCTTCCCGACCACGCCAGGCTATCCATCCCAGATCATTTCCAACACTTACAGAGATTGGGGTCCGCGGGTCGGTATCTCCTGGAACCCGGGCGGCGGCAAGACGGTCTTCCGCGCCGGTTACGGCATTTACTTTTCGCCCGAGATCACCAACTCGTTTACGAATCTCTCGTTTAACCCGCCTTACACTGTGTCCATTGCCGCGTCGGGAACCGTCGCAAACCCGATTCAGTATGACAGCGCCGCAGCACTGTCCCGCCTGAAGTCGAGTGCGGGCGCCTTCGGAGCCTATGCGGTCGATCCACACATGCGCGATTCGGAAGTGCCGCAGTGGAATGTGACCATTGAGCGCCAACTGCCGTCGAACGTTATTATGCAGGCTGCGTACGTGGGCAATCAGGGGCACTTCCTGACCGCTCCCTACCAGATTAACCGGCCAATTCTCATCGACCAGCCGACCATCGTGCGGCCGTTGCCCTCTTTCGGCAGCATTACCGGGTACGGTTCCATCGGCGACTCCAATTACCACGCGTTCCAGCTTCAAGTGCAGAAGCGCGCCGGCAACGGCCTCACTGTTATTAGTGCCTTCACCACGTCCCACGCATTGGGGAATGTTGACGGCAACAGTTTCGGCACCGGAGACGGTGCTCTGCTTGTTCAAGACATCTTCAATCTCCGCTCCTCGTATTCGGATCTGAATTTCGACGTCCGGCAGCGCTTGTCGACCAGCGTGCTTTACGAGCTGCCCCTTCTGCGCAATTCGAAGGGCCTCTTGCACGCCATCGGCGGCGGATGGCGGATAGGCACGATCCTGAGTGCCCAGAACGGTACGGCCGCCGGTGTCGGATACGGCGTCGATACCACCATGACCACTGTCGGATCCCGTGCCGACCAGATCGCGAAGCCCACGCTTTCGCGGAGCGAGCGGTCCAGTCAAAGGTGGTTTAACACAGCCGCGTTCGCCGCGCCGCCATCCTATGCAAAGTGCGGAAGCTGCGGCCGGTTCGGTAATGCGCCCCGCACATCGATCCATAACCCTGGTTTCGTTACTGTGGACATGATTCTGAGCAAGAGCTTCCAGATTCACGAGGGAGTGAGGTTCGACCTTCGCGCCGAGTCTTTCAACACCTTCAACCACGTGAATTTGGGCTCCGCCAATATGAGTCTGACTTCTTCAGCCTTCGGTACTGTCGGTAGCGCCAGAGATCCCCGGATTATCCAATTCGGCGGCAAGTTCGTCTTCTGATGCCCCTGGGCGGGCCCGTTTGGGGTGGGCCCGCCCTTTTTTCCACCCACGCGCGCCGGAATCTGCTATCCTTTCAACTTCCTAAGTCCCCTAAGGGAGAAGCCACATGAGCAATGTGTTTAGCGGAATTCTGATGGTGCTGTCCGGCGGCGCTATGCAGGGCAGTTTTGGCATGCCGCAGAAGCAAGTGAAGGGCTGGTCGTGGGAGAAAATGTGGTTGTTCTATTCCATCTCCGGCATGTTTGCCTGCCCGTGGCTGCTGGTGGCCGCGCTGATCACCGATCCGCTCGGCGTATACGCAAGCGTCCCAACCAGCGTGCTGCTGCGCACGGCGCTGTTCGGTCTGGGTTGGGGGGTGGGCGGCGTCTTCTTCGGCCTGGGAATGGCGTACGTAGGCATCGCGCTGGCTTTCGCCATCATCATCTCGCTGGTCGCCGCCGTGGGCACTTTGGTACCGATGCTGGTCCTGCATCCGGAAGAACTGGGTACGCCCAAGGGCACGTTCGTGCTGGCGGGCTTGGCCATCGTCATAGTCGGCGTGGCGATTTGCGCGCGTGCGGGTTCTCTCAAGCAGGCAGCCACCGCGGATGGATCCGGCAAGCAGAAGAAGTTCCTTACCGGGCTGTTGATCTGTATCATCAGCGGCGTCATGTCGCCGATGATGAATTTCAGCTACGCGTTTGGCGACCAGATTTCCGCCGAAGCGGCGCGGCGAGGGGCGGACCCCGGCAACGCCTCGATCGCGATTTTTGCCGTGGCGACCACGGCCGGCTTCCTGATCAACGGCGCGTATTGCATCTACCTGCTGGCAAAGAACCGCTCCTGGCGCGGCTCGGAACCGTCGGCCAACACCATGAACTACATATATTCGTTGGCCAGCGGCGCTCTCTGGCTGGGCGGCTTCTTCCTATACGGTTTGGGCGCCACAGCGCTCGGCGAGTTGGGCCCGATCCTCGGCTGGCCGATCTTTATGACCGTCATGGTTTTGATCGCCAACTTCTGGGGCCTGCTCACTGGCGAATGGAAGGGCGCCGGTGCCAAAGCCCTGGGATATCTGGGCGCCGGAACCGCCGTCATGGTCATCGCCATGATTGTGATTTCGATGGCAGCGCGTGCGTAAGGAGGTTAGCGCAATGTGCCCAAGGCTATCGCGACGGGAACTTGCCATGCTGGCCGCGGCCGGGGTGGTGCGAGCCGAGCCGCAGCCGGGAATGCCTTACACAGGTCCCCTGGACGGATATCAGGATAAGGTTGACCTGAAAACCTTCGACCCCACGGCCTGGGGAGTGAGCCGCTACGCGAACGCGAAACTGCGCCTGACTTTCCGCGCAAAGACCCGCAAGGAAGCTATTGCCTGGCAGACACGCCTGCGCGCCAAACTCATCGAACTGCTCGGCGGGTTCCCGAAAGCGGCCGCCGCACCTCGCGGAATCACGCTCGAAGTCCGCGAGTTCCCGTCCTACCGGCGCGAGAAATTCGTGTTTGAGAGCCGTCCCGGCCTTACGGTGCTCGGCTATCTGCTCACGCCGAAAAGTGGCAAAGCGCCCCATCCCGCGATGATCGCCGTGCCAGGCCATGGCCGCGGAGTCGACGACATCGTGGGCATCGACGACAAGGGCCAGCCTCGCACCGACAAGGCGGGGTATCAGCACGACTTCGCCATCCAGGCCGTCGAGCACGGCATGGCCGCCGTCGCCATCGAACCGCTGGGATTCGGCTGCCGCCGCGACGCCGCCGCGAAGAGAAACAGCCTCGGCACATCCTCCTGCCAGCCTTCCTCAGGTGCGGCGTTCCTCATCGGCGAAACCATGATCGGCTGGCGCGCTTACGATGTGAAGCGCACCATCGACTGGATCGAGACGCGCAAAGAACTGGATCCGAAGCGCGTAGGCTGTATGGGCATCAGCGGCGGCGGCACCTGTACGCTGTTCAGCGCCGCGGTGGAGCCGCGCATCCAGGTAGCGTACGTCAGCGGATACCTGAACACGTTCCGCGCGAGCATCATGAGCATCTCGCACTGCATCGACAACTACGTGCCCGGCATCCTCCACTGGGCCGAGGCCTATGATGTGGCCGGCCTCATCGCCCCGCGCGCCCTGTTTGTCGAGTCCGGCGAGTTCGACAACATCTTTCCCATCGCGGCCAGCCGCGAGAGCTTCGAGCGCGTCAAGAAAGTTTACGAAGTCTTCGGCGCCGCGGATAAGGCCGAGCAGGAAGTTTTCCCCGGCAAGCACAGCTTCCACGGCGTACGCGGGCTGCCCTTCGCCGCCAAGCATCTGGGGGTCAGCTAGTACGTCGGAGCGTGGGTCGCCGATTCCTTTTGCGCTCTCGCGGTAATACTGTCTGAGCACATGGAATCGCGTAGCGAGCAACGTCTACTCAAGCAAGCGCGGAGCGGCGCCGAAGAAGCGTTGATTCAACTGTTCGATCGGCATCACCGTCCCTTGTTCCGTTTCGCCTATCGTCTGACAGGCTCGGTGGCCGACGCTGAGGACATTGTTCAGGAGTGTTTTCTCGCCTTACTCGGAGCCGGGAACAGTTATCGTCCAGCGGACACGCCGCTGCGCACGTACTTGTTCGGCGCGGTACGGAACCAGGCGTCGAAGCGGTGGCGGGAGCGGAAAAGCAACTCCGGACTATCGACCACGCCCGTCGACAACCGGTCGCCCGAAACCGCGACCATCCAGGGACAACTGCGTCGCGCCGTCGAATGCGCGGTCGGACAGCTTCCGGAAACGCAGCGCGAAGCGCTCATTCTGGCGCACTACGAAAAGATGCCGCTGACGGAGATCGCCGAAGTGCTCGCGATCGACATTGGCGCGGTGAAATCGCGGCTGCAACGCGCTCGCGCTGCCCTCAGAGAAGCGCTAGCGGACTACGCCCCCACTGCTCACATTCCTCACCAGGAGCAGAATACATGACCGACCAGGATTTGGATCTGTTGCTCGATCGCTGGGACGCTCCGGAAGCGTCTCCGACGATGCGGAGTTCCCTGCGCGCCGCGATTCCAGCTCGGCCGCGCCGCAAGCTATTCGGTGTTGTGCCGCTCAGATGGGCGCTGGCGGGTCTGGCCGGCGCGGCAGGCGTGGCCGTCGCGGCTGGGGTGGTTTCCAGGCAGCCAGTCATCTCAAGCGGCTCAGGCCAGTTGGAGGGTGGAGTCTACTATCGATCCTCGATGCGCGTCGCACCAGCCCTCGCCATTTGGAAGTGGTTCCAGCTTGGGACCTGCGGCGGGGGCCGCGGTGTGAACATTCTATACAATCACGACGCGCAAACTTACGTAGGCTATGAAATGGAAATCTCGTCGCTCGGCAACGGACAGTACTTGATGAGCCCGAAGCCGTTGACCAGGACACTGAGCCAACTGACGCCGCTTGCCGTGGGCAGCTATCGCCAAGTCGCGTCTCCCCCCTTGCCGGCATCCCGGATTGTCCGTGTGGGTGAAGCCTTTGATGTCGACTTGATTGTCGTTCCAGAGAAGGACGAACGGGTGTTCAGCCGGATCGAATTGTCCGCGGCGCCCTTCGGGAAGCCGTCGTGGCGGGACGCCCCGCCCGAGCAGCAGCGCTTCGCCGGCATGATGTTGGAACTCAGCGCCCCCAAACTCTACCAGAATGGCGCGCTGATTGCCGAGGCGCCCAATGCAGGACAGGGCGGCTCCGTCTGGTTCTACTTGCCGGATCGTGGCCGCTACTTGATGTCCCTCACAAACAGCGGCAACCTCAACTTCGCCGAAGCCGGCGTTCTGCGTGGAAACACCATCGAATTCCAAGTCGGTGGCGAGTCCTTCCAGTTAACGGGAGTCCAATCGGTGAATGGTGGTGGAGACCGCGCTGTGTACGTGTGCCACGAGCAGAGCTTCCATCTGAACCCCGATCACCCGTTGAGCAAGAGGCCGCTGTTCGGCACCGCCGGCTTGCCCATGCTACTGAAGTAGGAAGCCCCGCGCGGGCTCTCCAGTCCGCGCGGGTTAGAATGGCCTGTATGGAACTCAGTGGAAAGAAGGTTGCGATCCTGGCCGACAACATGTACCAGGAGATGGAAATCTGGTATCCGCTGTACCGCTTGCGGGAAGCTGGCGCCGAGGTGGTGGTGCTGGCGGCCAAGGCAGGGGAAACCTACACGAGCAAGCTAGGCTAC
>JAJFUV010000101.1 GCA_021372245.1 Terriglobales bacterium
CACCGCCAGCGTTATGGAGCGGTCAGCACGGCAGGATACGTGGCTTTCATCGAGAACGATGGTTCTTTGCGGCCCCATCATGAGGTGTTCAACAAGTTCACGTGAGACAGGAAAGGAGTAGGGCCTACACTGAAGGCTGCGTTTCATGGCTCCTCCACCGAGTCGCGCTTTTATCCGGTTTTACGCTGAACTGAACGACCATCTTGCCCCTGAGGAGCGGTTCCGGACTGTCGAAAGGGAGTTCTATGTTGCCGGTTCCGTGAAGGACATGATCGAGAGCTTCGGCGTCCCGCACACGGAGGTAGAACTGGTTCTCATCAACGGCGAGTCGTCCGATTTCTCAAGCCTGGTTCAGGACGGCGACCGCGTCGCGGTGTATCCCGTTTTCGAATCGCTGGACGTCACGCCTGAGTTGCGCATCCGCCGGCAAGCGCTGCGCCAGCCGAAGTTTGTCCTGGACGTCCACCTGGGCCGGTTGGCGGCCTACCTGCGGATGCTCGGCTTCGATGCGGCATATGCCAACAGCGCGGCCGATGCGGAACTGGCGCGGATCTCCGCCGAGCAAAAGCGCATCCTGCTTACGCGCGACCGGAACCTGTTGAAGCATTCCGCGGTGACCCACGGTTACTGGCTACGCGAAACGGACAGCCGCCGCCAGGCCGCCGAGGTTGTGAGACGGTTCGATCTGGCGCGAATGCTACAGCCCTTCACCCGCTGCATGGCGTGTAACGAGCCGCTTCGTTCCGTGGTGAAGGACGAAATTCGCCACCGCGTCCCTACAAACATCGCCGAAAAGTACGACGAATTCCGCGAGTGCCCCGGCTGCCGGCGTGTCTACTGGGAAGGCACGCACCACCAGCGGATGCGGCGCTGGATCGAAGAGCTCGCCGCTAATGCTAAAATGAATCCAACACACCGGGAAGCGACTTAGGACTTCCCGAATCAGAGGAGGCATTTCATGGGATCTGGGACCCATGCGACGGGTGCACCTACGCCCGCGCTTGTTTTCGAAACCCTTACGGCGTACCAGCGCACGGCAGCGCTGCGTGCAGCCATTGAATTAGGCTTGTTCCACGCACTCGGCGAAGGTCCGGGCGACGTCACGTCGTTGGCGCGCGCCTGCTCCGCGTCCGAGCGCGGCATCCGCATCCTGTGCGACTACCTGACCGTCATCGGCCTGGTGGCGAAGCAGGACGGCCGTTACAGCCACACGCCCACCAGCGCTCTGTTTCTCGACCCCCGCTCCCCGAACTGTGTCGCGTCGACCGCGAAGTTCCTGGGCAACCCGGATATTGTGCAACCGGCCCTGAACCTGGCGGACATCGTTCGCGACGGCCGTACAACTCTGTCCGGCGATGGAACCCTGGAACCGGAAAACCCGGTTTGGGTGGAGTTCGCCCACAGCATGGCCCCAATGATGGCGCCCATGGCCGGTCCGCTGGGCTCCATCGCCCTGGACGGACGCTCCGGCCCCATGTCCGTGTTGGACATTGCCGCGGGACACGGGCTGTTTGGGATCGAAGTTGCCCGGCAAAATCCAGAAGCCCAGATCACCGCGGTGGATTGGGCCCCGGTGCTCGAGGTCGCGCGGGAGAACGCTCGTAAGGCCGGCATCGACGGCCGCTACCGCCGGTTGCCCGGCAGCGCTTTCGAGGTCGATTTCGGCGGCCCTCACGACATCGTGCTGCTCACCAACTTTCTGCACCACTTCGACCCGCCGACCTGCATCGGCCTGTTGAGGAAGGTGCGAGCAGCCCTCAAACTGGGAGGCCGGGCCGCCACCCTGGAGTTCGTGCCCAACGAGGATCGCGTCAGCCCGCCGATGGCCGCTGCCTTCAGCCTCACCATGCTGGTCAGCACGGTGGCGGGGGACGCTTACACGTTCAGGGAACTGGAACGAATGTACCGCGAGGCTGGATTCGGCAATGTAACGGCTCATCCCGTCCCGACCGGCCCCCACACCATCGTCCTGGGCCACGCGATGTAGCGTACACCCTGCCACGACCCCAGATGCGGGACGCCGAAATAATGGTGCCCATTGCGCTCCGGAATGAAGGCATTTGGGGGCCTTAGGTGCCGCCAAATGCCGCGTGGCATTACTTCCAGAATGAGAGCAATGACTTGATTCCGCCCCTCGGCGGAACATAGACTTACTAGTGGAACGGGAGATCCCTACCATGTCGACAATTGGAACTCATAGAACCGACCGGACCCGCCGTGAAGTTGTGCAGGCGGGAGCCGTGGCGCTGGCCGGTGCCGGCCTGGCCACCAAGGCCCATGCGGCCGCAACACTCGCCATCAATGGAGGCGCGAAGACCGTAACCGTCCCCGCCGCCGTGAGCAGTAAACTGACCCGTTGGCCGCCGTACGGCGACACGGAAAAGCAAGCCCTCCACGCCATGATCGACAAGGGCACTTATTACGATGAGTTGCCCGTGTTTGAGAAGGAATGGCAGGCTTACACCAAGAGCCCGTTCGTGAAGGCTCACATGAACGGTACCAGCGCCCTGAACTCCATGTTCTTCGCGCTCAACCTGGAACCCGGCAGCGAAATCCTGGTGCAGTCTTACACCTTCTTCGCCACCGTGCTTCCGATGCGCTTCTTCGGCTATGTGCCGATCTTCGTGGACATCGATCCCAAGACCGGCTGCTTCGACCTGGAAGACGCCAAAAGGAAGATCACCCCGCGCACGAAAGCCATCCTGCCCATGCACTCCTGGGGCATGCCGTGCGAGATGGACAAGATCTCCGAGTACGCGAAGGAGAAGGGCCTGATCCTGTGCGAAGACTGCGCGCATGCGCACGGCGCCTTCATGCAGGGCAAGCACGTCGGCACGTTCGGCGCCATGAGCATCTTCAGCTTCCAGACCACCAAGGTAATGCCGACGGTGGAAGGCGGCATGGGAATGTACAAGACGCGCGAATATTATGAGCGCGCCGCCGCTTACGGCCACTACGAAGATCCCCCGAAGTTCCCCAAGGACAGCCCCTACCGCAAGTACGACAACACCGGTTTCGGACAGAAGTACCGCATGCATCCGTTCGCCGCGGCCATCGGTCGCGTACAGTTGCGGGGCCTCGAAGAACGCAACGCCGTGACGCGCAAGAACGTGAAGGCGCTCAACAGCCGCCTGGTTCAGTTGCCGGGCATCACCCAGCCGTACGTGCGGCCGGATCAGGTCCGCGCCTACTACTCGGCCGACATGCTCTTCCTCGACGAAAAGAAGGCCGGCTTCTCACGCGCCGCGATGATCAAAGCCCTGAAGGCCGAGGGCGTGGGCGCCAGTGTTTGGGAGTACCCGGAGCAGCACACCTTCACGATCTATCGCGAGCCGCAGTGGTGGCATCATCCGCCGGTGATCCCAACGAGCATGCCGGGTGGAGCGCAGGTGAACAATACGCACTTCTTCCTGCCGCTGTTCCACGGTGAAGCCACCGAGCTGATCGAGCAGTACGCCAAGGCCTTCGAGAAGGTCTGGGCACATCGCGCGGACGTGGCCAAACTGTAGTTCCGATCCGTCACCGGTACGACCGATGAAGATCGTCAGGATTGAGACGTACATCGCGGGCAATCCGTGGAAGAACTGGCTGTTTGCGAAGGTCCTCACCGATGAAGGCATCTATGGCATCGGTGAAGGCACGCTGAATTACTTCGGCAAAACCGTCCAGGCAGCCATCCACGAACTGACACCGCTGATCCTGGGGATGGACCCGTTCCAGGTGGAGATCATCTCCCAGCGTCTCATCCGGGATGTTTATAGCGACGGCGCACAAGTACACATGTGCGCCGTCGCTGCTATTGAAACCGCCTGCTGGGACATAATCGGCAAGGCGTGCGGCCAACCCGTTTACAACCTCTGGGGCGGCCGATGTCACGAAAAGCTGCGCGCGTACGCGAATGGTTGGTACCGCGGGCCGCGCACCGCCGAAAGCTTCCACGAGAAAGCCAAGGACGTAGTCCGCCGCGGCTACACGGCTCTCAAGTTCGACCCGTTTGGCGACAACTGGCGCATGACCACGCCGCGGGATTTCGACCTTACCGTCGACATCGTGCGCGCCGTGCGGGACGCCATCGGTCCGCAGGTGGATATCCTCATCGAGGGCCATTGCCGCTTCAACGTCTCCACGGCCCTGCAATTCTCCCAGGCACTGGCCCCTATGCGTCCGGCGTGGTTCGAGGAACCCGTTCCCCACACCAACATCGCCGCCATGGTGGAGGTGGCCCGGCGCAGCCCGGTGCCCATCGCCACGGGGGAAAGCCTCTCGAACAAGCAGCAGTTCGCCGAACTGGTGGAGCACAATGCCATCAGCATCTTCCAGCCCGAACCGCTGAACCTGGGCGGCCTTTTCGCGGCGCGCAAGATCGCCGACATGGTGGACGCGCATTACGGCATGATCGCGCCGCACAGCGCACAAGGCCCGGTGTGCTCGGCAGCCTGCGCGCAGTTGAACACCTCGATCCCGAACTTCTACCTGCACGAGATTTTCGACGAGTTCAACGAGCCGTGGGAGAAGGAGATCGTCACCGGAGGCGTCGAGGTCGTGGATGGCTACATCGACGTGTCCGATCGTCCCGGGTTGGGCATCGATCTCAACATCGAGGAAATCCTACGTCATCCCTACCAGCCGGAGAACGCCCTGCCGCTGTTCCGCTCCGGGTGGGAAAAGCGCGAAGGCCGCTAGCGCCAAAGAAGGGGCCGGTGCACGTCGCCGCACACCGGCCTGGAAGATGAGGAGATTACACCCCGTTAGAACGTGAGGCGAAATGCTACTTGGCAACTGCGCGCCGTGGTGCCGTTTACGTACGCGGAAGCCGAGCTGAGGTCTCCCGCGCCGGCGAGCGGCCTCACTATGCCGCCGGTCGCCGTGTAAGCGTAAACGTTCACCCCGGTTGCGTACTGCATGTTGAGCAAGTTGAACGCTTCGAACATCAGCTTCCCCTGGATGCGCTCGGTGAAGGGCAGCGTGCGCGCGAAACGCGCGTTCACCATATAGGACGGCTCGGAGTAAAGGCTGTTCACCGGATAGAAGGGCACGTGCGACCACGCGCCCGTGCCGTTCATCGAGCCGGTGTACGGGAACGTGATGCCGCTGAACTGCTGGCCGTTGACCACGACGAGCGCGGTCTGGGGCTGCGCGGAGGCGAGCGTGGTGATGGTCGAGATCTCCCAACCGTTCACCACGTAGCGCGTGAAACCCGAGGTACTCTGCGACGGCGTGGGGCGCCAGACAAGGTCGAAGACGGCGCGATGGCGCTGGTCGGTCGAGGAACTTCCGCGATCGATCCCGTTGACGCCGTTATAGCTGTACAGCGGCACTCCTCCGCTCACCAGCGTGCCGCCCACGTCGTCGATGGCGTGCGACCACGTATAGGTGGCGTGCAGATCGAAGCTCCGCGACATCCGCTTGTTCAACTCCACGATCAGCGCGCGATACCAACTCGCGCCGCCGTTTTCCACCTGATAGATGTGTCCATAAGCGACGTCCGTTTTGGCCGTCCAGACGTCCGTCGTGAACGTGTCCGACTTGATGCCGTTCGCGTTGTAGATGGTGTAGGTCGCCGTCCGCGTGGGTGCGGTCAGGTTCGTATCATTCGCCGTCAGCAGCTTCACTCCGCGGACGCCCAGGTAACTGATGCTCAGGTTGGTGGTGGAATTCAGGCGCCGTTCGACGGCCAACGACGACTGCTTCGTGTACGCGTTCCTGAGCTTGTAGCCGCCGTAGATCAGGTTCATGGTGCCGGCCGGAAGCTTGGTGACCGAGGTGACCGCTTTCGGGAACAGAGGCGCGCTGCTCTGCGTCGAGTTCGCCGAGATGTTGGTCTGGTAGGCACCGTTGCCGAGATACAGCGCGTCGAGCAGTTCACCCGTCATGCGGCTGTGGTAAGTACCGAAACCGGCGCGGACGACGGTGCGGTCGTCGAGCCTGTAGGCCAGGCCCAAGCGCGGATCCGCATTGATGTTGGAAGATGTGATGGTGCGCGTCTTGTAGTAAGTCGTGTTGTAGTAATCCGGCTGTGTGTAGAACCCCTTCTCCCAGCGGACTCCGGCGCTCAAGCGCAGGTTCCTGCTGAACTGCCAGCTATCCTGGACGAACGCGCCGAAGTCGGTCGTGTGCAGGTCGCGCCAGGAGTTGCCGAAAGTCTGCTCGTAAGTGGCGTAGTTCTTCTGTGTTCCGCCGGCGAAGTCCAGCGCAAAGGCGGTGAGCGAGGAGTACGTGTATGCGCCGTTCGCGTACCGCAGCTCATCGATCACGTTGCGCCTTTTCGACCAGTCCACGCCGGCCGTGATGGTGTGCGAGTTGATTTGGAACCGGAAATTGTCCGCGAGCTGGCCGCGCTTTTCAGTCACCAGGCTGGAATCCGGATGCGCCTGGCCGACGGTGACTCCGGCAATCGAGATGGCCACGTTTCCGGTAGAAAGCGAGGCTGCCGACGCCGGGTCCATGATACGGTCGTGGAAAACGCCGAGGCGCAATTCGTTCGTGGCGCTGCCGCCAAGGGCGCTGGTCCAACCAAATTTCCCGAACTGCGTCTCGCGCCGCGTGCTGCCGGTGCCCAGCAGACCGCCATTCTCGGCTACGGACCCATACGGGCTGGCCTGCGGCGAACGCGCCCGGATGACGTTGGCTTCGATGTTGAACATGTTACGCTCGCTCCGCCGGTAGTCGACTCGGCCAAGCCCGGAGACCCAGTGCTCGGCTTGCGGGACCAGCACGTTCATCTGCGACTGGATGAACTTGGCCGCGGCGGTGCACTGCGCGATCGTCGCGGTGCAGTTGGCCGTATTGACCTTGTCGCCGGCCAAACTCGCAATCACCGGATTGGTGATCCTGTTAAGCCCCTCGCGGTGGCTGTCGAGCAACTCCATGTTCGCGAAGAAGAACAGCTTGTCGCGCTGGATTGGACCGCCCAGGCTCCAGCCTCCCTGGTTGCTGTTGCGGAAGAGGTTGTTGCCTAAGGTGTAGCGTCCCGTGGCGGCAAGGGAACTGTTGCTGAAAGAGCCATACGCGGAGCCATGGAATCCGTTGCCGCCGCCGCGAGTGACGGCGTTGACCGTGCCTCCCAACGCCCCGCCGAATTCGGCGGACGCGCCGCTGGCGATCGTCTGAAATCCGGCAATCGCCTCCATCGGCAGACGGGCAGTGCCCGATTTCTCACTCGGCCGGTAGAGATTCGCCGTCGCGATTCCATCGGTGAGATAGGAGTTCAACGACTCCTCGCCGTGGTGCGCCGGCACACCGTGGGCGCGGCTGCCCGTGGTGGCCGGAGCAAGCAGCGAGAGGTCCGTCCATCGGCGCTCGCGCACCGGCAGTTGCTCCAGTT
>JAJFUV010000102.1 GCA_021372245.1 Terriglobales bacterium
CGTCGCTGCTATTGAAACCGCCTGCTGGGACATAATCGGCAAGGCGTGCGGCCAACCCGTTTACAACCTCTGGGGCGGCCGATGTCACGAAAAGCTGCGCGCGTACGCGAATGGTTGGTACCGCGGGCCGCGCACCCCCGAAAGCTTCCACGAGAAAACCAAGGACGTAGTCCGCCGCGGCTACACGGCTCTCAAGTTCGACCCGTTCGGCGACAACTGGCGCATGACCACGCCGCTGGATTTCGACCTTACCGTCGACATCGTGCGCGCCGTGCGGGACGCCGCCGGTCCGCAGGTGGATATCCTCATCGAGGGCCATTGCCGCTTCAACGTCTCCACGGCCCTGCAATTCGCCCAGGCGCTGGCCCCCATGCGTCCGGCGTGGTTCGAGGAACCGGTTCCCCACACCAACATCGCCGCCATGGTGGAAGTGGGCCGCCGCAGCCCGGTGCCCATCGCCACGGGGGAGAGCCTCTCGAACAAGCAGCAGTTCGCCGAACTGGTGGAGCACAACGCCATCAGCATCTTCCAGCCCGAACCACTGAACTTGGGCGGCCTTTTCGCGGCGCGCAAGATCGCCGACATGGTGGACGCGCATTACGGCATGATCGCGCCGCACAGCGCGCAAGGCCCGGTGTGCTCGGCAGCCTGCGCGCAGTTGAACACCTCGATCCCGAACTTCTACCTGCACGAGATCTTCGACGAGTTCAACGAGCCGTGGGAGAAGGAGATCGTGACCGGAGGCGTCGAAGTCGTGGACGGTTATATCGACGTGTCCGATCGTCCCGGGTTGGGCATCGATCTCAACATCGAGGAAATCCTACGTCATCCCTACCAACAGGAGAACGCCCTGCCGCTGTTCCGCTCCGGGTGGGAAAAGCGCGAAGGCCGCTAGCGCCGAAAAGGGTATTTATATACTTGGCGCAACCACATTCCTAGCGTCTTAGAATACAGGTGTGCCGAAACAGGGAACAAGACGGGAGAGCGCCATCGAGAACTGGATGCTCAGCATTATCGAAGACGGTGGATTAGAGCGATTAGACGACCTTCACATCGACCAGATCGACAAAGCTTGGAAACCTCGGGACCGGTGGATCGAGGGCGATCTTGCGGCTTATCGGATCGCATTGGCTCTGCGTGACAAGCATGAGCTTCCAGTCCTCGTTTCGCTCGGGTTCTCTCTAAGAGACGGTCGAAAGCAGCTTGGTTTCAAGTTTCAGACCCGGCAGAAGCTTCAACAGCAGCTTGACTACCACACGCCTCCTTCGTTGTACCTCTTCAGAGGCAATGAGCCTTTTGGGCACGAGAGCGCCCGGGTTCAGGATTGTTCGGCTCTGTTCGGCTGTCCGGAACCTCCAGGGAGATGCTACTACCTTGAGTACCAGCGAGACTCAAAGGTGTATGGCCGCAGTATGTTCATTGCGGGGTGACGAGTCGGTTGTGTCAAGTATATAGGTACCCTGTTAAGCCCCTGCCGGTGGCTGTCGAGCAACTCCATGGTCGCGAAGAAGAACAGCTTGTCGCGCTGGATAGGACCGCCCAGGCTCCAGCCGCCCTGCTTGCTGTTGCGGAAGAGGTTGTTGCCTAAGGTGTAGCGTCCCGTGGCGGCAAGGGAACTGTTGCTGAAAGAGCCATACGCGGAGCCATGGAATCCGTTGCCGCCGCCACGAGTGACGGCGTTGACCGTGCCTCCCAACGCCCCGCCGAATTCGGCGGACGCGCCGCTGGCGATCGTCTGAAACCCGGCAATCGCCTCCATCGGTAGACGGGCAGTGCCCGATTTCTCGCTTGGCCGGTAGAGATTCGCCGTTTCGATTCCATCGGTGAGATAGGAGTTCAACGACTCCTCGCCGTGGTGCGCCGGCACACCGTGGGCGCGGCTGCCCGTGGTGGCCGGAGCAAGCAGCGAGAGGTCCGTCCATCGGCGCTCGCGCACCGGCAGTTGCTCCAGTT
>JAJFUV010000106.1 GCA_021372245.1 Terriglobales bacterium
GCGTACAGGTACTGACCATCGTCGGATACAGCTATTTTGTCGGCGACCTCTCCGATATTGAATGTGTCTTCCACCTGCGCAGATTCTGGATTCACGATGGCGATATTGGTCCCCGCGCTCGATATGAATCGGGAGCGCGTCGCGTCCCAGATGAAATCGCGGACGTCACCGAGTAGGAGCGTCTTGATCCGATCCGTGGCAGAATCGGCTAAAAGTGCGCCGGCCCAGATGAGCAGGGTCAAGAGGATGAGGAAAAGGCGGCGGAGCATATGGGGACTCAATGCGCATGCTATCACGTGATGTCGTTGCGGATGCCGAATTCCGAACTCCTGTAATCCGGATTCGCGCAGACACGGAAGCAGCGCTACCGCAGGTAAGCGTCGTCTCCTCGACGCCAGTCTTCGCGGACGGGCGAGAACAGGTCGATGGCCACGCTGTCTTCGAGCGCCTGCACGAAGTGGGGCGCGCCGGGCGGAATCACGACGACAGAGCCGGCTTCGACCACTTCCTCCTCGCCGTCGATGTGAAACCGCAGCTTGCCTTGGGCCACCATCGAGATCTGCTCGTTTTCGTGCTCGTGGGACGGCACCAGAACGCCCTTCTCCAGGAAGATGCGCGCCACCGTCATGCGCTCGCCGTGGATCACCTGCCGTTCCAGGCGCGGATTCAAGCGTTCTTTGTTAATTTCGTTCCAACGATAAAGAGTCATCCGGGCGGTATTGTATCATAAGGTTTTGATTCGATTGGAGTGAAATATGAAAGGTGTCGTTCTCGCGGGCGGAACCGGCAGCAGGCTTCACCCCCTCACCAAGATAACCAACAAGCACCTGTTGCCGATCTACGACAAGCCCATGATCTACTACCCCATCGAAACGCTTGTCGATGCGGGGATCCGGGACATCCTGGTGGTCACCGGGGGCAAGAATGCGGGCGACTTTCTGCGGCTGCTGGCTAATGGCAAGGCCTTCGGCCTTTCCCACCTCGACTACACGTACCAGGAAGGCGAGGGCGGCATCGCCGACGCGCTGGCTCTGGCCGAACACTTCGCCGACGGCAAGAAGCTTTGCGTCATGCTGGGCGATAATATCGTCGAGGGCAGCATCCGGCAGGCGGTGGAGGAGTTTCGCCGTCAGGAGCATGGGGCCAAGATCCTGCTTCGCGAGGTGCATGACGCCGAGCGGTTCGGCGTGGCGGAGATCGTCGGCAACCGCATCGTCGGGATCGAGGAGAAGCCCAAGCACCCGAAGTCGAACTACGCGGTTACCGGCATCTACATGTACGATCACACGGTCTTCGATAAGGTCCGCACACTGGTGCCGTCGGCGCGCGGCGAGCTGGAAATCACCGACGTCAACAACGCTTACATCCGCGAGGAGACCATGACCTTCTCGTTCCTGGAGGGCTGGTGGACCGACGCCGGCACGTTCGATTCGCTGCTGCGCGCGGCGAACCTTGTCGAGAAAACCAGGCGCAGAAGCTGCGAACCGGCGGGGCGCGACTAATGGCCGTCACACTGTCATCCCGGTTGGGCGACGCGGCGCCGGCGGGCATCGCGGGCGACCTGGCGATCCCGGACTGCACACCGGGCATCGGCGACGTCATCACGGCGATGGATTCGCCAAAGCTGATAGCGGGTGTGCGCATAGCAGGCGTGAAGTTGTGGCCCGACGACCGCGGCTATTTCCTCGAAGTGATGCGCTCGGGCAAGGGCCTGGTCGAGGGCTACACGACCGGCGAGCTGCAGGTCTCGGCGGCCTTCAGTTTTCCGGGGACCATCAAGGCGTTTCACTACCACCAACTCCAGAGCGATTGCTGGACCGTGCCGATAGGATTGCTGCAGATAGCGCTGATGGACTTGCGGCGGCAGTCGCCGGATTACGGACGCAAGAACACCATGTACATCGGCGTGGTGCGCCCCTGGCAGGTGCTTATCCCGCCGGGGGTGGCGCACGGATACAAGGTGATCGGCAACGATCCGGCGATGATGATCTACGCGACGGACCACACCTACAACCCTCTCGACGAAGGCCGCATCCCCTTCAATGACGGGCAGATAGCCTACGACTGGGAAATCCAGCACAAGTAACGCCGAGGTTAACCCTTTTTAACGAACGGTTAAGAGCTACTTCATGTCCTGATGGGAACATGAGTTCGTAGACGACGGATTCGTCGTAAGTTAAGGAGATAGATCACATGAAGAGACTGCTGCTGGCGTTCGTTGCCCTGTCTGTCTTCACCGGCACGGCCGTGTTTGCTCAGCCGGCCGCCACCGACACGAAGCAGGAACAGCCCAAGAAGGAAAAGAAGAAGAAGAAGGGCGGCAAGAAGAAGACCGAAACCAAAAAGGAAGAAGTAAAGAGCTAGTTCGTCCCCATCGAACTGTCTCAACCGCCGCGTGCCGGGCGCCCGCTAGAGGGCGCCGGTCGCGGCGGTTCTGTTTTTGGGGCGAGGCGGCAATGCAAAGTGGTAGAGGTGTCGCATCCGCGATAGAATGAAAAAGACTCACACCGGTCGGGGCGTAGCGCAGCCTGGTAGCGCACCTGCCTTGGGCGCAGGGGGTCGGGCGTTCAAATCGCCCCGCCCCGACCAACACAATCAACTAGATATACCGTTTTCAGCTGTCCTCAAAAACCCACTGTAGATGATTCTGCAGCTGCTGTGACCCGTATCCGGGTGCCGCGTGGCAGATCGCGCCGATGCCCGGATGAGTGTTTTCAGTGAGCCCCTGGGAGGTCACCTGCACAAAGGGCAGGTGCGTGGCGTGCCTGCATTTCTGGAGCGACTACGCGCAACCTCGTCCGCCCCGTCCACGCCGTGACGAGAATAGTGTCCGCGTTAGATGGCGTCGACGGGGGTGCCAGCGGCGAAGTTCACCACTAGCCCGCATTTCTCACACGGGGACTAGCAAAAAGCCGCTTCTTCTGGCATAACTGAGTTTCCACACAGCAGTTAGCGTCAGCAAGAAAGCGGCTTTTGCTATGACAGAGTGTATCCAATCCAGCTTCGAGTTCCAAGCT
>JAJFUV010000158.1 GCA_021372245.1 Terriglobales bacterium
CACACTAAAGAGGCGTCCTCCGCCGAGTCCGTAGTCGTGCGATAACAGGACCATGCGTTGGTTACTCATTCTGACCGCTCTAGCATCCGTCTTGCAGGCAGCAGAACCCAAGCTGCGCGTTCTGGTGATGACGGGCCGCACTGATGTCCCGAACCACTACTGGAACCTGACTACGCCGTTCCTGCGCGATGTGCTGGAACGGACGGGCCGGTTCGATGTGAAAGTCATTGAGGAACTTCGCGGCATCACCGGCGAAACGCTGGCGCCATATGACGCCCTGATTCTCAACTACAACGGTCCGCGGTGGGGGCGGACAGCCGAGGAGGCCGTCGAGCAGTTCATCCGCTCCGGCAAGGGGATGGTGGCGTTTCACGGAGTGAGCTACGGCCCGTTCTTTGATCCAGCGCCCGGCGCCGCATGGCCGGCCTACGCCGACATGATCGGCTCAACCTGGAAGCCTCAGAATATCGGCCACTCCGTCCGTCACGTTTTCCCGGTGAAATGGACGGACCGGGAGCATCCCATCAGCGGCGGCATGGACGAAGCCTTCCTCGCCAACGACGAGCTGTACCACCGCATGGATCTGAAGCCCAACGTGCACGTGCTTGCCACGGCGTACAGCGACCCTGCGAAGAAGGGAACCGGCCGCGATGAGCCTATCCTTTGGACCGTGCCGTTCGGGAAGGGGCACGTCGTCCACTTCACGTTGGGCCACGATCTGTCTGCCATACACCAGACGGGTTTCGTGACGGCGTTCGCGCGATCGCTTGAGTGGGTAGCGACGGGAAATGTCACGCTCCCCACCCGAATCGCAGCGACACCACAAGCGAAGCCAGATGCCGCCCGAGTCCTCCTGGTGACTGGCGGTCACGGATATCCATCGTCCTTCTACACTCTGTTCGAGGGTCAGGACGACATCGTGTGGTGGCACGCCACCACGCAAAAGGCGGCATTCCGGAAAGATCTCGCCTCGCGCTACGACGTGATCGTGTTCCACGACCTGGGAGAGACCATCGGCGACGAGGAGAAATCCAATCTTGAGGCGTTCGTTGAAGCAGGGAAAGGCATCGTTTCCATTCACCATGCCATTGTGGATTACACGTCCTGGCCGTGGTGGTACGAGAACGTCATCGGCGGCAAATACTACACGCAGCCTTTGGGCGATCATGCAAAGTCGGTCTACAAGGAAGACGTCGACATGCTGGTGACGCCGGTCATGGGCGTCAACCACCCGGTGACGCGCGGTGTTGGCCCCATCCCAGTCAACGACGAAGTATACAAGGGCATGTGGCACTCGCCCAAGATCACCGTCCTGATGGAAACGGATCACCCGCTCAACGACAAGCCAGTGGTTTACCTCGGCCCACACCCGAAAGCGCGGGTTGTGTACATCCAACTCGGGCACAGCGAAAACGCCATCCGGCATCCCGGATACCGTCGCCTGGTACGGAACGCAATCCTGTGGTCTGCCGACAAACTGAAATAGCCGATGCGCGTTCCCTGACCACGCCCAGCCTATGCGGCGCGAAGTACTGATAATGTAGGCCTAAATTCGTAATTTGGTTTCCGGAATAGCCGTAAGGCCCCCGCAAATCGTAATCTCCTGGTGATATTACCGATTCAGTCATGGGATATTACCAATATCCTTTTGGCATACATCTATATTTCTAATTTCGAAATGACACAAAAAGCGGGATTATTTCTTGACTGCCCTAACATTGTGTCGTATTCTGATGCTTACAATTCATAGCGCCACGTAAACAGGCGGAACTAAAGTACTGTATAGCTTGCCTGCGTGCCGTGCAGTCGTGTTTGATCCTCACAGGAATGGGACAGACCTAGCGTGAGCTATACCCTCGGGAGGCCAGTGATACCCAATCCGTGGTATGCCATTTCCGTCAAGCCGAACGCCGAAAGCACGGTCACGTCTATGCTGACGGCAAAGGGTTATGAAACGTTTCTGCCCGCTTACCGCGTGCGAAAGCAGTGGTCGGACCGGGTAAAAGAGATGAAGCGGCCTTTGTTTCCCAGGTATACTTTT
>JAJFUV010000169.1 GCA_021372245.1 Terriglobales bacterium
TGCGGTAATACTCGGCGGCGCCGAGCAGGCCGACAGGCGGAATCAGCGCCGCCAGGCTCGTGCCTATGGCTGGCTTTTCACTCATGCCCACCAGGAAAAGCAGGGCGGGCACGATGATCAACCCGCCGCCGATGCCGAACATGCCCGCGGCAACGCCCGCCGCCAGTCCAATACCGAGTAACGTGAGCTCGCGCATATGTTTCACTCCAACAAGTACATGAACACAGGCCGGGACGTTCCCGGCGTTCACCCCTCAGGGCAGCACGGTCAACATCAGCCGTGAAGCGCTCCGCGGCGAATGATACACGCGCTGGGTGGCCTTCTGGAAATCGGCATCCTTGGCCGTGTTGATATCGACGAACTTCTGCGGATTGCGATCCCCCAACGGGAACCAACTGCTCTGGATCTGTACCATGACGCGGTGCCCCTTGCGGAACGAGTGATTGATGTCCGGCATGGTGAACTCCACCTTGGTCACACGGCCGGGCTCAAACGGCTCGGGCTTCTCGAAGCTGGACCGGAAGCGTCCGCGCATGGGCTCGCCGCGCACCAGTTGTTCATAGCCGCCCATTTTGACTCCGCTGGGGCTTACATCGGTGCGGTCTTGTGGGTAAACGTCGATCAACTTCACCACCCAATCCGAATCCGTGCCGCTGGTGGAAACGTAGAATGTCGCCGTGAGCGGCCCCGCGACGGTAAGGTCGGACGTCAGCACATCGGTTTGGTACACCAGGACGTCGGCTCGGCGGGAGGCGAAACGCTGGTCCTCGTCCATATACTCGTACACCATGCCCTGTTCCACCGTCGGGACGTAAGGCACCGGCTTTGCTGGATCGCTCACGTATTCGTCGTAAGGGATGGAGGAGTTCCGGGGCGGCTCGAAGGCCAGCTTCCCGGATGCTTCGAGGTAAAGCGGCCTGGCGACGGCCTGCCGCGGCGGCCAGGCATCGTACTGCCGCCACTGATTGGTTCCGGTCTCGAAGACATAGGCTTCGGGCAGCTTCAAATCGCCCTTATTCTTCAAGTAGAAGTTAAAGAACGGAAACTCGATGTGTTCCCGGTAATAGGGACCGGTTTTCGAGTTGAAGCTCACGTTGCCCAGGCGCTCCCCGTCGTCGTGCGACCATCCTCCGTGCGGCCACGGCCCTTCGACCAGGACGTTGTAGGCGCCCGGATTGTTCTTTTCTACGGCGCGGTAAATGGCCAGCGGTCCGTACACGTCCTCGGCGTCCAACCAGCCTCCCACCGTCATCACCGCGGGAGTGACTTTCTTCAGGTACGGCAGAATCGTGCGGGCCTTCCAGAACTCGTCGTAGTTCGGGTGCTGCATCACCTGATTCCAGAACGGCACTCCGCCCTTGAAGTACTTCGCATCGGCGTTCGCCACCGGACCCATGTCCAGGAAGAATTTGTAGCCGTCGCCGATCGCAATTTCGAACTTGGGATCTGTCCGGTGCGTCGTGGGAACGGGCCGCGGGCGGCCGAACGCGCCATAGAATCGGAAGGTATGGGCAAGCCACAACACCCCGTTGTGGTGGAAGTCGTCGCCTACAAACCAGTCGGCAATGGGCGCCTGGGGCGAAACAGCTTTCAGCGCCGGATGCGAGTCGAGCAAGGACATGGCCGCGTAAAAGCCAGGGTAGGAAATGCCCCAGATGCCGACGCGCCCGTTGTGGTTCGCAATCTTATGGAGCAACCACTCGATGCTGTCATAGGTGTCGGAAGCTTCGTCCACATCCTGTGGGCCGCGCTTGGCGGCAATGTAGGGACGGACATCCACGAAATCCCCCTCCGACATCCAGCAGCCGCGCACATCCTGGTACACGAAGATGAAGCCTTCGCGGGCGAATTTCTCCGACGGCCCCAGGGAGGACTTGTACTGGTCGGCTCCGTACGGCGCCACGCTGTACGGCGTGCGCAGCATCATGATGGGGTACTTCGTGGAAGTGTCCTTGGGCTCGTAGACAGCCGTGAACAGCTTCTTTCCGTCGCGCATCGGGACTTCATACTCGAATTTCGTGTAATGCGCCTTGATGTACTCGACGCCCTGTGCCGAAACCAACAGCGCCGCCGAGAACAACAAAACCAGAATCCGCATGACCGCTCCTGTAATTCGTGGGGATGAACCCTAAGTATAGGACGAGCGCGGCATGCCTCTGATTTCACATGCCGGCTTTGGACTCGAGGCTCCGCCACAGATACCAGGACGCCACGGTGGCGTAAGGCCGCCAGCACCTGCCGCGATCCTCCACATCCCCCGGCGCCGGCATCTGCTCCAACGCGTACGCCTTGCGCACCGCCGCGCGGATACCCAGGTCGCCGATGGGAAGCACGTCCGGTCTCCGGAGAGCGAAGATCAGGAACATGTGCGCCGTCCATACGCCGATGCCCTTCACGCGGGTGAGCGCTTCGATCACTTCGTCGTCACCCATCTCCGGCAACGCGGCGAAGTCCAGCGTCCCGCCGCGGGTGTGCGCCGCCAGATCCCGAATGTAGGTGATCTTCTGTTTGGACAGCCCCAGTTTGCGCATGCCAGCCGGCCGCAGCTTCAGGACGTTTTCCGGAGTCACTTCTCCATCCAGCGCATCCGACAGGCGCGTGTAAATCGTCAGGGCGGCCTTGCCGCTCAACTGTTGGTACACGACGGACTTGGCCAGGGAGTCGAACCGAGGTTCGAGATACTTGATTCTGTAAGGGCCGATCCGGTCGATCAACCCGCCGATCACGGGATCGGCTGTTCGCAAGTGCCGCAAAGCTTTACGCATAAGAGAAACACAAACCGCGCGGGCCGCGTCTTCTAGGTTGACATACTAACTGTATGATGCGCTTCACTGCCTTCCCGTTGTCGCTGATTTTGATGATCCCCATGGCCGCGCAGGTACCCGACGACCAGGCGCCTATTATCAAAGTGGATGTGGATGTAGTGAACATACTTTGCTCCGTTCGCGATAAGCACGGCGCCTACATCCCGAACCTGACCAAGGACGACTTCACCATCTTCGAGGATGGCAAACCGCAAACCGTCCGCTACTTCAACCGCGAAAAGGATCTGGCCCTGACCATCGGCCTGCTGGTGGACGTCAGCCGCAGCCAGGAGAACCTCATCGGCGTGGAGCGCCAGGCGGCCGCTCAGTTCTTCGCCTCGGTGCTGGGCAAGAAGGACATGGCGTTCCTGATCAGTTTCGGTGCGGAAGCCGAACTGCTGCAGGACTACACCAATTCGCACCGTCTTCTTCGCGATGCGCTTGACCAGCTACGGGTGAACGCCCCGGCCACGGGCCTGCAACCCGGCCCGGTCCCCACCATTTACAAGCCTCGCGGCACGGTATTGTTCGACGCGGTGTACCTGGCCACCACGGACCGTCTCAAGGGCGAGGTGGGCCGCAAGGCCGCCGTCCTCATCACGGATGGCGTGGACCAAGGCAGCCGCCTCACGCTTCAAGACGCCATGACCGCCGCCCAGAAGGCCGACACAGTCATCTACAGCATCTACTACGTCGATCCGTCCGAATACGGGGGCCGAGGGTCTTGGGGATACACGCCAAGCGATTCGGATCTCAGGAAAATGTCGGAGGAGACCGGGGGCAGGCTTTTCCGCGCCAGCCGGAAAACACCACTGGAGGACATCTTCCGCCAGCTTCAGGAAGAGCTGCGCAACCAGTACGCCATCGGCTACACGCCCGCCAACCCTGAAAAAGACGGGAAGTTCCGCAAAATCGAAATTCGCATGCACGACAAGGAGTGGAAAGTGCAGGCCCGCAAAGGCTACTTCGCGGTCAAGCCTTAGAGGCGCCCACAAACTTCGCACGGCGGACGAAATAGTCCTTCAGGCAGTCCTCGAGCGGCGGCATGGGGGCCAGGCCCGCCTGCTCCATCTTGGTATTGCAGAGCGCGGAGTATTTTGGCCGTCGCGCTGCCGTGCGGTATTCGCGCTCGTTGGTGGGCTTCAACTCCGGCGAGATGCCCAAAACGCGGAAGATCAGCCGCGCATAATCGAACCAGGCGATGGGCGTGCCGCCCCCGATGTGGTACACCCCGGTGAGCTTGCGATCAACCAGATCCGCCGTGCGGGAGGCCAGCGCCGGCGCGTAAGTCGGGGAAGCTACATGATCCACTACCACCCGTATGGTGTTGCCGGATTCGGCCAGCCGCTTCATTAGTTCCACGAAATTGCCGCGCGGGGTGTTCAGGCCGCCGGGGCCGAACACGCCTGAGGTGCGAATGATGAGCGGGGACTCGAGATAAGCCTGTGCATACAGCTCGCCGGCGTACTTCGAGACGGCGTAGGCGCCCAGCGGGTGCGGCCGGTCCTGCTCGGTGTAGCAGCGGCCCGCCGTGCCGTCAAAGACGTAGTCGGTCGAATAGTGGACAAAGAAGGCGTCCGTCTGGCGGCAGGCCAAGGCCAGGTTGCGCACGGCAAGCGAGTTCACCTGAAGCACCGCCTCGGGTTCGGATTCGGCCACGTCCACCTGGTTGTAAGCCGCCGCGTTGATCACGATGGCGGGATCCAGATCGCCGATGGCTTGCTCGACGCGCGCCCGGTCGGTTATGTCCAACTCCGGGCGGTCCCACGCGGTAACGTCATAGCCGCGAGCCCGAAATTCGCTCACCAACTCGATTCCCAACTGGCCGGAACTGCCACAAACAAGCACTTTCGTGGACATTCAAAGCCAGGATAGCGCGATTTTTCGGGCTAAGGCGTTTTTCTGTAACCCCTCGCTGGCAAAGAGCGTTAAAGTATGTGCAGAAGGAGGGGACATGCGCCGGATTTTCCAACCTGAGTTGCGGCGCGGAAGGACGGCCAACCGGATCGGAATTCTTCTCCTCTTGTTCCTGTTGCTGGTTCTGGTTGCGTCGGTGTTTACCGGGGTGCGAGCGATGGCGGCGTGCTGACCGCCGGCTCTGGGGTTTCGCGGTCGTTCTGGGAATCGCCGAAGAGAGATCGGTTCAGGCGGGCCAACTCGCCCAGCCCTGACAAGGTGTGTTCGACTGTCATGCCCACCCGGAAGCCGTCGCCCTCCGGTTCGCAGTAACACACTTCTCCCAGGAACATGACGTCGCCGGCATCGACCCGTAGGGGCGTGCCCACACCGATGGACTGTGGTACGCAAAGTTGCATACCCCGGCCGGAGAGATTGCGGATTGTGCCGGTCCAACAAGTGGCATGGCAATCCAGCGTGGTGACACGGACAGGACGGTCGACCTCAAATCGCACTTCTGAGCGGCGTTCCACTTTACTGCTTATCGGTCAACGACGGCGCTTTCGCGAGTGGATCATCGCCCCATGTTGGCGGCGATGTAGTGATCGAAGCAGCGGACCATGGACTCCTTGGACGTTGTCCCATACAACGGGAACACGGCCCAGCTTGCGGCGGTAGCCAGGGCCAGGGAGCCATGTCCAATCATGACAGTGATTTCCGCGTCACCACCAGCCACCCGCTCCAGTTCACCGCGAACTTCCGCAGCCGTCCGGCGGCCTTCCATCAGAACCACGAACGAAGTGCCGCTCCAGCGGAAAATGCGGTCCGCGGGACCCAGGCTGCGCCGAAGGCGATCATGGAAGGCGTCGAGTAACCGGTCACCCATGTCGTAGCCGAAGCAGTCGTTCAGCAGGTGTATGCGATCGACGATGAATACGGCCGCACATCCGGGCAGACGCCGGTTGATTGCGTTGGTCAGGGCTTCTTCGGCTTCAGCCCGGCCGGGTATCCCCGCGAGCGGGTCGACCCGAACCGCACCGGCGGCTGCCAACTGCTGTTGCGCCGGGAAACCACTCGTTTCCAGGCGCCTGAGAGTGGAAGGGTTTGTCTTTTCCCTGTCTCCGACGAAACATCTCTTGGCGGAAGTGAGCATTGCCTTGTGGACAAGCTATAGATCGGTACTAGCGAATCCGAGGTTGATGCACCCACATGGGGGTAATGCCGATGAGAAAAAGGGGGGATCTCGGCCAGGGCCGAGGTGAAGTCTACTAACCCCGCCGCCAGATCGCGAGCAGGAACCAGAGCGCCACAGCCGTGCTGAGGCTTAATACCAGCGCAAGCACGCGCCGCCAGGGCCATGTGAAACGCTCTGAATGTTCCGGTTGGTCCCGCAGCGCGGCGAGCAATTGCCTGTGGGCGCCTTTGGGCAGTGACCGGAGGGCGTTAAGGATGCGGTCCCGTCCGGCGCGATTGGCGATCAGGATCGTCCCCGAGTTGATGCTGTTGGTCGATTCGATCAGGCGCTTGCGCAAACGGCCCGGCACTTCCTCCACGCTCCGGTAAACCTTGACCTTCTTCCCCGATGAGATCAGGACTGCCGAACTCTTGACGAACTGTTCTTCCGGCGCGCTCATGACTTGACAGCCCTCCGGGAACCGGACGTCGCAGCCGGGCGTCCGGCGCCGGCGTATTCAAGCACCGACGCGATGAAACCCAGCGCCGCTTTCGACAGCGGTTTGTCCTTCCGGTAAATGAGTGCCAGGTGCCGCACCATGGCTTCCGGCGCTAAAGAGATCGCCGCCAGGCGGCCAGCGGCAATATCGTCCTGGCAGTTGCTGGCGGAAAGGAACGACAGGCCCAGGCCCGCCATCACGAAACGCTTGATCATCTCGGTCGAATCCAGTTCCATGGAGACCTGGATCTTGTCTTCGACCAATTCCAGCCATTCGTTTAGTCGTTTCCGGGTTGTGCCGTATTTCGGCAGAAGCAGGGCGTACTCGGTCAGATCGTGGCAGGTCACGCTCGTCTGCCCGGCCAACGGATGGCCGGCGGGGGCGATGAGCTTGATCTCGTCCGAGTGTATCTTCACGGCCTGGATGCGGCGTTCCTCGACGGGAAGTTGCGTGATGCCGAAATCAGCCTGGTTCTCGAGCACCGCCGTGACGACTTTGGAGCCGTAAGAACGGTCCACCTGCAGTTGCACATGGGGAAACTCACGATTGTAATGCAGAAAGACTTTCGGCAGAACGTAGATGCAGGTGGCCTCGTTCGCCGCGATGGTCAATGCTCCCCGGGGCGCGAGTTCCAGTTCGTGGATGGCATCCTCGGCCTGCCGGCGCAGTTCCAGGATTTGTTCGGCATACCCGGCGAAGACCTTTCCTGCCGCCGTCAGGGCGATCCTCGTCCCCAGGCGGTCGAACAACGCCGTGTTCAGCTCCAGTTCGAGCTGACGAACTTGCGCACTGATGGCAGGCTGCGTGCGAAAGCAGGTCTCGGCCGCCTTGGAGAAGCTTTTCAACCTGACGATCTCCAAGAAAGTGTGTAACTGGTCCAGATCCATACTGTTAGGCTGGCCCGTCCGGCGCAAAGAATCGTGAATGGCACGGATAGAAAGATTCGATTTCCGTCCACGATGCCAAGCTTGCTACTAATTGTAGCAACAGCCCCGGGTGGTGCGGCTGCATATTTTGAAACGGGGGATACCGCAGCGACACGGTCCCGTGCTTCGGGCAAACCTGAGGCGCATGCGGCGCACCGCTCCGGGGGGATTTCTTCTGCAAACTCTCGCCGGTTGTTGAAACCATGTTACCTGGGTGCCGCGTCAAGCATAGGTGATCCGGATTTGTCTTCAGGCGGCGCCCCCCGCGGAACGCCCGGATGGCGATAGAATACGAAAGTGGATTATATGCGTCGGTTCAATGGTTTAGGTGTCCTTATACTCTCCGTCAGCTGCGTGGCGGTCTTCGGCTCCACGCGGGTTCCGGTTCGCGCCAACGTGGCGTTGGGCGAAAAGGCGCTGCGCGAGATGCCGTCATGGTTCGAGCCGAACAGGGGCCAAATGGACCCGAAGGTTCGGTTCGAGGCCCGCTCGCAGCATGGCCGCCTAGCGATCCACTCGACCGGCGCCCGTCTCACCTACCCGGAAGGTTCCCTCGAACTGACGCTCTCGGGAGCCAACGCGAAGGCATCCCATACGGGAGAGCAACTGCAGGCTGCGCGGACCAATTACCTGCTCGGTAATCGCGCTGACCGGTGGAAGATGGACGTCCCGCACTATGCACGCGTGCGGTGGAGCCGGCCCTACCCCGGAATCGATGTGGCCTATTACCTCAACGACTCCCGCTTCGAATACGACATGGTGGTGGCTCCGGGAGCCGACCCCGGCCGGATTCGCCTTCGCTTCGGCGGCGCCCGCGCCATGCGGCTGGATGCGGACGGCTCGCTGCGGTTCGACCTGGGCGGGGCGGAAGTCCGGCAGCTTCAGCCGGTGGCCTATCAGCAGATCGGCGCCAACCGCGTGAGTGTGGAAGCGCGCTACCGGATGGCCCCCAGTGGAGAGGTAACCATCGCCCTGGGCTCCTATGACAAAGCCCGGACGCTGGTCATCGACCCGATCATCTACGCCGGTTACACCAAGGGGCAGTCCAATCAGGTCGTCCGCGACGTCAAGCTGGACAAGGACGGCAACATCTGGATCACCGGTTCCGCCTTCGGCGAGATTGATGTAACGAATCTCCCGACGCCTTACAAGAATTACTCATCGGCCTATCGCGATGCGTTTGTCGCAAAGTTCTCAATCAACGAGAACGGCCAACTCAGCTTGCTCTATTGGTCCTACTTTGGCGGATCGGATTACGAAGTAGGGACTGCTCTGGGCATCAACTCCGACGGGTGGGTTTACGTCGCCGGTGAAACCTCGAGCTCGGACTTTCCAACTGCTGGAACAAAGCTGCAGGACGCCGCCGGGGGTGAAACAGATGCCTTCCTGCTCGTGATAAATCCTGCGCTGTCGGGCACGGACTCGCTGATCTACAGCCGTTACTGGGGCGGCGACAAAGACGAAACCGTCCGCGGCATGGCTCTGGACAGGGACGGCCACGCCATAGTGATTGGGACGACGGGCTCGGCAACGCTGACCGCCGTCGAGTACGGCGTGCAGGGTGCCAACCGCGGCGGTTGGGACATCTACCTGCTCAAAGTGGATCCCAAACCGGGCGCTTCGCAGACGCTTCTGTACTCCTCGTTTTTTGGCGGCGACAGCACCGACATCGCCACCGGCGTGGCTGTGAACGACGAGGGTAACCTGGTCTACTTCACCGGCTACACTTTCTCCTCGGACTTCCCGACGACCGGGGACGGCTGGCAAACTACCGAACAAGGGTACGGCGACGCCTTCATCGTAAAACTGGACCTCAACAAGTCGGGCTTGGATGCCCTGGTGTACGGAACCTGCATCGGCGGCACGGATCTGGATATGGCCAACGGCATCGCTTTGGACCCGAGCGGCGATGTGTGGATTACCGGCTACACGCTGTCGGTCGATTTCCCCGTGACGGCTAATGCCGCGCAGCCGCGCATCGCCGGTGACGTGGACGGATTCGTGGTTCGCTTCACTCCCAGCGCCGGCGGCAATCCGCTGAAATATGCGACGTACCTGGGCGGTTCTGACACCGATGTGCCGAACGTGATCAAGATGCTCCCCGACGGACGCGTCGCGGTGGCAGGCTATACGATGTCGAACGATATGCCGGCACGCGGCAGTTCCCCGGCGGTTCGCATGGCAGACGCCTTCGTCACAGTGATCGACCCCGCCAAGTCCGGCGCAGCAGGCTTGGTCTCAACCACCACCTTCGGCGGCGAGTACATAGAGGCGATAACGGGGCTGACTACAGATGCGAGCGGCAACATTTATGCCGCCGGCAGCAGCTATTCGTTCGATCTGCCCACTACGGACGGATCCAGCAAGCCGGACCAGGGCGGAATCCCCAGCGGGTTCCTTCTGAAGCTCAAGCCGTAAGCGCGAAGGCGCCTGCATAGCAAAAGAGCCCCTGTGGTAAATTCGGTGGCGGTGGTTTGCCCCGGAGTCGAGGAGCTCTTTTGAATGGCGCGTTTCAATCGTAGGGATTTCCTGCGCACGACGTGTGCGGCAGCATCCATGGCCGGCGCGGCGTCGCACGGCGCGGAGAGACGCTTTAGTATCGTTGACTACGGCGCGAAGGCGGGTGGCGCCGCTCTCTGCACAGAGGCGATTCAGCGGGCTATCAACGCGTGCGCTGAGTCCGGCGGCGGCCGGGTTCTGGTTCCCCCTGGGACGTTTCTCACAGGCGGCGTCGAGTTGAAAGATCGCGTCGACCTGTATCTCAGCGAGGGCGCGGTGTTGCTTGGCAGCCCTTGGATGCGCGACTATCCGCGGCATCGGCCTCGATTGAGGGCGCGCTACGAGCAGTACCTCTTGACGAGTTTGGTCTTCGCCCAAGGCGCGCATCACATATCCGTGAGCGGCAAAGGCACGCTAAACGGCAACAGCAAGAGCGAGAACGACTTCCTCGCGGAAGGAAGGATGGGAAAGCACCGGCCCTGCATAATCTGGTTCGACGAGTGCACGAACGTCGCGGTGAGCGACGTCACCTTTACGGCGTCTGGCTTCTGGACGGAGACGTACACGAGATGCCGGAACGTCCTTGTCCGCGGGATCACGGTAAAGGACAGCACCTTCCGCAATAACGACGGGTGCAACATCGTCGATTGCGAGAACGCCGTCGTCGAAGACTGCAACATCAACGCTCTGGACGACGGTATCTGCCTCAAGGGCTACACATCCGAAGGTTGCAGAAACGTCGTCATCCGCAATAACAAAGTGCGCAGTTTGTGCAATGGGATCAAGGCCGGCACGGACTCCTCCGGGGGTTTCCAGAACATTCTTATCGAAAACAACCTCGTCTGGCAGACCGGCATCTCAGGCATCGCGCTCGAACTGGTGGATGGCGGAGTCATGCGGAACGTGATCGTCCGAAACATAACGATGGACGTCGTCGAGACGCCCATTTTCATCAAGCTCGGCGATCGCAACCGGCCGGTTTACAGCGAACAGGGCGAGGTAGTACCCGGCGTAGGAACGCTGCAGGACGTTTCTATCAGCGGTATCCGCGCGAAGGTGAACGACGCGGCGAAGTACAACGACGAAGAACGCGCCATCCACAACTTCACGCCTTATGCGTCGAGCATTACCGGCATTCCAGGCCACTACGTCGAGCGCGTGCAGATCCACGATGTGGACATAGAGGTCCTCGGAGGGTTCCCGCCCGGCACCGCGGAGGACGCCGGTCGGGCGATTGAAGAAAACTCGCGTGGCTACCCCGAGAACCGGATGTTCGGTGTGCTGCCGGCTTACGCCTTCTACATCCGCCACGCGAGAGACATCCGCATGAGCGATGTCCGGATCGCCATCCGGCAGCAGGACGCTCGCCCCGCGTTCGTCCTCGACGGAGTGCACAATTCGACCTTCAGAAACGTACGAAGCCAGGGTCTATCTACCGCCCCGCCGTTCCGGGTCGAGAAGAATTGTACCGGCGTCGAAATCTAGCTCAGTATGCGTTTGCCCGTGGGGCCGGGGCCGAAATCGTGCAGGGCCTCTTTAATCGATAGCCCAACCACTTCGATGCGGGACAGGTCTGCCGTTCCGATACCGGCTTTCTCCGCCAGCAGCAGTGAGCTATCGCCTCGCAGAAACGGCTTGGTGCCGCGGGCGGCCCTGGGATCATAGCCCATGACGGCGACGCCCACGGCGTCCGTCGAAACCGGGTTGCGGCCCACCAACAAGAGTCCTGGCTTGATGCGCTCCGTGCCGGGGTTCCAGACGCCTTCCCCGCCCCGGATCGTATCTACCCCGTCGATGATGGACAAGTCGATAGGCCGGGCGCCCACCAGGTCCACTACGATGCGCGGCACACGGTAGCCGTCTTCGCGGGGCGAGGACGGGTTCAGTTCCTGCGGCACACCCCGGGGAGGCTTGCCCTTGCCCGTGTGGCAGACGTCTCCGCGTTCGCGCTTGGGGTCCTCGTTGCCATCAGCGCCGCAATCGCTGCCGTACAGCGAACAAGGCGTGTTGCCGAAATTGTTCTTCAGCGACATGGTGAAGCCGCCGATCCAGTGGTTTTTCAGCTTCGAAATGGAGACGTAGACGTCGCAGTCCGCGAAAGAGTGATTCAGGTCGAAAGCCGGAAATACGTAGCCGCCCCAGGGCACCTTCATGCGGGCGTACTGCTTCGCCTGCCCCCTGTTCTGCGTGTTCTCCCATTCGACCTTGGCCCCGCAGTTGTTGATGGCGTTTACGTCCAGCCCGTAGCGCGCCCACAGTGCCAGGTCCTGCCGGGCCGGGAAGAAGCTCTCGATGAAGCGTATGCGCCTGGCGCCCCCACGGGCCAGCAGGTGCGCCGTGGCGAGGACCACCCGTGGATGCGTCCGGTAGGGCATGTCGGCGCGCTCAGGGAAACTCTGCGGGTTGCCCGTGAGGTTCAGCTTCACGGCAACGGTCTTGCCCCTGACCAGTTTGCCGATGCCGCCGATCTGGTCGAACATGTGCGCCAGCGCGGGTTCGAGCTTCTCGTCATAGTCCCGGTAACGCGCGATGGCGACCGGCGCCGTGGGCGCCGCCGAAGCGAACACCGGCCGAAACGCGGCCGCGGCCGCCGAGCCGAGCAGGGCCCGCCGGCTGAAGTTGCCTGTTGTGGGCATCACTACCCTCCTTGTCAGGTAACTACTTGGTCAGCAATTCGTTTACTTTCGATATAACGGCGAACGCGTCGGCTACGTAGACGACGTCCGCTTTTCCGCGCGCCCAGCCACAGTTCGGGTCCAGATTGACGGCGCGGCGCTCGTTGATGAACCGCCATCCCACCACGTGCGGCTCTTCGCCGTGGCAGCAGGTGGATAGACCTTTGGGGTGTCGCGGCGTGGCGCCGGTTTGTCCCACTTGGTTGAGGTGCGTAAGGAACGGCAGCACGGCCTGTCCCTCGCCGCTCAAGTCCACCAGAGACTTGGTGCTACCTAGAGACGCCTTGGTCAGGCCCAGGAACCCGAGGATCAGCTTCGCGGCCTCGGGCACGTGTGTCTTGCCATCGGACTGGGTTTTGGTCCAGCCGGCTCCGGCCACCAGGAGCAGCTTCGCGTCGGGGCGAATGGTCTGTTCGTCGCTGGACGGTGCCTGGAACCCGGTGACGGACGTGCGCTGGTGGGTGTCGGATAGCGTGACGGCCACAGCTTCCATGGAAGCCGTCCCCGCGGCGCCTGTCCATGGTTCGAAGCACCCGGAATCCACCAGCACCACCCACGGCCGCTCGGCCCGGGTGAGAGTGGCTTCCATGCGCTGCCGGTAATACCAGCGCGTGATCTTCGCGCCGCCGGATATGCCGGTGACGTGCGTGTCCACTCGCCCGCCCAACCGCTGGGCGACACCGGCGGCGACCCTGGCCCAGCGCGAAGTGCCCGGGGCCAGAATCAGAGTGGCGCCGGCCGCGCGCGCGATTGCTTCGGCGGCGGCGGCGTCGGTCGCGTAACGCGCCTGCGCGAACGCCTCTCCCGACACGCTCAGAAAGCGAGCCGCGCCGCAACTCGCGATGCTGTTCGCGGCCGCGGTCACGTCCGGGCCGACAATGCCGACCGAGAAGGCCCCGCCCAGCGCGGCAGCCGTTTGGCGGGCCGCTGTCAGGGCTTCCAGTGCCGCACGCGGCAGTTGGCCTTCACTATCGGTATGAACAAGAACCAGAATGGTTTCCACGATCCGTTAAAACCTCTCCCAGGTGGGGGTCCAAAATCGCAACATACCACACTCGGGGCCCGCTTCGATAAAGTGGTCTGGTAAGGAAGAGATCTCAGATGAGCCATCAAGACCTGCTTGTGGAGCGCGAAGGCAGCATCGTGGTGCTCCGGTTGAACCGGCCCACCCGCCGCAACGCGTTGTCGCTGAACCTGTTACGGGAACTCTCGGCGGCACTCAGTGAAACCGCCGCCGACAAGTCCGCGAGGGCTGTGATCCTCGCCAGCACTGGCAAGGTCTTTTCGAGCGGGCACGATCTGAGCGAGCTGGTCGGGCGCACCGTCGAAGAGTACCGGGAGATCTTCGACGTCTGCTCGGAAACCATGGGGCTCATCCAACGCATCCCGCAGCCGGTGATCGCCGAAGTACAGGGCCTGGCGACCGCGGCGGGCTGCCAGTTGGTGGCTTCGTGCGACCTGGCCATTGCGAGCGAGCAAGCCGGCTTCGCCACGCCCGGCGTGAAGATCGGACTTTTCTGCACCACGCCAATGGTGCCGCTCACCCGCACGATCGGCCGGAAACGGGCGATGGAGATGCTGCTCACTGGCCGCGTAGTGGACGCGCGGACTGCCGCCGATTGGGGCCTGGTGAACCGCGTGGTTCCCGCCGGATCGCTGGAAGCTGAGACGCGGGCTCTCGCCCAAGCCATTGCCAAAGACATCAGCTTCGCCGTGGGAGCCGGCAAGCAGGCTTTCTATGCCCAAGCGGACATGGAGCAGAACCGGGCGGACGCGTATGCCAAGGAAGTCATGACCACAAACGCCATGGCCGCGGACGCACAAGAGGGTATCAGAGCTTTCCTGGAGAAGCGCACGCCGGCCTGGAAAGGGCGCTAGAGAAAAAGCTTTCGCGCAATGGACGCTAAGGTCACGCCATGGACGCCATGTCTTTCATTGCGTTCATCGCGAAACCTTTGCGACCATGGCGCGAAACTCAAAAGAAAACCGCCACGGTGGCGACCGTATCGGCCGGGGCCTGCGCGGGCAGCGAAAGCGCGTAGCCGTTGCTCTCCGCCGACCAACTAACCGGTTGCCCCGTAGCCAGCAGGCGCGCCGAGCGCGGTTGTTTCACTCCGGCCAGCCTCGCCACGCGGCGTTCGCCCGGCAGGAAGTGCACATACCAGGTGCTGCCGGATACCGTGACCGGCGCGTCGCATTGTTCCGGATAGGGGCCAGCCTGGACGTCGTGTACAGACACGCCGCTGTGCTTCATCCACGCCGCAAGTTCTTCGCACACCCGGTAAAACTCGGGCTGCATGGTGCCGTCCGGGCGCGGTCCGAAGTTCGGCATGAAGTTGGCGCCCCAGGCGCGGTCGCGCACTAACTGGGAGAGGACATAGCTCGAAGATTTGCAGGCGGCCTTGGGACCGGCATATCCCCACATGCCGCCGCACATGGTGTCGCTGTGTTCCCACAGCCCGCGCGGGCGCGTGTTGGGACGCCGGCCTTCGAACTCGGTGCGGAAATCGCCCCACATGAGACCCGAGTCCCAGATCATGTAGCGGTCGTTCATCACGATGCCGGGCTGCAGCGAGTGCACATAGGATTCCATCTCCTGCGGATGGTGCTCAACGCCGATGGGCCAATCATAGCCATCCCACCATAGCAGGTCGATCTTACCGTACCGGGTCAGCAGCTCGCCCACCTGCCCCTTCACATAGGCGTAGAGCGTTTCGAAGTGTTTCTGGAATTCGCTCATGGGCACGTCGGCATAGCGGGGAGCATTCTCGCTCCGCTCGGGGCGGCGGTGCAGGAACTTGTCGTTGCGCAGCGGGAAGCCCAACCACGGCCAGCCCTTCGGATTGAAGAGCCAATTCCCGGGCGAGTAATAGAATCCGACTTTCAGGCCGTTGCTACGGCAGGCTTCGACATAGGAACCCACCAGGTCCCGTCCGCCCATGTGCTGCTTCACGCCGAAGTTGCCGTATTCACTGGGCCAGAGCGCGTAACCGTCGTGGTGCCGCATGGTGAGAACGGCGTATTTAAAGCCGGCTTGAGCCGCCGCGCGGAGCCACTTGCCGGGATCGTAATTCCGAGGATTGAACCTGCCGGCCAGCGCCATGTACTTCTCGGGCGGCCAGGCCGGGTGCGGATCTTTCCCGCCCACATCCTTGAAGAAGCCCCAGCTCAGTTCGACCTCGGCCAGGCTCGCGATGCCCCAATGCAGGAACAAGCCCAAACCCGCAGCCGCGTACCAGGCCTTAGGATCCTCGGCACGCGCGGCGCCGGCAAGCGGCACGGCCGCGCAACTCCTTAAAAAGTTCCTTCGATCCACCAATATCTCCTCTTGACCATCTATTTCTTTTCCAGCATGCGCTTCAACGACTCGCGGAAGTCCGCCCCGTAGTCGCGATCCGCCAAGGCGAACTCGACGAAGGTTTCGAAGTAGCTGGGAAAGTTGCCGATATCGTAGCGCCGCTCGTTCGGCTGAAGCTTCAGGGCGAACACGCGACGGCCTTCCTCGCACAGCAGTTGGATGGCGTCGGTGAGCTGCACTTCGCCGCGATTGTCCGGTTCGACGCGGTGCAGCATGTCGAAAACCAGCGGCGAAAAGATATAACGTCCGGCAATGGCCAGGCGGCTCGGCGCCTTCTCAGGCTTGGGTTTTTCCACCAGGTTGGCCACGCGAAACACGTCGCCTTCCCCATCGGCCGGCTGCACGATACCGTACTGGCTCACCTGGTTCAGCGGGACTTCTTCCACGGCCAACACGCAGCTTGCGTGGCGGGATTCGAACAGTTCTCCCATCCTGGAAACGGCCTTGGACTGCGCGTTCAAACCGATGATGGAGTCGCCCAGCGCAACCACGAAGGGTTCCTCGCCCGCAAAGTTCTCCCCGCACAACATCGCGTCGCCCAAACCGCGCTGCATGGCCTGTCTGGTGTAAAAGAACTTCGCTTCCAGGGCTTGGAAATCTACCTCCTCGAGCAGATCCCGCTTGTTCGTGCGGCTCAGGTTTTGGAACAGCTCGGGATCGTAGTCGAAGTGGTTTTCGATGGAGGACTTGTTGCGGCCCGTGACGAACAGAATCTGTTCGATACCGTTGGCGACAAGTTCCTCGGCCACGTATTGCACGATGGGCTTCCGGGCCACCGGGAGCATTTCCTTGGGCTGCGATTTCGTTGCGGGCAGCAGCCGAGTGCCCAGCCCGGCTACGGGAACAACGGCACTTTTGATCACTCTCTGAATATATCTTTAATGGGGGCCGGCTTGCGGGGTTTGTGCAGCCGGCGCACCGCTACCGCGTCAGACGGCGGAAATAGGCCTGCGCACGGGCGACGTCGCGCAGGATCTGGGTTTTGAGCTCTTCCGGAGTGGCGAACTTCCGCTCCGGCCGCAGCCGGTAGAGGAACTCCACGCGAATATACGCTGGCGCTGGGGGATTGCCGCGATCCAGCAAATGGGTCTCGATGGTCAGCGCGTGCCCGCCGAAAGTGGGACGGATACCCACATTCGTAACGGACGGGTACTTACGCCCCGTCTTCAGGTCCTCGGTGCGCGTGATGTAAACGCCTCGAGCCGGAATCACCTCTGCGGTGGTGGCCAGGTTCAACGTGGGGACAGTTCGCTTCGAACCGATGCCCTGCCCCGTGACCACATCGCCCGACAGCGCATAAGGCCGCTCCAGCATCCTCGCCGCGCGTGAAACGTCGCCGGCTTCGACCAGCCGGCGGACGGCGCTGCTTGACACGCGGTGGCCGCGGAAGCGCACTGGCGGCACAGCCTCAACCAGCAGGCCGTAGCGGGAACCAAGCTCCTTGAGCGTTTTGATGTCACCCACATGCCCGCGTCCGAAGTGGAAATTCTCGCCCACAACCACGGCGCGAATTCCCAAACGGCCGGTCAGGATCTCTGCCACGAACTCCTGCGGAGTCAGCCTGGCGAAGTCCAGGTCGAAGGGGACAACAATCACCTGCTCGATGCCTTCCGCGCCCATCCACTCCGCGCGCTCCACTATGCTCGACAGCAGGCGCGGCGCCCGCGCAGGCGTCAGAACTCTCGCCGGATGCGGATCGAAGGTCAGGGCCGCGGATTTCCAGCCACGCTCGCGAGCCAGAGCGGCCACGCGCCGCAGAATCTTGCGATGGCCCGCGTGAACGCCGTCGAAGTTTCCGATACTGATTGCGCAAGGGCCGAAACTCCGGCTGGCTTTCTCGATACCGCGTACGATTACGGCCTTCATTGCGCGGCCTTCTCCCTGGCGCCGTTGGCTCCCGCATCGAAGGCGATCTCCAGACCGTCGTAGGCCAACCGCACATGAGGCGGCAGGGTCCGCTCGGTGGCCTCATGCGGAAGATCGTGGCAGATGTGCGTGAAGTATGCGTGCGCTGGTTTGAGCATTTCGACCGTTTGGAGAGACCGCTCGACGGTGCTGTGCGTCGGGTGCGGCTTGTGGCGCAGCGCATCCAGGAACAGAACATCGAGCCCGCGCAGGCGTTCCATGGAGGCGTCCGGGATCTCGCTGTGATCGGTCAGGTAGGCCACGTCACCGAACCGGAATCCGTAAATACGGGCGCTGCCGTGTTTGAGCAAGATGGGCTCGAACGTCAACCCGAACAGGTCGAAGGCGCCGTCCAGGACGTTCGTGATTACCTTGGGCCGCGAGGACTCGCTGTGGCGCAATTCGAAGATGTAGCGGAACGTGCCGCGGATGGTGTCGATGGCCTCCGGCGAGCCATAGATGGGGATCGGCTCCCGGCGGCCGTAATTGAACGGGCGTATATCGTCCAGGCCGAGGATGTGGTCGGCGTGCGCGTGTGTGTAGATGATCGCGTCCAATTGCGTCATGCCGGCCCGGAGTGCCTGCGCGCGCAGATCCGGAGTCGTGTCGATCAGAACGGCGCGGCCGGCGTAACGCAGCAGTACGGAGGGGCGCAGCCGGTTGTCCCGCGGATCGGTGGAATGGCAGACGGCGCACGGACAGCCGATGGTTGGCACACCAACGCTCGTACCCGACCCAAGGACGGTGAGCGTCGCCGGTTGTCGCTGCCCGTTCATCTACTGCTCGGGACCGCTCCCTGTCGCCTGAATGTAGCGAAATCGCAATTCCGTCAACGAATTCTCGATCAGCCGGTTTTCTTCCACGCTCAGGTTGCCCTTGGTCTTGTCCTGGATCATGGCCAGCATGTCGATACTGTGACGGGCCAAAGGAAGATTTGGCTTGGGCTGTTCCTTCGGGTCTCCGAAGTGCAGCAGCCCGAGTTGGATCTCCGCCTGTGTGCGCAGGCTCATCACAAGGAACTCGAATGAAGCGGGGGGGACGGGATAGGATTCTTCGTCCTGGCCGGCGTCCGCCTCGGGTTTGGGGGTCTCGGCGTCGCTCATTGACCACCATTTTAGCGTGTTGAGCGGATGCCATGCCGATTTGGACCATGGCCGAGGGTGAATGGGGGGCGTCAAGAATGGCCTAAAGTCCATAAGAAGGAGGGTGAAAGGGGCTTGACAGGATTTGCTGCAGTTGTTATTTTGGGAAATTCGCCCTGTAGTTCCGGGTCCGTGGGTCGCTGGAACCCTCGATCGAAGAGAGCGGCAAAGCCCTTCTGAGATGGGTAGCTGGCGGAACAAGTAATGAAGCAAGGTTATTTCATCCTCGTCCTGGCTCATTCTCTCCACGGGAGACTCCGGCGCATACATATTCCCCACCAAGTGGTGTACGGTGTGCTCGCCCTAGCCTGCCTGGGTGGGTTCACGCTTTTGGGCGTGGTATCAAGCTACGCTCGAATGGCATGGAAAGTCGCCGGCTACAACTCATTGCGCCAGGAAGTGGATACCCTCCGCTATAGCTACCAAAACCTCCAGAAGGAAACCGATCAGAAGGACCAGCAGCTTGCTTCACTGCAGATTCTTGCCAAGGAAATCTCATCGGCGTACGGAATCAAGCAGAAGATGGAGGGGCCGGCGGACATTTCCTCCGAGGGTCGCTTGATGCCGACCTTCAGCGAGACGCTGGAAGATTACAACTTCCTGAAGAGCGCCAGTTTCTCAACGTTCTATCACCGCTACCCGCGAATGTGGCAGACCAACACGCGGCCTGGCCTCTGGCCCGTGGACGGTCGTCTGCTGAGTCCGTTCGGGCACCGGGATGATCCGTTCTCAGGAGCGATGGCTTTCCACGCCGGTGTGGACATTTCCGCAGGGATGGGGACGCCGGTGCGGGCAACGGCCGACGGCGTCGTGACGCAGGCTGAAACCAGCAGCGGTTACGGCAAGCTGATCGTGATCGATCATGGTAACGGCTTCCGCACTTATTACGCGCATCTCTCCCGTTATGACGTGGTGGATGGGCAGGAGGTCCGCCGGGGTCAGATTATCGGCGCCACCGGCAGGACCGGACGGGCGGTTTCGCCGCATTTGCACTATGAGGTGCGTATGGGCGGCAGCCCGGTAAATCCGTATCCTTTCCTGGCCAAGAGCACGACCGCATCGGCGCCCAAGAAAGACTTCCCGTTCTGAGGAGGTTAGCCCGTATCACGATGCTTCCGCATGGGTCGCATTGTGTAATTACCCGCCGCTCCTTGATGGCAGGGGCTGCTCCCATGCTGCTCCGGGGCGCAATCGGCCCTAGTCAGGTGTACCCCAGCGAGCGGCGGCGCTACTCGGATCCCACAACTGAACTTGAAGTCGTGCGCCTCACCGATCCGGCGCATGCAACCTACCTGCCGTCGCCGTTCGCCAGGACAGTGACCCGCCGGGGGAGCGCCTTGCTTTGCGCCTCGGATCGCACCGGCTCCATGCAGGCGTTTCGCCTGGATTGGAAGAACGGAGAAGCGCGCCAGCTCACCAACTGCGAGGCCCTGGATAGGGAAGCCTTGAGCTGGCATCCCGACGAGCGTAGTCTCTTCTGTTTCGATGGGCCGGCGTTGCTCCGCGTGCAAGTCAACAATCTACGGAGCCGCGTACTCTACCGGTTGCCCGAGGGGTGGAAGAAAGGTCGCGGTTTCAGCATCTCCGAGGACGGACTGTACGCGTTCCTGGTTGAAAACCGTCAGAGCCGGAGCCGGATCCGTATGGTCGGGCTGGCGAAGCCCAGCGCCACCACCGTCGTGGAACTGGAAGGGACTGCCGAGGACCCTCAGCCCAGGCCCAGGCGGGCTGGCATCCTTTACCGGCGAAACGGGGAGTCGCTATGGCTGGTGAATTACGACGGCGCCGATAACCGCCCCTTGCGCACGGCAGATGGGAAGTCGGGCCCCGCTTTCTGGTCGGCCGACGGCCGGACCGTGTTGTATTTGAGCTACTCAGGCGAGACGCCTCGTCGAAGCTTCTTGCGCGAGCACACACCGGATGCGAACGCGGACCAACTGGTCAGTCTGACGACGCAGTTCGTGAGTTTCCAGCCGAACGCCGACGATTCCGTGTTTGTAGGCGCCAGCGGCAGCGTGGCCGCGCCGCACATTCTCCTCCTGCTGCGGGTCACGCACCGCGAAATGACTCTTTGCGAGCACGGCGCACACCGGGCGCAGGAAGTGAAGCTGCTGTTCACGCGCGACAGCCAGCGGATCTTCTTCGAGAGCGACCGGCACGGCGAGCCTGCAATCTACACCATGTCGCTTCAAGCGCTGGTGGAACCCACCGAGGGTTGAAGCGTAGCCTCCCGGAGCGATCACCCATATAATGTAGGTTCACCCTAAGGGGTGGTTTCCGATCAAAGGAAGATTTCCGATGACCGTTTTCAAGTGGCCGCGTGCGGCCGTCCTCTTCCCGCTGCTTATACTGCTAGCTTGCAACCGGGGGCAGAAAGTCTCCCAGAAGCAGGATTCGGGCCCCATCGCCGTGCGCGTGGCTCCGGTGACCGTGCGCGAGTTGCGGCGCGTGGTGGAGAGCGTGGGGACTCTGTTCCCATACGACGAAGCCATCATCAGCGCCGAGGTGGAAGGCCGCGTCGAAGAGGTGACAGTGGATTTGGGCGACCGGGTAAGCGCCGGTCATCTCATGGTGCGCATTGCCGACGAAGAGCAGCGTTACCTGCTCGCGCAGAATGAGGCGCAGTTGCGCCAATCGCTGCAACGGCTCGGCTTGAGAAGCGAGAAGGAACGGGTGAAGGACATCCGCGACACGCCGGACGTCCGGCGCGCGCAGGCCGATCTGACCGACGCCGAGCAGAGGCACAGCCGTACGCGCAGGCTGGTGGAACAAGGTGTGGGATCGCAGCAGGATTTCGACCAGGCCGAGGCGCGCTACAAGGCCAGCCTGGCGGCCTACGATTCCACGTTGATCGCCACGCGTAACCTCATCCAGGAGGTCGACCGCTTCAAGGCCGTCGTGGACTTGCAGCGCAAGAAGCTGCGCGACACCAACGTGCGCGCGCCGTTCGCCGCCAGCGTCAAGGACCGGCAGGTCACCGTGGGCCAGTATGTCCGCGCCAATACGCCGCTCCTCACACTGGTCAAGACGGATCCCATCCGATTGCGGGTCGAGGTCCCGGAGCGCATGGCACCCTGGGTCAAGGTGGGGCATGTAGCCAAGGTGACGATCGAAGCGTTCACGAACCGCGAGTTCCAGGGCAAGATCTGGCGTATCTCGCCCACGGTGGATCAGAGCAAGCGCACGTTCGTCGTCGAGGCACTCATCGATAACGCGGCCGGCGAGCTCAAGCCAGGCTCATACGCCAAGGTTCGCGTGACCACCGACCGCATCGAACGCATGAACCTGGTTCCCACGCGGGCAGTCACTTACGTGTACGGTTCGAATAAGGCTTTCGTGGTGAACGGCGACACCGTCGAGGCACGCGAACTGAAACTGGGTGACCGCTTCGGTGAGGAGGTCGAAGTGTTGGAGGGCGTGAAGGAAGGCGAGAATGTGGCCGTCACCCAGGTCCAGCGGTTGGACACGGGCACAAAGGTGCGGGTAGTGGCGGGAGACGCCAAGCGTCCCGGTTGAGGTGCGCATGAGACGGATTCTGCTTATGGTCCTGCTGGCGGCGTGCGCCGGGCACGCGGCGACCCGGCTCGAAGTGAGCGTCGTGGATCAGAAGACGGGCAAGGTGGTGACGGGGCTCACGGCCGGCGACTTCAGCGTGCTCGACGACCGCACTCCGCGCAAAGTGGAAGCGGCCGAATTCGCGGTGACGCCCATCGACGTCATGCTGCT
>JAJFUV010000218.1 GCA_021372245.1 Terriglobales bacterium
GCGACCTACGTCTACTACGCGACCACCAAGAATCCGGCCCCCACAGGGGAGTACGCCAGCGTGGTGAACCGGCCGTTCGAGAATACCGTCCTGGGAACCATCCAGCGGTATCAGAAGACCGGCTGGTCCAACGACAACAGCTTCCAGTTCGAGTTCGAGCATCGTTATTCGAAAGGCTGGGCGGCCCAGGCGTACTACGTGATGAGTAACGCGATGCGCGTCGCCGGCGACGGCTGGCGCGATGATACTCTCGCCGACACCAATCAGTTCATGCCCGGGATCGTCCCGGCGGACGACAACGCCCGCAACCGGCTCTTGTACTACCGCCGCGATACTTCGATCCCCAAGCACCGAGTGAACTGGAATTTTCTGGTAGACCTGCCCATCGGTAAGGACAAGATGATCGGCCGCGATTCAGGCCGGCTCCTCAATGCCCTGATCGGTGGCTGGCAAGTGGCCGGCTATGGCTCTCTTGTCAGCCGATACTTCCAGTTGCCCACCAGCTATTGGGGCAGCCAAAGCAACGTCGAAGTTTACGGAAAGAAATATCCGATTCAGGATTGCCGTAGCGGCGTCTGCTATGACGGCTGGCTCTACTGGAACGGCTACATTCCGGCAAACCAGATCAACAGTTATGGGTCCAATGGCAAGCCTAACGGTGTCATGGGAGTTCCTAGCAACTACACGCCCGTCCAGAAATACATGATTCCACGGCCGGCGAACGGAGGCAGCTCCAGCGACCCGATGTACAACTACTACGAAACCAACACCGTTTGGATCACGCTCAACAACGGCGTGAACCAGCCGGTGGCGTATAACAACGGGTTGCATCCGTTGCGCAACCAGTTCGTGCTTGGACCGATGCTGTGGAGCATGTCGGCCTCGGCCTTCAAGACCGTCTCGTTGACCGAAAGAGTGGCGTTGCGCGTGAACGTCGACTTCCTGGACAACGTTTTCAATATGCCGGGTACCACCATGCCCGGTAGCGATGGAATCATCACCAATCGGAATTCGGCTAACTCACCGCGCACCCTGCAGCTCACGATGCGCTTGAGCTGGTAATCGGAGTCCCCTCGTTCGGCTGCTATTAGCCGAGGGCCGGCCACTTTCGAGTGGCCGGCCATTTTTTGTTGTGCTCCGGTAAAATACCTTTGTGCGTCTGCTCATCCTTCTCCTCACCTTGGCCACTGCCACCTGGCCGGCCGAAAACCTGCGCGTGATGACCTTCAATGTCCGCTGCGCGGCAGCGGGAGACGGGGACAACCGCTGGGAAGCACGGCGGGACATCCTGGTCCGGACGATCCGCCTGAAACAGCCGGATCTCATCGGCACCCAGGAGTTGCTCAAGGAGCAAGGGCGCTATATCGTGCAGCAGGCTCCCGAGTACGCTTGGTTCGGCCTCAGCCGGCGCGGCAATCACGAGGACGAGCACATGGGCGTGTTCTACCGCAAGACGCGCCTTACTCCGGTTGAATCGGGCAACTTCTGGCTCAGCCAGACGCCGGATGTGCCAGGAAGCTCGTCCTGGGGTATGTCGCTGCCGCGCATGGTCACGTGGGCGCGCTTCAAGACTTCCAAGGACAGTCAGTTCGTTTTCTACAACACGCACTTCCCGCACCGGGGGCAGGATCACCAGGCCCGGCTCGAGTGCGCGCGCCTGATCGCTTCGCGCGCCGCCGCTCTGGGCAAGGACGTCCCCTTCCTGCTTACGGGCGACTTCAATACGCCGGCCGGAGGCGACGTGCAGGCTGTGTTCACCGCCACGCTCACCGACGCCTGGACCGCCACCGGCAAGCGGAGCGGGCCGGAAGGCACTTTCCACGGCTTCCGGGGTGTGCCGAGGGATGGACGCATTGATTGGATCCTGTATCGCGGACCCTGGAAATCACTTGAAGCGGAGACGGTAACCTACAACGAAGAAGGGCGTTATCCGTCGGACCACTTCCCGGTCTTCACCGTGCTGAAACTGGGCGCCCGTTGATCTCGACGATCTTGTAGATCCGCAGTTCGGGTACCGTGAACTCGACCGCGTTCCCTTTTTGCGCGAATTTGAGATCCTGGGGCGGCGCGCCGTCCGGATCGATCAGCCGGACGGCGCGTACGCCCCGTGCCGCAATCCGCACGGGTATATCGCGAGCGGTTCTCGGAGAGAGGTTCCAATCCTCCTTGTTATCCAGCGGCATCTGGCAGTCGTAGTTCACTAAGTGCGCCACCGTCCTTTCACCCTGTGGCGACTTCCGGCGATAGGCTGCGACGCGCACCGCCTCAAAGCCCGAATCGGGAATGGTTGCCAGCGGCCGTTTGAGGCTTGCCTCCATGAGCGCCAGCAGATCGCGCTTCACGCGGCTGGGCGGCAGAGGACATTCGCCCTCAAGTACAGCTCTCAGTGTCGCGCATATCTCGCTGATTTCATTGGCATCGTCTTCCTTCATCAGATAGACGGCAAAGCGTGGGTAAGGGATCAGCTCATCCAGGTCGGTGAAGCCTGCGCTGGCCCCGGCTGACGTGGTGCGCAACGCCCCTGCGTCGGTGTAACGTCCCGAGTCACCGGTGTCGATCCATACGCCTCCGCGCGCCCGGTACTCGCGCAGCGCGGCTAGAGCGGCACCTGACATGTACTTTAACGATGGCGTGATAACCGCCTGATAACGGCCTAGTTTTCCCTTCGTCAGTTGGGCCGGAGTGACGAAGTCGAGAAGTATATGCCGCTCAGACAGGTAGTCCACCAGCCGGTATGCCGCCTGGAGGTTCGAGCGATTCAGCCAGAGGAGTTGGTCGTAGTCGAAAACCACGGCGACATCGGCCAGACTGTCGTAGCCATCCCACAGGTCGCGGTGTTGCTCGAAGAACTGGCGGTACTTGCGGCGGCTTTCGGGAGCCTTGTAGCCTCCCTGGATCAACGCTCCGCCTCCTCCGGCGCCGGCCTCGGCCATGGAGAGCTCGATTCCGACGGGATCTTGCGCCTTGTAAAGCAGCATACCCGCGCGGAAACCGGCGGCGAAGGCGAGCTTGTACTGCAGGATGTTGTGGATCAGGTAGCCGCCGAGGACGTGCCCCGGGCGCTGCATCTCTTCCACCAGGAACAAGTCCGTGGCCCGCGCCCAGGCAAACGGGTTCATGCCTTCGCGCACGCGCTTTTGCACACCATCCGCATGAGCTATTGGCCCTAAGTTTGGGACGGCGAAGAACTTCGGATTCGTCTTGCGTCCTTCGGCCGCGACGGCAGCCAGCAGCCCGGCACTCGCGTCTGCCCAGAAGGCCTGCGTTTCTACCCACAGCGCACCGTCCCCCTGGACTCCCAGTGAGATCCGGTCCACCTCGGCCACGCCGAAACGGCGCAGGCGCTCGGCAGGTTGATACTTCTTCGCCAGATAGGCACGGAACATACGCTGGCAGTGCGGGCAGTAGTCGTGCAGAGTCATGACATCCACGAAGATGCCGTCGTAGCCGCAGCGAGCGGCGTTGGCCGTCGCTGCCAGCAGGTGTGCGCGCCACTCGGGGTTGTTCGTGCACATCGAGTACACCTTGAAAGGATAGAAGCCCTCCTCGGGGCGGCTGCGCCGTATGCCTTGAAACGGGTAGTGCTTCCTGGCCAGCAGGATATCCGCGCCGGGCTTCGGCGGGTACCCGAATTCGGCGTAACGGTCCCAGTGATCGAAGAACTCGAAGAAGCCGGTGCGCTTGACGTGGTCCCCGAAAGCCAGCTCATTGCAGATATATGGGATCACCAGCTTCACTCCAGCCTTGTGCAGGCTCGCGGTGTACTGCTGCAGATCGGCGATCTTCGCCCGCACTTCCTCGGCGGTGATAAGTTTGAACAGGCCGGCTTTCACGCCGGCGTAGTCGCGCTTGGTTCCGAAGGTTGAGGAGAACGGCAGATCCTCTCCCACGTGCAACATGTCGGGCGGGGCCTCGGCGATCATCTTCAGGTACTTCTCGCTGCCGACGTGCCCCGAGCCGTACTCGATGTTGTACGTAAAAGGAACGGTGGTCTTCCACTCGCCTGCGGAACAAACGAATGTGACCAGGGTGAACAGGACACCACATTTCATGACCGCACCTCCCGAAGGCGCTCAGCGGATGTCTACGGTGTGGCGGCCTGGCCCGGTGAAGTGGGCCCTGCGCTCGCCGGAATCGGTCGAAAGTTTTACATCAACTTCCATCTTTGGAATACTGATTTCAAGCCGCTTATTCTTTTCCCAAGAAACCTCGATCAGGCCCTGCGGCGTGGGCACGGCTCCGCGGGCGAATTCGAGATCCGCCCATTTCGGCTCTACTAGAGCCTTCGTGAATCCGGGTGCCGCAGGCTTCACACCAAGCACTTCCTGGGAAAGAATCAGCGCCCCGCCGCCTACCCAGCTGTGGCAGCAGGTTCCATCGGGGCCTGTGCCCGGAGTGCTGCGGTCGTCGAAGACCTCCCAGAAGGTAGTCGCTCCCCGGCGCACCTGCTCACCCCACCATGCCCGGATCTCGTCGAGCACGGCGCTGAGCGGGCGGCCTGCTTCCAGCCATGCCCACAGTTCGAAGAACTTGAACCAGGGCGTCTCGATACGGTCGATGTCAGCCTTCTCGATGCGGCTCAACATGGTGGCCCACTTGTCGGGCGGAGCGGCATGGCTCAGGATGGCCAACTGGTTCGTCTGCCGGGTGATATGCCTGGAAGGACCCTCGGGCGTCCAGCAGTCCACGAAAGCCTGCTCGCGCTCGCTCCAGAACCGGCGCTGGCAGGCGGCTCGCACTCGCTTCGCCAGTGCGTTGAAATGCCCTGCCTCGGAAGCGTTCCCGGCGAGGTCAGCCAGACGGGCCGCTGCCTCCAACCCTTGGACATACCAGAGATTTAGCGCGGCGATCTCGTCGCGGAAGTCGAAGCGGCCCCAATCGATGAAAATCCACCAGTCGCGGCGGTCGGCCTGACCGATGAGGCCGTCCTCGGCGAGGAAGGATTCAAACCAGCGGAGTGCGCGCCAGGCGTGAGGCGCTAGTTCCACGGCCAGCTTGCGGTCGCCCGTGTACCAGTAATACTCCCAGAGGCCGATGGCCCACTGCATCAGCATCTCGACGATGTTGTGGCGGGTGCCGCTCGGGGAAAGCGTTTTGAACCAGCCGCTTGCATCCTGCAACCTCGCGAAATGTCTGAGGCCTTTGGCGATCAGCAGATGGTCGCCGAAGAAGTAGTAGTTCCACAGGGCAGTGGTGCGAATGTCCCCGGCGTACTGGCCGCGCTCGCGCACCGGACCGTCCTCGTAGTGGTCGTGCATGTTGAGTTCGCACGACAGGCGCGCCACCTGCCATATCCTGTTGAGCAGCGGATCCGAGCACTCGAAGCGGCCGCAGTACTCGACCGGATAGGCGATGCGGGTGATGCCTATGTGCCGGACTTTGAGCGGGCCCCGGAGCCCCTGGGCGTCCAGTAGCAGGTACCGGAACGCGCGACGGTCGTAACTCTGCCAGCGGCGGGCGCCCCGGCCCAGGACGATGCGGTCGGCCTGCAAGGCGGCGCGCAGCATGTCGATCTGGTCCCCGGGCTTCAGGAATTCGCTGTATCCCACGTCCAGCAGTCCGCCGTCCATGGACTCGATTTCAATGAAGGGATAGCCGACCACCTCCTCGGGGAACTCGATCAGGACCCGGGCCGAAGTCCCCGGCGGGGGAGGCGCGATGGTGGCGACGCTCGCATCGTCGCGCAGCAGGTTCGCAGCGTCCGCGACCAAGCCGGCGGGCGCGCCGGATTCGACTTCGAGCGCGATACGCGTTGCGACGTTAGGGTACGGGTTAGGCATCGTTTCGGCCTGCCGCACCATCCAGTCGTCGGGCAGACGGCCGAGTTTCCCGTGAATGACGCGCTGGGGTGCGACCACGCGGCGCCGCTCGGGCGGCACTTCGCGCGGCAGCATGACAGTGAACGGAGAAGCGGGAGGCACGCCGAATTCGCTGGCCCACCGCCAACGCATGGGCGGATTGGGATCGGTGGGAGAGGGTTCGTGGGGATTCGTTTGCCAGTCCAATACCTCCTTGCGCAGGTCGCAGACCTCTTGAAATCCATTGGCCCAGATGGTCTGCAGTGCGTAACGCGAGTACCAACGCGGGAGGGCGGCGCGCCAAGTGTTGTCCGTTACGACCACGGTTTCTCGTCCCGCCGCATCGAAGAGGTGCGCTTCCAAAAGGAAGCCGCCGGGACCCGCACCATAGAAATGCGTTCCTATGCCGAAGTTGTAAGCGAGCGCCGCGATGATGTTCTCGCCGGGGTGGAACAGCTTGGTGAGCTCGTAATAATCGTAGAACTTGAACGGCGGTTCGTTGGGCTCAGGGCCGCGGCCTGCTTCGACGCCATTGATCCAGAGCTTGTAGACACTGTTGGCAGTCACCCAGACATCGGCCGCGCGCGGAGCAGCTTGGAGATTGACCACCTTTCGAAGGCAGACGTAGATGTTGGTGGTTTCGCGGTTGTAGTCGTCCCAAATCCAGCGGGCACGCCAGTGGTCGAGCGTCTTGGGAATCCACGCCGCGTTGGGCAGCCGAGTGGGCTCAGTGGATGGGGCGGCTGCTGGGGAAGCCAACGGTGCGGCCGCAGCCGTCGAAAGCGAGTTACGCAGGAAGCCGCGCCGGGAAGGACGTTGCATGGTAGCCTCAACCAGTACCACGGACATCATACCCGAGTTCGTACTTGACTACTTGATTGGCTTCACCACGGCGGCGACCACGCGAACGGGGCCCATTAGGCCTGATTCGCGCAGCGGCCAATCCGCCTTGAACTTGTTCACGTTGGTGTGCGTGAAGCGCTTTTCGGCCGGCTGGGCCGCGTCGCCGATCAGGCGGTTGGGCCACAGGTTGGTCACGGCGATCTCCAGAGAGTTCTCGCCGGCACGCACGGCCTGGCCAATCTCGACCCGCCAAGGCTCTTTCCAAATCACGCCCAGCGAGCGTCCATTCAACTTCACCTCCGCCAGGTTTCTGACACGACCGAGATCGAGTTCCAGGTGCCGGCCAATTAGCTTGCGGTCCAGATGGAAACGCGTCCGGTAAACGGCGGTACCGGAGAAGTAACGGATGCCCGGTTCAGCGTTTTCGGTCCAGGAGATCAGCTTGGGGAAGGCCGCGGATTCCGGGGCGCCCCAGCCTTTGGGAAATGCGACGGTCCAGGGGCCGGTGATTTCCACGGGCTCGGGAACATTCGGCACGTTGACGCGCACCACGCCGCCACTGGCACGGTTCAGTTCATAGCGGCCTGCCTTCCACACGAGACATTCGAGTGCGTTCCGGCCCGCGCGCGGTTCAACTTCAGGCGGTGCCGTCAATAAGTGATCCTGTCGCGGAGCACCACGAAACACCACGAACACGGAGCCATATGGGGGCAGGCGCAGTGGCAGCGTGGTCGCTTCGGGCTGCGATTCGAAAACCACCTGCTCGCGGCGCTGCCCTGTGGCGGGATCCCATAATTCCGGGTTCTTCGCGGCGACGCGCAACGTGGCGCGTATCTCTTCCTGGCGGTCACACTGATTCGAAACGAAGTATACGTCGGCAGAGCCGATGCGGCGGTGGATGAAGTCGATTTCCGGGTTCGTGCCCGCGCCGGTGAAAGTAAAATCGGGCGGTAGGTTATCGGAGCGCAGAACTTCTCGCAGAGGCTTGCCCCACACGATCCGGCCCTTGCCGTAGCGATGCACACCCTCGGCCGAACCCCACATGGCGGCGGCCAACTCCCGCACGGCGTGGTCGTTCGCTTCGTAATTGCGCAAGCCCACAGATTTGGTAGGCGGCGGTCCCACCAGTGTGGCGCCGTCGCGCACCAACTCCGCCATCTTGCGCAGCACTTCGACGCTGATCGGACCCTGGCGCGGCAGCGCGAGCACGCGGTAGCGCATGCCGTCAGGCAGCGTGATGAGTCCGTCTTTCACGGCGAGGCGCGTCAAAACCACTTCGGCATTGGCGACGTCGTAGTCGTAGCCAAAGCCCAAGTCGGGATAGACCTTCTTCCGTTCGACGTAATTGGGAATCTGCTCCCCATTGAAGAAAAGCACGTCGGCGACAAACTGGCCCTCGGTGAGCAGGTACTGGCAGCGGGCCAGGTAGTCGGTCCAAGCCCGCGCCTGGCCCCACCAGGTGACGTTGGGGTTGAAATGCGTGCCAGCCAGGTACTCATAGCCGGGCTTGCCGGCAGCGTCAGGAGAGTGTGTGAAGGTGTGCAGGACCAGCCGGTTGGCGCCTTCGACGAATCCGCGGTCGGCGATGGGCTTCAGCTCCCGCGGATCCTCTTCCCACTGGGGCCCTTCGCTGGTGAGTGCTTCCATGGCCGCGTACCTCTTGCCGAACAAATGCGCGGCCGAAGCCGACGGTTTGATGAACAGGCGCGTGTCCTCGGTGGTGCGATGCGTGGCGGCCTTGATCCAGAATTCGCCCATCGGAAAATCGTTGCGGGCGAGCGCGGACAGGGAGTCCACAGGGAACAGGTGCGGCCCGCCGCTTTCGGAATGGAAACCGATGCCGAGTTGGTGGCAGCGTTCGAGCAGGCGCGCGTAGTGGTGGTCGTTCAGGCAGTCGGCTAAAGTTCGACGCACGTCGTGACGGAAGCGCTCGGAGACGTCTTCGTTGACGACGGTCTTGCCTGCCAGCGCCGGCAGATACAGCAGGGGATCATAGCCGCGACGGGTCCGGAACTCGTCGAGGAGCCCGGGCGTCCAGGTTGCCGAGTCGATTTCCCAACTGTCGCAATGGAAGTACTTCAGGCTGCGGCCGGCGTGTTCCCCCGCGTCGCGCAGCATCGGCTCGACGAAGCTGCGCACCTGGAAATCGACGGCATCGGCGCTGTAATGGTCGACGAACATGCCGTGATCGCGATTGCCTCCCGGACTGCCGTAGGTGAGTTTCTGCGGCGTGACCACGTAGCCGAAGCGCAGCACGGTCCAGGTACCCGCCGGCACGTCCCACTCCAGGCGGCCATTCTTGTCCATGCGCGCGGAGATATCCACCCAGCGGTGATCAGGGCCTCCGGCCAACACGGCGATTTCACGGTAAAGCGAAACGGGCTGTTTCGAGAATCGCGCGACCACACGCTCCAGGCCGGGGACCGACGCCCAGCGCTTCGCGTTAGCCGCCGAGGGCAGCTCGCCAGAGAACCTGCGCGGACCTTCGATGGTGGTCTCGCTCCACGCGAGCATTTTGGCGGCGTGTTCGAGCGTGATCCACGGGCCCCCGCAATTCGGACCCGTGCCCATGTTCAGACTGAGTTCGATGCCCAACCGGTCCGCTTCGGCGACCGCGTGGCGGACCATCTCACGCCACTCGGGACTCATCACGCGAGGGCCCGGGGGCAGAGGAAGCATCTCCGAGCCATATGCGGACGGCCCCGAACCGCCGTCCCAAAGCAGCGCACCGCCGATCCCTTGCCGCTTCATCTCCTCCAGGCCGCGGGTCAATTCAGGTTTGCTGAGGGTGGTCTGCAGCCACCACCAAAAAACACGCGGCCGGCCCCAAGAGGGCGGATCGGCAAAACCCGCGGCAAGGTCCGCGCCGGGCGCGGCGGCCCACGCACACAGCGCGAGCACCACAGAGCACACTACCACAACGATGCGATTGGCCACGGTTATGGATTATCGCATGTAGGAGCGGCACATATGCCGCCCCTACGTTTCATTTCTGTTTAGCGATGATTTTGTCTTTGATTTTGTCGTAAACGTGTTGAGGCAGAATCTGCTTCTGCACAAGCTCGTTCTTGGCCTTGTAAGGACGTCCCTTGATGATCTTCGCTGAGTACGCCTCGCCAATTCCGGGGATGGCCTTGAGTTGGTCTGCCGTGGCCGTGTTGATGTCCAGCAGCTCGGCACCCTTCGTTGTGGCTGCCTTTTGCGCGACCGCGGCCCCCTTCTTGAGATCACCCTTCTTGGGGGGTTGAGCTGCGCAGGTAATAAGGAACGCCAGCGATACGGCCAGCGCGATCAGGATTCTCTTCATCGTTTCCTCCACCTCACTTTGACGAGAATTTCACTTACTAATTCATGCGGCAAACAGCCTACTACGGCGGCTGAATCGCGCCGCACTCTTGTCCGCAAACGGCTATTTCTTTGTTTCGCCCGCCTTCTTCTTCGAGACAGCCGACTCTCTCGCGGCGCGGAAGCCGGCCTTCTGAGCGTCGGCTTCGGTCATGAACTTTCCTTCCTTGGTCTTTCCGTAGAACTGGCCGTCCTTGTGATAGACCTTCGTCGCCGTATTGACCCACACGAGCCCTTTCGCCTTGGCGTCCGCGATCTGCTGCTCCGTAACATTGGGATTCATGGTCGCCTTGTGGGTGACCGCGCCCTTCTTATCTTTCGCAGCGCCGGGCTGGAAGGCCAGCGCGTTTGTGGAAAAGATGAAAGTTGCCGCCAGGACAACAGTCCCGATCAGGAACTTCAACAGTCCTCTCATGGTTGGCTCTCCTATGTCGCTTCTCGATTCGCCAGGAACGGCTCGACATGCCCCCAAGAGCCGTCCGAGGCAATGCCTGTAAACCGGCATTTGAAATCTAGCAGAAAACCGTGAAACCGTCAAATCGCGTGCATCGGAATGCGTCCGAGGCTTCAATTCCTTTCGCGCCGGTGCTATACTGAGGCCGCCCGTGAGGGCAAACCCGGTAAAGACGTGGCTAGGCCAGCAGGGCAGGTCCGCAGAATGAAGACAGTGGACTGCGCCTACCGGGTTTCTACTGCATGGCTGGATGCGGATTCTGCCTGCTGCTGACACCAGGGCTGTGATTGCCGTGGAGGTGGGCCTGCAATGAACCGCTGGGTTTGGTTATTCTTCCTTTCTATCCCCGCGCTTGCCCGCGTGGACATCCTGTCAAGCAAGATGCCGCTGGCCTTCGAGCGTAATGAAGGCCAGTCGGCGGTCGAGTACAAATTCGCGGCCGTGGGACCGGACCACGTACTTCTGTTGAGCCCCACGGGCGCCGTCGTTCGACATGCCGGCGCCGCAGTGCGCATCCATTGGCGCGGCGGCAAACGGCGCGCGGCTATGGCCGGCCTGGAACCGCAGGCTGGCAGGATCAACTACATCGTCGGCAACCGGCGGTCCGGCTGGAGAACCGGCATCCGAACCTACTCCAAGGTGCGATACCAGGGCATCTATCCGGGCGTGGATCTGGTCTTCCACGGCAGCCGGGGTGAACTTGAATTCGATTTTGTCGTCGCGCCGGGAGCGGACCCGGAGGTGATCCGTTTGGGCTTCGAGGGCGCCTCGCGCATGGAGATTGATGCGGACGGCGACCTTGTACTCACTGACGCCAACTTGCGCCTGCGAAAGCCGCTTATCTACCAAGAGGGCACGCCAAGCCGCCGTACGCCCGAGGGCGGCTACTTTGCGATCAGTCCGCGGGAAGTGGGCTTGTGGATCACGAGCTACGATAAGTCGCGGCCTTTGGTGATCGATCCGGTCCTTTCGTTTTCCACCTACCTCGGCGGCACGTCATCGGAAAACGTCACGGCGAGCGGTGACCTGAAGAGCGCCGGCATCGCGACTGATCCCCAAGGGAACGTGTACATCACTGGGTCGACCTCGTCTACGGACTTTCCGTCGGGCGGCAAGATCGGCTCCGCCGAGACCGGATCGGCGGATCTCTTTGTCTCCAAATTCAGCTCCGCCGGCGAGATGGTCTACACTACACGCATCGGGGGCAGCAGCCTGGAACGCGGTTTCGGTATTGCCGTGGATTCTTCCGGCAACGCATACCTGACTGGCCGCACCCAATCCACCGATTTCCCACTGGTGAACGCGGCGCAGGCAACCTTCGGTGGTATTGAGGATGCGTACGTGCTCAAGTTGAATCCAGCGGGCAACCAGTTGCTGTATTCGACCTTCCTCGGGGGCAATGACACGGATTTCGCGTGCGGGATTGCGATAGACGCATCGGGAAGCGCGTATGTCACGGGTGACTCGGAATCGTACAACTTCCCCGTGACATCGGGCGCTTTCCAGCGCCAATATGGCGGAGGAATCTCGGATGCGTTCGTGGCAAAACTCGGGCCGTCCGGCTCGCTGGTCTACGCGAGTTACCTGGGTGGGCAGGACTTCGATCACGGCGAGTCCGTGGCCGTCGACGGCAAGGGCAATGCTTACGTGACGGGATTCACCCCCTCGACGAATTTTCCGACCGCCAGCCCGTTGCAGTCCGCCCTCAAAGGGCCCCTGGATGTCTTTGTAACTAAGCTCAATGCGACCGGCACCGGCCTGATTTACTCCACGTATCTCGGCGGCACCGGCGCCGAGGCGGGCACGTTTGTGGCTGTGGATGCGTCCGGCAACGCATACGTGGCCGGAGCCACCCAATCGACGGATTTTCCGGTCACACAAGGCGCTGTGCAGACCACCTTCAAGGGTGAGCAGGACGGTTTCCTCACCAAAATCAATGCCGAGGGATCGGCCACGGTGTTCTCCACCTACCTCGGCGGTACAAAGGCGGACAGTGCCGTTGGTGTCGCCGTGGACGGAAGCGGGAACAGCTACGTTGTAGGCTCGACGAGATCGCCCGAGTTCCCCGTGGTCAACGCCTTCCAAGCCACGCACGCCGGCAATGACGAGGTGTTCGTCACGAAGATAAACGCCGCCGGTTCCGCGCTGGTGCACTCGAGTTTCCTGGGTGGAAGCGGCTGGGACCTTGGATACGCGATCGCTCTCGATCAGTCCGGAAACATCTTTGTGACCGGCCGTACGGATTCGACGGACTTTCCGACATTGAAGGCATACCAATCCACGAACAAAGGCAATCGGGATGCCTTCCTTGCCCGGATTGCAGAGACCGCACTGGCCGCATTTGTCACAGTCTCTTCGGCAAGCTATGCGGGAGGCGTCGCACCAGATTCTTTCGCTAGCGGTTTCGGAGAGAAGCTCTCAGCGGGCGTAGAAGTGGCGACGACGATCCCCCTGCCCACCGTACTCGGCGGCGTGTCGGTGAAAGTGAAGGACGCTGCCGGAACCGAACTTCTTGCGCCCCTGGTGTACGTCTCGCCAGGCCAGATCAACTACCTGATCCCCGCAGCCAGCAAACCCGGCCCGGCGACCGTTACGGTCCTGAACCAAAACACGCCAATAGCCACGGGGACCGCCGGTATTGCCAGAATATGGCCGGCGTTGTTTTCAATGAACGGTGACGGCAAAGGTGTAGCTGCCGCCATGGGAGTGAGGGTGGCCGCGGACGGAAAGCAGACCGTCTTCCCGGTGTTCGTGTGCGGTAGCGCGCCGGGGAGTTGCGTCACGAATCCCATTGACCTGAGCGTGGCGAATGAGCAGGTGGTCCTGCTGTTGTTCGGCACGGGGATCAAGGGGTGCACCGCACTCGACCAGGTGAAGGTGCAAATCGGCGGATTCCAAGGGGAAGTGCAATACGCCGGGACGCAGTCCGAGTACCCCGGGCTCGACCAGGTCAACGTCAAGATGCCGCCCATGCCCAATGTTCGAGGCCGCCAGGCCCTCTGGCTGACCGTCGAAGGGCAGACAGCGAACATGGTGGAGGTGGAGATCAAATAGGGCGCTTCAAACCTCCGTTGGTGCCTGCCGCCCCGCACGCGCGGCGTGATAGAATGTTCGCGCAAGTTTACTACCGGAGCTTTCCATGTCAGAAACTCGACGATCATTCATACAACTCTCCACATCCGCCGCCGCCCTCGGCGCGGCGCCCGCGGCACTCGGCCAGCGCAACCCAAACGATAAGCTACGCCTGGCGATGGTGGGCGTCGGTACCCGCGGCATCTACCTGCTGGAGCGCATGCAGGAGTGTCCCAACACCGAAATTGGCATCATCTGCGACCTTTACGACTCCAACATCAAGCGGGCACAGAACACCGCATTCAACAAAAAAGCGGAGATTACGAAGGACTGGGAGAAAGCCGTCAGCAGTCCCGACGTCGACGCCGTGGTCATTGCCACGCCCGATTTCTGGCACGCCACCATGGC
>JAJFUV010000278.1 GCA_021372245.1 Terriglobales bacterium
ACTGCCGAGCCCCAGCAAACCGAGCAGAGGAGAGCCGGTTTGTCAACCCGGTTGGCTCTCAAAAGGCAATCACAACTCCCTTCATCGGTCCCGCCAGCAACAACCCTCCCCCAATCAGCACCCTGTCGCCAGACCGATCCCCGACTTACGGAATCGCTGGCCTGTCTCGCCGACGTGTTGTCTTTGGTTAAGTGTGACGCTACCATAAGGAGAGCTTGCTCTATCTCAAGAAAAGGTTGCTCTATTTCACCGGATTATGGAATTCATTGCGAAGAACCAGAACCTTTTGATCGAGAATTTGCCGGACGGGTCTGTAGCCGTCTTTGACGCGGAGAGCCGTGCGGTACACGCATTGAATGCCCAAGCAGCGGCCGCGCTGCGGGCATGCGGGCAGCACAGCACGCTGCCCGCAATTGCGCTGGCGATGAGCCGGGAGTTGCAGACCCGGGCGGATGACGCGGCCGCGCTCGAGGCGCTCGCACAGCTCGAAGCGAGCGGCTTGGTGCAGTGCGTGGGGAGGGAGAAAGCTGCGGCCGAGCCCTCTCGCCGGTCGATATTCGGTGTCGCGGCGGCGGCGTTGCCCGTCGTGCTGACTCTCACCGCGGCGCAACAGAAAGCCTACGCCGACCAGGCGGGCTCGAACGTCCCATCGATCTCCGCCTTTGAGCTCATCAACGGAAGGCTGTGCGACATGCCCGCCGGGAGTTCGCTCACATTCCGAATCACGGGCCAGAATACGCATTTCGCCAATGGAACCACCGTGGTGACAAGCGTCAGGGGCGGCTTTTCAATCGACACAGTTACGGTAGTCAGCGCCACGGTCCTGACGGTGACAGGAACTACCACTGTGACCTATTTTGGTGAGGCGCAATTCCACGTCGTAACCGGTGCGGAAGATCTCACCACCACATACATGTACCAGCCTTGTTAAGGGCCGTTGCTTTCGCCGTCGCGGGCCGGCATGTAGCAGTGCTTTCAGAGTGCTCCGCCACGTGCCGGCTGCTGGATCGCCATCTGTTTCCGGAACTGCCACGCCTCGATTCGGACGGAGCAGATCTCGTGTTGCGAGTAGAGCGTCAGGGAGCGTCCGGGTACGTGGTCCGTTCTCCGGACAACATCGTTGTCCGCGCCCGGGACAGCGCGAGTATGGTGGTGTCGCTGGGCGCCTGGCTCGATGACGAGCTGGTGCGCGGCCTCACAGACCGGATCGCGCTCCATGCGGGCGCGGTGTGCTGGCGAGGCCGGGTGGTGCTGCTACCCGGTCCGAGTCATGCGGGCAAGTCCTCCCTGGTCTCAGAGCTCTTGATCTCCGGGTGGGAGTATTGGTCGGACGAGTACGCGCTGGTCGACTGCGCCGGCCTGGTGTACCCGTATCCGCGCGCATTGGTGCTGCGCAGCGCGGACGGAAGAATGCGCGCCCGGCCGGCGGCCATGGGACAGGCTTCGACCGGCCGCGGCCCCGCGCCGGTGCGTCTCATCGTCCGGCTGAACTATCGTCCGGCGGCGCGCTGGAATGTGCAGCGCGTGACGCAGAGCCAAATGATCCTGGAATTGCTGAAGAACACGCCACAGCCAATGACCGAAGTGAAGATGGCTGCGCCGCTGGTGCGCCTGGCGGCGGGTGCGGCCTGTTATGCCGGCGCCCGCGGCGAGGCCAGTGAGGCGGTAGAACGGCTGCGTGAGTTGGTGGAGCGCGGAGCGTGAGCGTCTGGCCCACCCCGGTTCAGGAATGGATCCTTCAAGCTTGTTTCGCACCCGAGCGTGAAGCCGGAACCGCCCTGGATTCGCTGGCCTCGCAGGCGAACGCGGAACTCGACCCGGCCACCGCTCGACTGGCTGTTCTGCTCTATCGGCGTTGGCCCGCGTTCTCTCATGCCATAACGGCAACCGGGCGTGAGATGTACCTGGTGCAATGGCGCGAGAACCGCGAGCGCTTCGCTTCCATGCTGGAGGTGGCCGGCCGCCTGCGCTCCCGCGGCATCGAGTGCCTGGCGCTCAAGGGTGCGGCGCTGGTGGCGCGCCACTATCGCGAACTCGGTTTGCGCGGTATGCGCGATTTCGACTTGCTTGTGGCCGAAGACGACTTCGAGGCAGCTGCCCGGGAACTGGCTAACGCAGGCTACAGCGCCGAGGACGGCTACGCTCCGCGGGACTTTGAGCGCCGTAAGCGCACGGGCCACGCCTGGCAGTTCGCGCGAGAGGGTGTGGGCTGCGACCTGCACTGGCGCCCCGTGGTGCGCTGCTACGCGCCGGAGGTCACGCGCCTGTTCTGGGAAGGTGCGGAGACGACGGCATTCGGCGATGGCGAGTTGAGGGCGCCCAGCGCCACTGACCAGCTTTTCCACGTCTGTGCGCACGGCCTCCAATGGGACTGGCAGCCGTCGGTGCGTTGGATCGCGGACGCGCTCACCGTGCTGCGTGAACCGGTCGACTGGGAGCGTGTCGCGCGCCTCGCTCGCGCTGCGCGGATGCACGTGCGGCTGGCGACGGCGCTCGACTACCTGAGGGACCGATTCGGGGCGCCCGTTCCCACGGAACTAGCGGCGGACCTGCGGCGCGAGGCGCCGGCCTGGGAGCGCCGGGAATACGCCTGCTTGCTCAAGCCGTGTCCGCTCGGCTTTCGCGACAGCCTGTGGTGGCACGCGGATCACTTCCGCCGGATTCGCGAGTTTGACTCAACGTGGAGTTCGCGAGCGTTCTGCCTGGGATTCGTCGAGTACGTCGCGCGGTTCTTGGACGCGGACAGCGCGCTCGACCTGTGGCGCAGGGTGAAGCCCGCGCTGCAGGCGCGTGAAAGATGCCTGTCTCGGAAGCCGATCCCGTGTCCGGCGACAATTAGGTTTCCCAGCGGACGAGATCAATAATGCCGTTCACGCAAACCGTCCTCTTGCCAAAGCGCAACGCCTCAGTCTAGCGGGGCTCCAACCTTTGTCAACGCTATCCCAAAACGCAGGCCGAATGTGGAGGATCACAACCTTCGGTCGGTCCAGTGCGATCACTGGCCGTTTCTCCATATGGCTAGGCGACGATTATCCCCTGCCGTGTCGGCCGAATCCCGGAAAGCGGCTACGCCGCAAGCTTCAACACATCCGTCTCGAAGAACTGCTTCACGGTCTTCCAAGCCGAACTCTTGGCTCGCAACATAGTGACCTGCCCCCAATACTCTTCACTTAACAGCATTTAAGTGCTGTTCTGATTTCGGGGTTCACCACGAAAATGGCGCGCACGGTAGCTGTGCTTCCTGCCGGGTCCCGGCTCTCGGACTACATCGGTTTGGGTGTGTTGATGCGGACGTTCCCGCTCGATAAAGTCCGCGATGCGTTGCGCGCTAGCGGGACGGCCAGCCGCCGCCAACGTAATCTGCCGGCGCACCTCACCGTCTACTACGTCATCGCGCTGGCGCTCTATATGCAGGCCGCCTATCAGGAGGTCCTGCGCTGCCTGCTGGAAGCGGTGCGCTGGATTCTGCCCGTCGATGCCGTCGTCAAGGTCTGCGGCCCGAGTGCCATCAGCCAGGCCCGCAGCCGCTTGGGCGCCGAGCCGCTGCGCTGCTTGCACGATCAGGTGGTCAGGCCAATCGCGACCAAGGCCACCCGGGGCGCCTGGTATCGCGGCTGGCGCGTGGTCAGCCTGGACGGCAGCACGTTGAACGTGGCTGATCAGGCAGAGAACGCGGATGCCTTCGGCCGGCCTGGCGCCGGTGGCGGCCAGAGCGGCTACCCGCAGTTGCGATTCGTCTCGCTGGTGGAGAATGGAACCCATGTCCTGTTTGCCAGCCAAATGGGCGGCTGCCGAGTTTCGGAAAGCGCCCTTGCCGAAGGGGTGTATCGCCACCTGACCGCCGGTATGCTCTGCCTGGCCGGCCGCGGACTGTTCAGTTTCCGCGCCTGGAATCTCGCGCGTGCGCAGAAGGCCGAACTGGTGTGGAGAGTCAAGAAAAACTTCCGCCTGCGTCCCGAGCGGTACCTGCCCGATGGCTCCTATCTGAGTCAGGTCTTCCCCAGCGGCGCCGACTGGAAGAAGCGGACCCATGGCGTGACGGTGCGCGTGATCGACTACCAGTTGGCGGGCATCGCCGAGGCCGAGCCAATCTATCGACTGCTGACGACGGTTCTGGACGCCGAGCAGGCGCCGGCGCAAGAACTGGCCGCGCTCTACGGCCAGCGCTGGGAGATTGAGACGGCCTTCGACGAACTCAAAGTGCATTTGCGGGGCGCGCGGATCGTGCTGCGCAGTAAGACGCCGGAATTGGTGCGGCAAGAATTCTATGGGTTGCTGCTGGCCCATTTTGCGATCCGCAATCTGATGCATGAAGCGGCGCTCCTTGCCGACGTGGATTGTGACGAACTGAGTTTCCTGCATGCGGTTCGTGTTGTCCGGCGCCAGATGGGACGCTACGGCGCTATTCCCCCCTCGGGAGAGAAATCGGTTCTATGAGGGCGTGCTGGCCGAGTTGCTCGCGCAGCGAGTTGCCTCCAGCCGGGGCCGCCGGAATCCGCGCGGGGTCAAGCGTAGAATCAGCCAGTTTCCCATGCGGTCCCGCTTGCCACCCTGCAGGCCGAAGATCTTCAATCCTGCTTGTTTGAAAATCGTTAAGTGAAGAGGATTAGGGACAACCCGCGTGTTTCCATTTCTACGCAGGAACGTGCAAGTGGAGCGGCGATACGACGGGTTCGATCGTGTGAGGCAGGTTTCGTGCCGGGATTTGTAAGTAGCGGCGCCGGGCATGTGGCCGCGGGTGTCACTTGTTCGCTGCAACAACAGTGCGCCGCGGGAGATCAGACGCCCCAGCAATAGTCTTCCACGGCCCGTTCGACGGTGTCGTCCTGCTCCATCAGGCGCATCAGTTCCAGGCGGATGGCATCGGTTAGGGCCCGCCAACTGGCCTCTATAACGTTATCGGAGACCCCCACCGTGGTCCAACTTCTGCGCTGGTCGCTCCATTCGATCAGCACGCGCACCTTGGCCGCCGTGCCTTTCTTCGTGTCCAGCACGCGCACCTTATAATCGGTAAGCCGCACCTTGGCGATGGATGGATAGATCGGCGCCAGGCACTGCCGTACGCAGACATCCAAGGCGTTCACCGGGCCGTGGCCGGTGGCCAGCGCCGAATGGATGCCGTCCTTCGCCTTCACGGTCACCGTGGCGGTGGTCTTCGATTCCTTGTTATCCGTCATCTTCGTGGTGACTTCGAACGACACCAACTCGAAGAAGTGGAGTCCCGGATGCAGCGCCTCGCGCACCAGCAACTCGAAGGTGCCCTCGGCGGCTTCCAGTTCGTAGCCGAGGTACTCCAGGTGTTTGATGCGTTCGAGCAGTTCGCGCCGCGCCTCGTCACCCAACCGCTCCGCCAGCCCATGCTGCTTCAGCTTGTAAAGGATGTTGCCGCGTCCGCTCAGATCGCTCAACAACACACGCTGGCGGTTGCCCACCGCTTCCGGCTTGATGTGCTCGTAAGTGGCCGCGTCCCGCAGCACGGCGCTCACGTGCACGCCTCCTTTGTGGGCAAAAGCACTGCGGCCCACATAGGGCTGGCCTCCCGGGATGGGCAGATTCGCCAGTTCGCCGATGAAGCGCGAGATGGAAGCCAGATTCGCCAGCCGTTCGGCGCCCACGACCTCGTAACCACCCTTCAATTCGAGATTCGCGATCACCGAACCGAGGTTGGCATTGCCGCAGCGCTCGCCGTAACCGTTCAAACAGCCCTGCACGTGCGTGGCGCCGTTTTCGACCGCCGCCACGCTGTTGGCCACAGCCATATCCGAATCGTTATGCGCATGGATGCCGAGGACGCCGCCGAACCGCTTGTATACTTCGGCGACGATGGCGCCCAGCTTCGACGGCATGGTTCCACCGTTGGTGTCGCACAGGCACAGCACATCGGCGCCGGCCTGCCGGGCGGCGTCGAGCGCGCGCAACGCAAAATCCGCATTTGAAGCGTAGCCGTCGAAAAAGTGCTCGGCATCAAAAACTACTTCCTTGCCGTGGGCCTTCAGAAAAGCGACGGTCTCGGAAATCAGCTTCAGGTTCTCTTCTTCCGTGATGCCCAAAGCGCGGCTGGTATGCAGATTCCAGGTCTTGCCGAACACGGAAATAACATGGGTGCCGGCCTCGACCAGCGCCAGCACATTGGGGTCGTGCTCCACGGGATTCTTGGCGAATCTCGTGGAGCCGAAGGCGGTCAGCTTGGAATGCTTTAACCGCAGTTCCCGGGCGCGCTTGAAGAACTCCTTGTCCTTGGGATTCGAGCCGGGCCAACCGCCTTCGATGTAGTCGATCCCCAATTCATCGAGCTTCTGCGCGATAGCCAGCTTATCGTCCACGGTGAGCGAGACGGCCTCGCCTTGCGTGCCGTCTCGCAGTGTCGTGTCAAAGGTGTAGATCTTCATGGCTCCCATTCGGGGGCCTGCGCCCCGGTTCACAGCTTACTGGGCCTCAGGTACGCCGGCTTCCTTCTTCTTCTTGAGGAACGGCATCATGGCGCGCAGTTCACTGCCCACACGTTCAATCAACAGGTCCTTACCGGCTTCCCGCATGGCTTTGAAATTCTTCCCGCCGGTCTTGTTCTCGTCGATCCACTCCTTGGCGAACTGGCCGTTCTGCACTTCGGTGAGGATCTTCTTCATGCTCTCGCGCACGTGCGCGTCGATGATGCGCGGCCCGCGCGTGTAATCGCCGTACTCGGCCGTGTCGGACACCGAGAAGCGCATGTAGCTCAAGCCACCTTCCTGAATCAGGTCGACGATGAGCTTCAGTTCGTGCAAGCATTCGAAGTAAGCGATCTCGGGTGCGTAACCGGCCGCCACCAGCGTCTCGAAGCCCGCGCGGATCAACTCGGAAGCGCCGCCGCACAGCACGGCCTGCTCGCCGAACAGATCGGTTTCCACTTCTTCCTTGAACGTGGTTTCGATCACGCCCGCCTTCAGACAGCCGAGCGCCAGCGCGTAGGCCAGAGCCTGCTCATGCGCCTTACCTGAAGGATTCTGCTCGACAGCGATCAGGGCCGGCACTCCTACGCCTTCCGTGAACAGCTCGCGTACGCGGTGTCCCGGCGCCTTGGGGGCGATCATGGAGACGTCCACGCCCGACGGCGGAACCACTTGCTTGTAATGGATGTTGAAACCGTGCGCGAACATCAGCGTCTTGCCCGCCTTCATCTGGGGCGCTATGTCGCGGTTGTAGATGACTGACTGAATATGATCCGGCACCAGCAACATGATGGTGTCGCCGAGCTTGGCCGCCTCGCCCGCTTCGTACACCTTGAAACCGGCGGCTTCGGCCTTGGCCCAGTTCGGGCTGCCCTTAGCGTCGCTAACGATCACGTTCAATCCGGAGTCGCGCAGGTTCAATGAATGCGCGTGCCCCTGGCTGCCATAGCCGACGATGGCTATAGTCCGATTCTTGAGTAGGGAAAGATCACCGTCTTTTTCGTAAAAACGTCTAGCCATTGATAACTCCGTTCCTCGCTTCTAGTTTACTTGCCTCGGCTCCGGCCGGGATGGGCGGAGCGAGATGCAATTTCTTGGATTCCAGCGAGACCGCCACCATCCCGGAGCGGGTCACTTCGATCTCGCCATAGCTTCTCATCACATCGATGAACTCATCCAGTTTCTCGGGATCCCCGGTAGCTTCCAGGGCGAAGCCCTCCACCGACGAATCCACCACCCGCGCGGAGAAAATTTCGGATTCTTTCAGAATCGCCGCGCGTGCTTCCATGCTTGCGCGCACCCGAAGCAGCACCATCTCGCGCAAGACAGCCCGGCTATCGGTGAGATCCGTCGCCTGCAGCACGTTGATCAGCTTGTTCATCTGCTTGATCAGCAGCGCCCTCAGGGACGGCTCCATATCCACCGCGATGGTCATGCGCGACAGCGTCGGGTCGAGCGTGCGCGCTACCGTCAGGCTCTCTATGTTGTAACCCCGGGCGCTTAGTAGTCCCGTGACACGCATGAGAGCGCCTGGCTTGTTCTCCATCAACAACGATATCGTCTGTAACATGTCTCTGGCGCCTCCTCGCACTATTTCGGGACTGCCACGCGCTGCGGCGGCCCAAACACCATTTCGCTTATGGCGGCGCCGGCCGGCACCATCGGATAGACGTTCTCGTCCGGATCCACCATCACGTTGAGCAGGTACGGTCCCGGCTCGTCCACGGCTTCCTGCAAGGCGGGAGCCAGTTCGTCCGGCCGGCTGATCGTGCGCCCTTTGAAACCGTACGCCGCCGCCAGCTTCCCGGCATCCGGGAAACATTCCAGCGTCACGGCAGACAGCCGGTTGTTGTAGAACATCGTCTGCCACTGCCGGACCATGCCGAGATAGCCGTTGTTGATCACAACGATTTTCACCGGCAATCCGTTGCTGGCCACGGTGGAAAGTTCCGGAATGGACATCTGGAACCCTCCGTCGCCCACAACCGCGAATACCAGTTTATCCGGATTGGCCGTCTGCGCGCCCACCGCCGAAGGCAGCCCGAATCCCATCGAGCCCAAACCGCCCGAGGTCAGCCATAGCCTCGGCGCGTTGAACCGCACGAATTGCGCCAGCCACATCTGGTGTTGGCCCACGTCGCTGGACACGATGGCGTTGCCGGCCGAGATGCGGTCGATTTCAGCGATCACGTGCTGTGGCTTAATGACTGTATCGTCGATCGCGGGAACGAGCGGGTGCTGCCGCTGCCAACCGCGCACCTGCTTCCACCACGCCCTGCGCGCTTCGATGACGTCCGCTTCAGGCTGGTTCTCGGGCTCTCCCGCAAACTTGAAGAGCTTCGCCGAGACACGCTTCAGATCGCCCACGATCGGAAGGTCCGGAGCGCGGTTCTTACCGATCTCGGACGGGTCCACGTCGACGTGGATCACCTTGGCATGCGGCGCGAAAGCCGAAAGCCGGCCCGTCACGCGATCATCGAAACGTGTACCGAGGGCGATCAGCAGGTCGCACTCGGTCATGGCCATGTTCGCCGCGTAACTGCCGTGCATTCCGGGCATGCTGACGAAGTTCGGATGCGTTGTCGGGATCGCGCCCAGTCCCATGAGCGTGCACACCGCCGGCGCGTCCACCTTCTCCACCAACTGGATCAACTCCTCGCTTGCCCCGGAGGAGATCGCTCCGCCGCCGATATAGAACAGCGGTTGCTTGGACTCGGCGATCATCTGCGATGCGCGCCGGATCTGCCCCGTGTGCCCGTCCAGGCTGAGCTTGTAGCCCGGCAGGTGAATCGTCGTTACAGGAGTATAGTGCGCCTGCGCCTGGAAAACATCCTTCGGAATATCTATCAACACGGGCCCGGGGCGCCCCGAATTGGCGATGTAGAACGCTTCGTGGACTACCCGAGGCAGGTCGTGTATGCTCTTCACCAGGTAGTTGTGCTTGGTGCCGGAACGCGTCAAGCCAAAGGTATCCGCTTCCTGAAACGCATCGCTGCCGATCAGCTTTGAATGGACCTGCCCTGTGATGGCCACTACCGGAATGGAATCCATCAGCGCGTTCACCAAACCGGTCACCAGGTTCGTCGCGCCTGGCCCCGACGTCGCGCAGCACACACCCGTGCGCCCGGTCGAGCGCGCGTAACCCTCGGCGGCGAAACACGCGTTCTCTTCGTGCCGGACCAGCACGTGCCTCATCGGGCTTTCGTAAATCGCATCGTAGAGGGGCAGCGTCACACCACCGGGATAGCCGAAGATGCAGTCCACGTCTTCCCGCGCCAGGCATTCCAGCAGCATCTTCGCGCCGCTCATCAATGTCGCCATAGTCTTAGCCTCTCATTTCCTATCAAACTTGGGGTTCTTCAGCATCGAAACCACTCTCCGGCGGGGTAAAAAACGAAAAGGCCACCGCCGGGTTGCTCGCCCCGCCGATGGCCCTCTGGATTCTATCCGGAGGAGGCCTTTAGGCGGGGCCCGGTACGATGACCCCAATAAGGATAATAATGCTGATATTAAGGACGAGTTCCGTGGAGAGCGCAGTTGTCCAGCTCATCCGGTCGGATGGCCGGCCCAACTGCAGCGGGGTGCTGTTTGTACCCACGAGCTCCACAAACAAAGATTAGCGTAAAAGAAGAGGAAATGCAAGGCGCCGCTCCAATAACATCCGTTTATGACAGGATTACCACGCGACGGCGATGGTCGCAACGGTAACTAGCGAAGTCCAAGAATGTTACAAGTCTGATATTCTCTGTTAGTACTCACCCAAGGAGAACGCATGATCAGCCGTGTGGAGGCCTTGCGGTATCGAGTCCTTCGGAACGTCAGCCAGGACGTCCAACCTTTTCAGGTGCTCGCGGGCCCCAACGCGAGCGGGAAAAGCACTTTCCTTGACACCATAGCTTTCTTCGGCGACTTGCTCCGGGCCGGCGCCTGCAAAGCGGTTCTGGGTGAATTGCACGCGGGCGTGCCGCCCCGCGCGGCCAACCTGGCGCAGTTACTCTGGATGGGCCAGGGGACCAGTTTCGAGTTGGCCGCGGAACTGGCAATCCCGGCCGCCCGGCAGCACTCGCTCACGAGCGGCGCGTCGCCCACGTGCCGGTACGAGATTGCGGTCGGGTGGCGGGGGGAGTCCGGCGATTTCGGTCTGCTCTCTGAATCGCTCTGGCTGCTCCCGAAGCCTTCAAGCCGCGTGACTGTATTGCAGGCGGGTTTGTTTCCCCAGTCCGAACGGCGTTCTGAGACTCTGCTGTTGGGCGCCGGCGGGAGAGCGCCGGCCACTGCCCGCAAAGTTGTGAACAAAGTGGTTGATTCGGGCAACGATTATTTCTTCTCGGAGACGTCGGGATGGAGGAACCTATTCCGTCTTGGCCCCACGAAGTCCGCGTTGGGCAACCTCCCGGAGGATGAGGCCATGTTTCCGGTCGCGACTTGGACGCGACGCACCCTGATGGAGGGCGTTGTAAGGATCACGCTGAACTCCGAGGCCTTGCGGCGTCCCAGTCCTCCCTCGGAGACGGGCGCCTTCCTGCCCGACGGATCCAACCTGCCCTGGCTCGTGGAGCGCCTGGAACGAGATTCTCCCGAACGTCACGCCGCCTGGGTGGCCCGCTTGCGGTCCGCGATCGCCGGACTGCGATCTGTTACATCGAGAGAACGCGTCGAGGACAGGCACCGCTATCTTGTGCTGCAGTTCGACAACGGATTTGAGGCGCCGTCCTGGTCCTTTTCCGCTGGTACGCTGCGTCTCCTCGCTCTGACGCTGCTCGGCTACATCCCAGATCTCGATGGCGTTTATCTGATTGAAGAGCCGGAAAACGGCATCAATCCCGCGTCCGTGGAACTGTTGTTCCAGTCGCTTTCCTCAATTCCTACTGCTCAGATCCTCTGCGTCACACACTCGCCGGCGATCCTCAGCGTGGCCCGTCCCGAACAGGTGCTGAAGTTCGACCGGGACGAAACCGGCGCGGCGATCATCAAGTAACGGCGTAGGGATTGAGGCCGCGCTCCCGGTATCCGTCTACCGGCGCGGCACGAATCGGTAAAGCGTGGCCGAAGGGAATCGGTGTACCAACTCCAGCTCCGGGTTCGCTTCCAACCACCAGTGCACGCTACGGCAGTCCGCTTCTGAAATGTGGCGGGGGAAGTCTGTGTCGGCGAAATAAGCGTAATCGAGGCGATGTTCGCGCGCAAAACCTGCGAGCCTGGTGAAAGCCTCGTATGCTTGAGAAGTATCGTTCCGGTACATGTGCATGGAAGGTTTGATAAGACCGCACGCGCGGTGCCCGGTGTAAAGGTACAGGGCTGGGTCGTGGAAAGCGGCCAGTTGCGCGCCAGGGGGAAGGCGCGAGGTCATCCAACGGAACGCGGCCTCATCGACCGCCCGCTCCTTGCGACGTTGTTCGAGTTCGCGCGGCAGTATACGCCACCCGACCTCGTATTGCGTCCACGCGCCGAAACCGAGCACTCCAACTATTGCCAACCCGAAGGCGACGGCCGCTATGCGCTGCGACTTCCGGCGATGGCCGAGCGCGCCCATGATCATTCCGAAGATGTGCCGCATCTCGGTCCAAAACCCGGCGAGTAGGAGTGGATAAATCGGGGCAATCAGACGCTGGTCCGGTAGGACGTGCCACACCAGGAGCATCAAGCTGAACGGCACTGCGAAGAAGGCGTAGCCCAGGGACCGCCCTTTCCGCGCCATCCGCACCACCCCGGCAATCATGGCGGCGCCGAGCGTCTGTGTGATGATCCTGACCAGCCACGCTTCCCGGACGTCGGGAAGAACCAACGCGCCCGCGGACATCAGCCATTGGTCCACGTTCTTCCACAGAATCATGGGCAGATCGGCGGGCCTGACCAGATACAGGAAGTAACCGAAGTACGAGGTAAAGTACAGCGTGACGGTATCGGAGCTTTGCGGCGAGTGCATTCGCGTCCACAACGTCCACGCGGCCACGAACGGCAGCATCGCGGCCACGAACCACATCGCCTGTTTGCGCCGTCTGTGCCACAGGAAGTATGCCGCGCCGGAAGCCAGCAGCAACATCCCTGTCGTGCGTGTGAGGAAGGAAAGCCCTCCGGTTACTCCCGCCAAAACCGCCCACCACAGCGGGGCGCTCTCGACCGCCGCACGCCGACATAGAAGCAGGCACAAAATCAGGAGGCACGTGAACGGCAACTCCGAAAGTATGGTCGACGAGTAGACCAACAGATACGGGTTCACAGCCAGTAGGGCGACCACCGCCCATGCTTCCTTCTCCGTGAAACCGTAATCGCGGTACAGGCGCAGACATAATAACAGCAATAGGGGAAGCGCGAGCCAGCTCACCAGTGCGGCAAGCTTGAGGTTCGCCGGGAATTCAGGATTCAGCTTCCAGACACCCGCAAGCACTAGCGGCAAAAGCGGAGGGTACTTGGTTTGAAACGGTTCGCCCGGCAGACTGAGGATGCGATAGCCCTGTCCATCGGCAAGCGATTTGGCGGAAACGAAGTATATGCTGTCATCGTGGATCCAGCGACAGAAACGCGGCATGTCACAGTAAGTCCACGCGAAGTACGCCGACGGGAGCAGTAAGAGCAGGAACAGCGACACGCGTTTCATCGCGGACAATCCTAACAAAGTCAAGCCAACCGACTCAATTGTCTGTCATAACTCAAGGCGCCGCCATCTCTCGATGGGGCCGCACACGGTAGAGGGTCGCGGACGCGAAGCGCTGCGTAACTTCGAGATCGGGATTGTGTTCGATAAGCTCGATCACTCGCTTTCGATCGGCATCTCCCATGTGACGGCGGAAATCCGTGTGAGTGAAGTAAGCGTACCCCAGTCGCTGCACTCCTGCGAAATCGGCGACGTGCGCGTAAGTATCGAGCACCACATCAAGGTTTCCGCGATACCAAAACATGGAGACCACTTCAAGGCTCGCGGCGCGATGTCCGGTATAGAGGAACAGTATGGGGTCGTTATAAGTGAGCACCTGCGCGTCATGAGGCAAATGGGTGCACATCCACTTGAACGCGATTTCGTCAGCGGCCCATTCCTTCCGCCGCTCGTTCATTTCACGCGGCAGAATCCGCCAACCGACGTTGTACTGCATCCACGCGCCCGCAGCCAGTACGCCCACCAGCATGAGCCCCGTTGCGCCCGCCGCAACGCGCTGCGATTTGTCGCGATGGTGCAACGCGACGCCGAGCATGGACGCGATGTGCCGCAGCTCGCGCCAAAAACCGGCCAGCAGGAGCGGATAAACGGGCGCTACCAAACGTTCCGTCGGCGGATAGTGCCAAGCCACCAGCATGATGCTGAACGGAACGGCGAACATTGCATAATCGAGCGCGCGTCCACTCCGAACCAACCGCACCACGCCAGCCAGGATGGCCACGCCGACGGTCTGCGTGACGATCTTCACGATGCGTGCATCGCTCGCCTCGGGAATGATAAGCGCGCCCACGCCGAGCAGCCACTGGTCCACGTTCTTCCACAGAATCATGGGCAAATCAGCTAGTTTCACGAGGTATAGATGATAGTCGAGGTAAGTCGTATAGTAGAGCGTCACCGGATCGGCTCCGTGCACCATGTGCAGGCGGGTCCAGATGGTCCAACCCGCTACGAACGGCAGCATAGTCGCCGCAAACCAGAGGGCCTGCTTACGCTGTTTGCGCCACAGGAAACACACCACGCCTGACGCCAGCAGCATCAGTCCGGTGGTCCGCGTGAGAAAGGACAGCCCGCCGGTCACGCCCGCCAGCACCGCCCACCGCACCGGAGCGCGTTCTTGAGCGGCACGAATACAGAAGAGTAAGCACAGGATGAGCAGGCAGGTGAACGGCAACTCTGAAAGCATGCTGGAGCCGAAGATGGCCAGGTAGGGATTCACAGCGAACAGCGCCGTCATCGCCCAGGCCTGCTTTTCGGAGAAGCCGTAAGCAAGAAACAGACGGAGGCAAAGCCACAGCAGCACAGGCACCCATAGCCAGCTCACCAACGTCCCGAGGACAAGATTGTCCGGAAAGTGGGGATTGAGCTTCCAGACCCCGGCCAGAACCAGCGGAAACAGCGGCGGGTACTTGGTTTGAAATGGAGTGTCCGGGTAGCTCAGGATCCGATACCCGTGGCCTTCAGCGATGGACTTGGCCGAAACGAAGTAGACGCTGTCGTCGTGAATCCAGCGCCCGAACTGGGGCATGTCGGCGTGCCGCCAGGCAAAATAAGCGGTCGGAAGCAGCAACAGTAGGAACAGCGCGACACGTCTCATTCCGCACTACCGTATCAAACCCAAGACGGTACACTCAATTCCCGGTTTTCGCCGCATCCCCGGCAGGTTCGGGATGCACCGTCACGTCCGCTCCCGGAAGTTCGGTTTGAATGGCCTGCTCCACCTGATTCGCAATCTCGTGCGCCTTGGCCAGCGGCAGCCGGCCGTCCATCAACACGTGTGCGTCCACAAAGAGGGTCGGACCTGAGTAACGAAAACGGATGCTGTGGCAGTCGATGACACCCTCGACCGAGGAGGCGGCGTGCACAATGCGGCTCTCGACCGTGGTCGGCGCGGCATCCATCAGGGCGCCCACCGTACGTCCACCCAACCGCACGGTCACCACCGTGGCGATCACCGCCACCGCCAGCGCGGCAAGCGCATCCGCGTGGCGCAACCACTCCACACCTGGAATCCATTCGGCCATTTTGAGGCAGATCAGGCCGATGATGACCACCGATGAACTCCAGATATCGGTCCTGAAGTGCAGCGCGTCGGCTTCGAGCGCCTGACTGTTGCTCTCCTTAGCCGTCCGATAGAGCACGCTGGAACGCGACCAGTCGATGACGATGGAAGTGACCATCACTGCGAAGGACCACACGGTGACCTCGACTTCAACTCCCCCCTTCACCATGCGGTGAATCGCCGCGTAGACGATCCAAACGCAGGTCACCAGCAGCAGAACGGTTTCAAACAGAGCGGAAAGATTCTCGATCTTGCCGTGACCGTAACGGTGATTGACGTCCGCCGGGCGCGAAGACGTACGCACAGCGAAATATGTGGCGGCGGCCGCCACCAGGTCCAGGCTCGAATGCGCCGCTTCGGCAAGGATACCGAGACTACCTGTGAAAAGACCGACTACTACCTTGAATCCTGTCAGCGCTACGGCGGCGGCCAGGGATGTCAGTGCGACAGCTTGCTTACGTTGTTCGACGGTCTTGTGCATTCGGGACATCGCTGTTGGAGAATACGCTCGGAGGTGGAAATCTTTTATCTATCTCTTCCCTTAGTGTATGCCATTCGCTCAGAATACACGCCGCTTCCCATCCTGGCCCATCCGCTACAATCACAATTCCATGCCCCGTTTTGTCTTCCTTGCAATGATGCTGGCCGTTTCGGCCGCTGCTGCCCAGAAAAAGCCTGTCACTGTGGATGCCGCTGCCGCCGCGCGCGAACGCAAGGACGTACCTTCTGCGCCCATCTGGGCTCCCGGCGGCGCGCGTTTCGTCTACACGCAGGACGGCAAGGCATGGCTTTACGACATTCCCTCTCGCACGCGCCGCAAGTTGTTCGCTTTGCCCGCGCTCAGCGATGTGGCGGTGAAAGCCCCCTCGCCACGGGCCTTCGACTGGCGGAACCGCAATGTGCGCGAGAAGCAGATCCAGTGGCTGCCTTCGGGGAATGCCTTGCTGGTGGAAGCCGGCGGCGATTTGTTCCTTTTCCGGCTTGCGCTGGGCTCGTACACACGACTAACCGCAACCGCGGAAGTCGAAGGCGACCCGCAGGTTTCCCCGGACGGCCGCCGCGTCTCGTTCCGCCGCGCGCACGAATTGTTCGTGCTCGAACTAGCCACGGGCAAGGTCACGCAGCTCACGGCGAGCAGCAGCGAGACGGTGTGGAATGCCGAGCTTGATTGGGTCTATCCCGAGGAGCTGGACCTCGGAACCGCGCACTGGTGGTCGCCCGATTCCACGCGCGTCGCTTATCTCCAGTTCGACGTGAGCCGTCAGGCAATCTACCCCCACGCGAGCCTGCTCGGCCTGGACCCTGTCTACGAGCCGCAGCGTTATCCCCGCGCCGGCACGCCAAACGCCGGCGTCCGGCTGGGCGTAGTCCCGGCTACCGGCGGCCCCACCCGCTGGATGAACACGGGCGACACGCTGGACCGCCTGCTCGCGCGCGTCCAGTGGCTGCCGGACAGCAACTCCATCGCGGCCGTCACGCTCAACCGCGTGCAGAATCGCCTGGATCTGATTTCCGCCGACGCCGCCTCTGGCGCCTCCCGCCTGCTGTTGCGCGAAACCAGTCCGGACTGGGTGAATGTAAGCGACGACCTGCACTTCCTCCCCGGAAGGGATGAGTTCCTCTGGTCCAGCGAACGCGATGGCTTCCGGCACCTGTACGTGTACACGCTCGACGGAAAGCTCGCGCGCAGGCTCACGACAGGAGATTGGGAAGTGAGTGAAGTGACCTGCGTGAATCCGGCCAAGGGTGAGGTTTACTACACGGCAAGAATGGAGAGCCCGCTCGAAGATCATCTGTACGTGGTCGGAATCAACGGGGGCGCGCCACGCCGTCTCTCCGTTGCCGGCCGTACCCACGCGATTTCGATGAGCGAGGGCGCCGAGTACTACCTGGACTCGGCCTCCAGCCTGACCGATCCCCCTCGCCGGACGATTCATCGGAGCGACGGCAGCGAACTGGCCGTGTTCACCGAGGCCGACCGCAAGCCCATCGAGGAATATGAGATTCTCCCCGCTGAAATTGTCCGCGTGAAGGCACAGGACGGCGCGTCCCTGTACGCCCGTCTCATCAAACCGGCCGGTTTCAGTGGGGAGAAGAAGTATCCGGCCATCGTGATGGTTTACGGCGGGCCGCACGCGCAGGCGGTTCGGAACGCTTGGGCGGGAGTGAACTTTGACCAGGCGCTGGCGCACCGCGGCTTCGTCGTCTGGCAGTTGGACAACCGGGGTTCAGCCGGCCGTGGCCATGCCTGGGAAGCGGCGCTCTACCGCCGCTTGGGCGCGCGCGAACTCGAGGACCAGCTCGCGGGCGTTAAGCACTTGATTTCCATGGGCGTCGTCGATCCAGCCCGCATCGGCATCCACGGGTGGAGTTACGGCGGATTCGTGACCCTCTACGCGCTACTGAACGCTCCGGAAACGTTCAAGGCCGGCGCCGCCGGAGCGCCGGTCACCGACTGGCGCATGTACGACACTATTTACACCGAGCGCTACCTGGGCTTGCCCGCGGAAAACGAGAAAGGCTACCAGGCAAGTTCGGTGATCCATTCCGCCGCCAAGCTCAAAGGAGCGCTACTGCTGTTGCACAACCTGGAGGACGACAACGTCGTGTTCCAGCACACCCTGCGCATGGCGGACGAACTTCAAAGAGCCAGTAAGCCTTTTGAAATGATGCTCTACCCGCAGAAGAAACACGGGGTCTCGGGCACAGCGTACAAACACCTGCTCGAGACTGTCGCCTCGTTCTTCGAACGCCGCTTGTGACCAGGCTTAGCGGCCAGCGCCGCCCGCGCGCCCGGAGTCACGCGACACGCCACTCGCCGGAGGGGCGGAGGCCGCCGGTGCGGAGTTGGATACCGCAGCCGGACCGGAAGCAATGATGCCGGACGTCCCGGCCGATGTATGGTGAACGGTGGAGTAGCCTAGCTGGCTCGCCGTCCACCCTGTACGCCAATCGCTTCCACCACCGGTTTGCGGTCTGGGATTGGTGACCACGTAAACGGTCCTCGGGCTGTAATAAGTGCATCCGAAGGGGCTGTAATAATAGCCGTTTATGGGGACGTACGTGAACAAATTCATCCACGGGTTCCAAAGCCAACCGCCGGCCATATATCCATACGACCACCCGGAGGCACCGCTCGTCTGAATCGACCTGGCCATCGAAATGTTCGCCATGGCCAGGTATTCGGACCTGCGACGGCTCCACCGGTACAAGGTGTCACCATCCTTCGAGTTGAACTTCTCCGCCGCGAACACCCCGGCCAGGTTGGTGCGCCGGTTGTCCTTCAGGGTGATCTGCTGACCGGAAGAAGCTACGACGGCTTCGCCGTCAAGCACCGAAAACTGCCCGGTTCCGGCGTCCAACCGGTACAGGCCCCTCTTGCGGAGAGTCACCGTGGCATCCTTGTAAACCAGCGTCACTGAGTTGTCCCTGGAAGCCTCCGCGCATTCCACCAGCGCGCTTCCGCTCAACACTTCCAAGCGCGTGTCGATGAGCCGCGTGGTTATCATCCGCAATGAGCCGTTCTCACCCAGGCGAAGAAATGTACCAGGATTCAGGAGCAATTCCACACGCCCTTCCTCCGTTTTGAGCACATTGCCTTCCTTCACCTGTGGATACAGCCCGGCCTTCCGTTCAACGTCATTGCCGTTCAGGGTGACCTTACCCTCGATGTAGTTGATCAGACCCGCCTGAGCCGAGACCACGCTCTGCCCGTACGCGGCACCGGCTGAGAGAACAACGGCAACTGCCACCAGCCAAGCCCACCGCCCAACCTTTAGCATTTGACGCCTCCTTATCTGATCCTGCGCTACCGGGTGACGCAAGTCAAGCCGTTTCGGTTTCAGGAACTTATGGTCAATTTTGGGGGCAGGTCCCCCGACTCAACGCAAGCGGCGGCGGGTGCGGTAAGAGGGCCGTATCTGCTTCTTCAAGGCCGCCAGATTCGATTGGGATAGGACGCTCGCGCGCCACTGATTCCAACGGTCCAGCGAGTCGGCCGCCTTGACATCGAACGGTTCCGGTCCGGGCCCTTCCAAGGGAAGCCGGGTACCGGCGGAAAGGCTCGCCAAGCGTCCCTCCGACGTAACCTTCGCCTCGCCCCTATAGACGGAAATGCGACGGGAATCCGCGTCAAGGCGGTACAGTCCAGACCTCGAAACGCTCGCCTTCGCGCCGCGGATCTCCGCAGCGATGATCGTGCCGCGGGGCAAGCCACTCACATCCAACACCGCCGAGCCTGCCACTAATTCGAAGCGCGGGCTCTCCAAGCGGTTGTCGAGCAAGCGCAACGCGCTCGAATCGCCTAAACGGACCGCGGCACCTGGTCTATGTAAGGGAGAGTCACCTCCGACCATCTTCGGGACGAAGGCACTGTCCGGATAAGGCAACTCACCGGAATGCAGGATGATCTCCGCCCGCCCGCGCAAGGTGCGCAACTCACTTCCCCGCTTGAGGAGCCGGAATCCGGCCATTTCGCTGTTGAGAGGCACCCCGTTGAGCAGGACTTCCCCCTCAAGACAGTAGATCAGCCCGGCCCGCGCGGAAATCACCACTTGGGCGCTGACACACGCGGTCGCACTAAAAATCCACACTGCGCACCGCAGAGCGATATTTGCGGTCGAGCCCATGACCCCTTTCCCAATCCTCAGTTGCGGTTGCGCTGTCTGTCAAGCCTGCTCACTCTGAAGATGGGCTTTGAGGGAACACTTCCGGCACTGACACACCACACTGGAAACCTGGAGGATATTCCAGATGGCCCGTACCAGCAGACGGTCGTTTGTGATGAGCGGGGGCGCGGCGCTGACGCCCTCGGTGGCGGGCGCTGCTCCCGCGGCGAGTGTGCGCGTGGTGGAGAACGTGCCCGTGATAGAGGAGGCCGACATCTGCGTATTGGGCGGGAGCTGCACGGGGGTGTTCGCCGCGGTGCGCGCGGCCAGGCTAGGAAACCGTGACAGTCACCAATTAGTCAGTTTCCGTGAGAGATCCTCCCCCGCGCCGCCACTATCGTGTCCATGGTGAGAAACGCGAAGGCCGGCTCCCTGGACATCCGCATCACGTCACCCAGCGTGGCGGGAACTGGCTATTTGGTGCGGTTTCCATGTCCCCACCAAACCCTGTCGTCGGAACTTGGCAGGCCAGCATGGTCTCCGCACAAACGGTGTAAATGGTTACTGTCACCGGTTTTTCCTCTATTCGAACACGTTGACTCTGTGCTTCTTTAGCTCGAAGATAAACTGGTCCTGGCCAACATGGTATCGCGAGTGTATTATGCAGGTGCCGTCTGATCCAACCACAAGTACCTCGTGGAGACCGGGGGAGAAGCTAGCCGACGCGCCATCCCATCGGATACGTTTACGACGAATGCCGAATAATCGGCGCAATTCAACGCCGTCCGGGTTGACACGAATCTCGCCTAAGTCGGCGACAAGTGCAAGCAGTACAAATGTCATGCAGATCGATGGCAACCACCACTCACCTGTTTGACGAGCAATTACGACTGTTGCATACGTGCCGTACAGACAGAGGGGCACCCCGAGCCCCAGGATCAGGCGCATCGTAACACCAGCCGGGAACCGCAACTCACCACCGGTTTGGCGTGCACGTTGGTAAAGCGCCTCCGAATTCACAAAGTGAAATAGGCAAAGCGCGGCTAGGATTGGAAGAGAGACCTCCATCGTCAGTCCTTTCCCTGGACAGCAATCAGCGAAAACCGCTGTTCGAATCTAGTGTTCGGGACCGCTGGATTGGGCGCAATCACCATACGTAGTGCAGTTGGCTCGCTTCTGCCGCCTGCTTTTGATGCTGACGTCAACTACCACGCCGAACGCGGCACTCGCCGCTTTCTGTTGAGTTTTCAGTTCAGCTTGGCGCCTTGGTAGGTTCGGAGACGGCTTCGTCCCTCGCGCAATCTTTGCCTCTCCTACGCCCACGGCTCGGCCGGCAGTCGTCACGGACTTCATCACGGGTGCAAGAACAACAGATCCTCCTTCGTTCATCAATGGGGAAAGGGGACAGACGCATTTCTTTATCTTATCTTCAACCGACAGGCAGGTGCCAGGAAATGTGTCTGGAAGCCGTGAAATATTGCAGTTCCAGCCCGTTTGGCGCAGGGTAAAGTGCTGTAAACATGCGGCGGCTACGCCTTCGGCGGACACGTTACAGCGTCCCGTCCTCTTTTGCTCCACATGGGAAACCGTGACAGTCACCAAATAGTCAGTTTCCGTGAGAGATCCTCCCCCGCGCCGCCACTATCGTGCCCATGGTGAGGAACGCGAAGGCCGTCGCCCTGGACACCCGCATCACGTCACCCAGCGTGGCAGCGGACGACAGGACGTTCTCTTCACGGGCTTTGGCGGAGCTTTAGTGGGGATATCCTGAGCGTGGTTTTATTCTTATGCGAACCTGTCGAGACTCGGCACACTAGTATGGTATGCCGAGGATGGCGCTGCCTACTCACTCTGAAGATGCGCTTTGAGGGAACACTTCCGGCACTGACGCACTACACTGGAAACCTGGAGGATACTCCCGATGGCCCGAACCAGCAGACGGTCGTTTGTGATGAGCGGTGGCGCGGCGCTGGCGCCCTCGGTGGCGGGCGCTGCTCCCGCGGCGAGTGTGCGCGTGGTGGAGAACGTGCCGGTGATCGAGGAGGCCGACGTCTGCGTCCTGGGCGGGAGCTGCACGGGGGTGTTCGCGGCGATACGCGCGGCCAGGCTAGGCGCCCGCGTCGTGCTGGTCGAAAAGCAGGGGCATTTCGGAGGTGTCGCCACCATCGTCTGCACGTGGCACAGCTTCTTCGACACGGAATTCAAGCGGCGCATTACCTCGTGCAAACGGATCGGGACTGCATGATTTCACACCTTCCTGTCCCCATGTTCCCCCCAGAAAAAGAAACACGTGGGCTATCCCCCCAGTTCAATGAGAGAGCAACAGCTGCCCGTTGTTCAGGAGAGCGTCCATCCAATGAGTGGGTCAGTTTTCTTCCGCGTGCTGTCTTTTCGTAAACTTCCCCCATAGCCCTTTTACGAAACGCTCTTCAAGCCCACCGAAGGGCCGATCAGTGGTCACGTACGTCCAGGTTGCTCCACGCTTGAGCCGTTCTTCGTTCTGAAAGTGGATCTCGCCGTCCCGGATCTCAGTGGCTTCGAATGCGCCTGCGATACTTTCTTTCAGACAGCAGCGGAAATCCTCATGAATCGCCTGCACGGCTGTGAGGAACTCGTATAGCGGATCCCGACCACCCCACGAAATCCAACGGATGCCGTCCTTCAACTCCGCGACATTGGCAAGGTAGTCCGCCCAGAGGTCATCAATGACTGCCAGGGCCACGCGGCGTCCGGCTCTTTCGAGCGCATCCTCACTAACAGCGTCGACTAGTTCACGATACCGTTCTTCAGTCAGCATCGAACGAATGCTCCAACCAGGCGATAGTAGAATCTCGCGGCGCAATTCACACACCTCTTGACGTTGATGCTCGACGAGGGATTCGTACTTCCATAGTGTTTGTCGGATTTCCAGATTCTGGCCCTCCGCGGTGCGCTGCACGCTGTCGATATCCGGGTTCCCCGCGATACCGAAGCGCACCAGTAAGTCATCTTCGCGGCTGATGAAGAAGCGAGACGTCCCTGGATCACCTTGGCGGCCGGCACGTCCGCGGAGCTGATAATCGATCCGTCTGGCCTCGTGACGTGTTGTGCCAATGACGTACAGACCGCCGAGTTCTACCACCCTCTGGTGCTCGTTTGGCGGATTCCCTCCCAACAGAATGTCGGTTCCCCGTCCCGCCATATTTGTGGAAATCGTCACCGCGCTGAGCGCACCCGCCTGGGCGACGACCCGCGCTTCCGCCTCTTCGTTCATAGCATTGAGAACAGAATGGGGTATTCCGGCAATCTGTAGGCACCGACTTAACAGCTCCGACTCCTCCACGCTTGCCGTTCCCACGAGAATAGGACGGCCCGTTTTGTGGACGTTTTGAATCTCCTCCACGAGCGCTTGGTTCCGCGCGACCCTGGTGGGATACACGATATCAGGAAGGTCTTGGCGAATCACCGGACGGTTTGTAGGGATCACCGTCACCGGCAGTTTGTAGACTTTCCAAAACTCTTCGGCCTGCGTGGCGGCGGTCCCCGTCATGCCGCAGATTCGCTCGTACATGCCAATCAGAGCCTGCACAGTAATCGAGCTAAGAATACGGCCCTGTGTTCTCGAAGTGACGCCTTCTTTTGCCTCGATCGCGGACTGTAGGCCCGCTGGCCAACGCCGGTTCTGGACAATGCGACCTTTGAACTCGTCGACCAGTTCCACTGAATTACTCTTGACGACGTAGTCGACGTTACGCTTGAGCAGTGCATGCGCGTGCAGTGCGTTCTGCACCGCCGTCAGAGAGCAAAAGTTCTGTTCAGCGAACAAATTCCCGCAACCGAGTGCCGCTTCCACCCTCCGGATCCCGGCATCGGTCAACTGCACGTTGCGTTCGAACTCATCGAGGGTGTAATGCACACGAGCTTGGAGCCCCGTTACCACAGAGTTGGCGCGATGCACCCATTCCGGGTCTTCGGGGACTCCGCCTGCGATAACCAGCGGGATGCGCGCTTCATCGATGAGGATGGAGTCCGCCTCATCAACCACAGCGAAGGCAAACGGCCGTTGGACCAGTTCATCCGCGCTCCGGGCGAGACCGTCGCGCAAGTAGTCGAAACCAACCTCATTCGTCGTCGCATAGGTCACATCGCACATGTACGCGTGGCGCCTTCGCTCGGCCGTCATGCTCTGCGAGACATGCGCGACGGATAATCCGAACCAATGATAGATCCCGGTCATCCACGTCGCATCGCGGCGGGCAAGATAATCATTTGCGGTCAGCACGTGCGTACCACGACCCCGAAGCGCATACCAAACTACGGCGGGTACGGCCGCCAGCGTCTTTCCCTCGCCGGTCTGCATTTCGGCAACATGTCCACGCTGTAAGGCGAGCGAGCCCAGGATCTGCACGTCAAACATGCGCAATCCAAGCACCCGTTCCGCGATGACCGCTGTCAATGCGAACGTCTCAACAATGTCAGCGCTGCCGCGAACACCCCGTGCGATGGACTTGAGTTCATCGTCAGTATGTGCAGCCAGCTCTTCACGCCGCCGCGTAATTGCCCGCAGTTGAGCCTCGGGCTCCGCATCACGGAGCCCGAAAAGACGCCTGATGCTTGGCAAAGACATAAATCTCCTCCTTTTCGCCAGTTGGGACTACGAAAAGAGAGAAGGAGTGGGAGGCGGCCGTTGAAACAGAACCGCAGCGTCCGGTGCGGTTCTCGCTTGCGATACAGACGTGGGTGTGGCTTTACAAACGGTTCGCTTTGTCCGAATACGGTGGGATTCGCTGGGGATCCGCTGTTCAGCTTTTATGCACCAGACGATTTCGACCACAGTAACGGCACGCGCGGACTGCACAACCGCTTGCGTTGAAAGCAAAGCAAGCAATGCGACGAATACGTATTGCAGTACCGCTTGTGCCATCCGTTTGAGCGTATCACAGTCTTTCCTCTTTTGGCAGTCAGGAAACCGTCAAGTCACCAAATAGTTAGTTTCCGTGAGAGATCCTCCCCCGCGCCGCCACTATCGTGTCCAGAGTGAGAAACGCGAAGGCCGTCGCCCTGGACACCCGCATCACGTCGCCCAGCGTGGCAGCGGACGACAGGACGTCTTCTTCACGGGCTTTGGCGGGGCTTTAGTGGGGATAGCATGAGCGTGGTTTTATTCTTATGCGAACCTGTCGAGACTCGGCACACCAGTCTGGTATGCGAGGATGGCGCTGCTTGCTCGCTCTGAAGATGCGCTTTGAGGGAACACTTCCGGCACTGACACACTACACTGGAAACCTGGAGGATACTCCCGATGGCCCGAACCAGCAGACGGTCGTTTGTGATGAGCGGTGGCGCGGCGCTGGCGCCCTCGATGGCGGGTGCTGCTCCCGCGGCGAGTGTGCGCGTGGTGGAGAACGTGCCCGTGATAGAGGAGGCCGACATCTGCGTATTGGGCGGGAGCTGCACGGGGGTGTTCGCCGCGGTGCGCGCGGCCAAGCTCGGCGCCCGCGTCGTGCTGGTCGAAAAGCAGGGGCACTTCGGAGGAGTCGCCGCCATCGTTTGCACTTGGCACAGCTTCTTCGACACGGAATTCAAGCGGCGCATCATCGCCGGCCTCACCGCGGAAACGGTCGGCAAGATGATGAAGACCGGCGCGGCGCAGTCCATCGAGAACAATCCGAGCCAGGGCACCATTTTTTCTCCTGGCGGCCTGAAAGTCGCACTGGATGAGCTGGCCACGACTGCAAAGGTGCGGCCTTGGCTGCATACGCTGTTTTCAACACCGGTGGTCGAGGACGGCCGTCTCACCGGCGTCATCGTCGACGGCAAGAGCGGGCGCGGCGCGATTCGCGCGAAGGTCTTCATCGACGCCACCGGCGACGGCGATCTGTGCGCGCGGCTGGGCCTCGCTCAATACTCTTACGACGCGCCTCAGCCTCCCACTACCGCCGCCTTCCTGGCTAATTGGCCGGAGCGACAGGGCATCAAACTGGAAGCGGCTCTGCGCGAACACGGCAGTGAGTTCCAAATCCCCGACGGCTTCGTTTGGGGCACCCTGATACCGGGCAGCAACAATTACATGTTGGCCGGGACCCGCGTCTACGGTGTGAACTGTGCCGATGCCCGCGATCTCACGAAGGCCGAAATGGAAGGTCGCCGCCAGGTGCGCGCCATCATGGACCTGATCGCGAAGTACCGGGCCGAGACCAAGGTCGTGCTGCACGACTTCCCTTCCTCGATTGGCGTCCGCGACACGCGGCACTTCCGCTGCCAGTACCAGCTCACTCGCGACGACGTGCTGCTCGGCCGCCGCTTCGACGACGCCATCTCCAACGGGAGCTACCGCGTGGACATCCATCACCAGGAGAAGCCCGGCATCACGTTCATGTACTTGAACGGATGGCAGGTCTACCACAGGCCCGGCATACCGAGCGAGAGAACCCGCTGGCGCGAGGAAACATCCACGAGCCCGACCTTCTACCAGATTCCGTTGCGCTCACTGGTTCCCCCACGTTACGGAAACCTCATCCTGGCAGGACGCATGCTCGACGCCGATAAAACCGCTTTCAGCGCCGTGCGCGTCATGGTGAACATGAACCAGACAGGCGAGGCGGCCGGGGTAGCGGCCTACCTGGCCTTAACGCAGGACAAACCGATTGCGGAGGTGCGTGCAGCAGAGGTAAGAAAACTGCTCGCCGACGGCGGGTCGGTGATTATCTGAAGGGAAGCGATCTACGCGGGGACCGGGCGGCTCAGGCGCCGTATAAACAGCACCAAGCCGAGCACAGCCAACACGATCACGATGACCGGGATTACGTGCATCCACCACCACCTGGAGCCTTCCGGCTCCACCAGGATGCGCGCGCCGTACTGCTGCTTGTAATAATCCAGGACCTGCTGGTCGGTCTTCCCTTCCCCCACCATGCGGGCGATCTCGGCGCGCATGGTCAGAGCCACCTCGCTGCGGTGCGTCGCAACGGCTTCGTTCCAGCAGCAGGGCGCGAGCAGCGATTTCTCAAGATGCAGCACACGGGCCTGTTCGGCTGCCGGTGGTTGGGCCAAGGCTGCCGCGCCGCAAAGCAAAACTGCCAGAACGGCCATCCAAACCCCACTCAGCCGAAAGAAAATCGCGGAATGCCCCATGTCTCTATCCTATTGATAAAACAGATTGTTTTCAACGACACGAACCAAGGTGCCGTCCCAGTGGCTTCGGCTCGCTTCTCTTCGCGCTATGATAGTGGATGTTCTTACCCGATCAACGGTTTCTACCGTGGGGAGTGAGTAGAACAAGTGGCCTTCCTATTAGCATCCTCATTGACCGATCAGGTCGTACGCAGTATTTCTGACGAAACTTTCACCGGAATCCACACCCTGGGCTGGTTCGACTGGGCGATTCTGGTCCCTTATTTCACCGTTCTCCTAATTCTGTCCATCTACGGTCTGCACCGGTTCGAAGTGGTGCGTATGTTCTTCAAGTATCGCAAGAATGTGCCCACCCATGCGCCTGAGCAGTTCGAGAAGCTCCCGCGCGTGACCGTGCAGCTTCCGCTGTATAACGAGCGGTACGTGGTGGCGCAGTTGCTCGATGCCATCTCCAAGCTGGATTACCCGCGCGAACTGCTACAGATCCAGGTGCTGGACGATTCGACCGACGAAACGCACCAACTGGCCGAAAGCCTGGTCGCACAGTATAACGCCCAGGGTTTCCCGATCGAGTACGTCCACCGCACAAACCGTTACGGCTTCAAGGCCGGCGCATTGCAGGCGGGGTTGGCGACGGTGACAGGCGAGTTCATCGCCATCTTCGACGCCGATTTCGTTCCCCAGCCGGACTTCCTCAAGCGCACCATCCACTATTTCACCGACCCCAAGGTGGGTGTGGTGCAGACGCGCTGGACCTACCAGAACCGCAACCAGAACCTGCTTACCGAAGTGCAGGCCGTGATGCTGGACGGTCACTTCATCATGGAGCAGGCGGCGCGCTGCGGTGGAAGACTCTTCTTCAATTTCAACGGCACGGCCGGTGTGCTTCGGCGCGCCATGATCGACGACGCGGGCGGCTGGCAGCATGACACGCTGGTGGAAGACGCCGACCTGAGCTATCGCGCACAGTTGAAGGGCTGGCGCTTCGTGTACGTCCCCTCGATCGAGTGCCTGTCCGAGCTGCCCGTCGAGATGCGCGGTTTCCAGATGCAGCAGTCACGCTGGGCGAAAGGCCTGATGCAGGCGGGCATCAAACTGCTCCCGTCCATCATGCGTTCCAACGCCCGGTGGCGCGTCAAGCTGGAAGCCTTTCTGCACCTGACGCCGAACATCAGCTATCCGCTCATCATCGTCATGTCGGCGTTGCTCGTGCCGGCGATGGTGGTGAGGTTCTACGCCGGCTGGTTCCAAATGATGGTTGTCGACGGTCCGCTGATCATCGCGAACTTCTGGTCGTTGTGGCTCTTCTACATCCTGGCGTACCGCGAAGTGTTCCCGAACAATTGGAAACGCTCCATCTTCCTGATGCCGGTATTGAGCGCTGCCGGAGTCGCATTGACTGCGATCAACGCGAAGACGGTTATCGAGGCTTTGATCGGCGACAAAGGCAGCTGGACGCCGACGCCGAAGTACTCCCTGCAGGGCAAAGCTGCCATGCGCGGGCCCGCGCAGTACCGGTACCGGGCCGGTTGGCTGCCTTTCGTGGAGATCGCCCTCGGCATCGTCTATATCCTGTTCGGGGCGTACGCCGTCGACACATATAACTTCTTCGCGCTTCCGTTCCTGGCGATTTTTGCCGCCGGATTCTTCTGGGCTGCCTTTTCCGTGCTGGGAAGCGAAGCGCGCGCCCTGCTGCGGTTCCAGCGCGAACGCCGCCTGGCCCTTGTGTCGGCCCGTTAACCGAAGCGCTTCGGCAAGCGCGTACTTGTAAGAACTGTTATCTTCATTCTCATGGTGCGCAATCATGGGTTGCGTCGTCGTGAGTTCCTGATGACAGCCGCGGCGCCCGCCGCGGTGGCGCAAAAGACGCCTTCGGGCGGAAAGCTCCGCGCCGGCGCGGCCACTACCAACATCACTCCGAATCTCGGCTGTTCGCTAGCCGGGAATATGACCGATTTCAAATCCACAGAGGTGCACGACGAGCTGCTCGTGCGCGCTCTCGCACTGGACAACGGTTCGGCCCGGCTGGCCATGGCCACCTGCGACCTTTGTGTGCTGCCGCGCGACGCGGCGGACCGCGCCAAGAAGTTGATCCAGGAACGCTGCGGACTTCCTCCCTCGAGCGTCCTGATCTCGACGGTTCACACGCACAGCGCGCCGCCTGCCGCGCACCTGTTCCAGTGCCCGCCCGATCCGGCCTACATCGACTTTCTCGTGCCGCGCATCGCAGACGCCGTGCGCCTGGCGCTCAACCACCTGGAACCCGCGCGCATCGGCTGGGGCGTGGGCCGGGAGGACCGCCTCGTGTTCAACCGCCGTTACCATATGCGGCCCGGCACGATGCCGCCCAACCCGTTCGGCGACACCACCGAAAAGGCGAAGATGAACCCGGGCATCGGGAACCCGGACGTCATTGAACCGGCCGGTCCCATCGACCCGGACGTGGGCGTGATGGCGGTGGAAGCCCTCGACGGCCGGCCCATCGCGGTGTGGGGTAACTACGCGCTCCACTACGTGGGCGACGTGGGCCCGGGACACATCAGCGCGGATTACTTCGGCTACTGGGCGCGCGCCATGGCGCGACTGGCGGGCGTTTCGCCGGCAGAGACGTTTCCCCCGTTTGTCGCCATGCTGACCAACGCCTGTTCCGGCGACGTCAACAACGTGGACGTCCTGAAAGGTTCGCGCGAACGTCTGGCGCCGTATACCAAGATGCGGCGCGTCGCCGAAATACTCGCGGCCGAGAGCTTCCGCACCTGGCGCAACATGGAATTCACCGATTCGCCGGTGTTGGGCTCGTCGCTCGAAGAAATCGAATTCGGCTTTCGGCTGCCTGCGGCCGAAGATGTCGATCGGGCGCGGAGGATTCTGGCCGTCGCGCCTCCCGGCGAGCTCAAGAAGCTGCCGGAGATTTACGCGCGAGAAACCGTGATCATGGCCGAAACGTTTCCGAAACGCGTGACCGCCCCGGTGCAGGCCATGCGCATAGGAGCCCTGGGCATCGGCACTTTCCCCGGAGAGGCATTCGTCGAACTGGGACTGAATTTGAAAGCCAAGAGTCCGTTTAAGCCGACCTTGCTTGTGGAACTCGCCAACGATTACCGGGGTTACATCCCCACGTTGCGCGGATTCGCGGAAGGCGGTTATGAAACATGGCGGGCCAAGTCGAGTTGCCTGGAAAAGGAGGCCGCCGCGAAGATTACGGCTTCCCTGCTCAGGCAGCTAGGCGCGCTTGCCACATAAGGAGAAGACTATGGATAGCAATGCTACACGTCGTTCATTCTTAAGCATGTCTGCGGCGGTTGCCGCGCCCGCCATCCTGGGCGCGCAATCGCCAAACGACACGATGCGAGTCGCCTGCATTGGTGTCGGCAACCGTGGATCGTACCTGCTGCGAAATATGCTGAAGGTCGCCGGTACAAAGGTCGTGGCGGTCTGCGACCTACTGCCGGAGCGCGCCAATACGGCCGCCCAGGCGGTGGAAAAGGCGGGAGGTTCCGCGGCGGTCTACAGCGACTTCCGCAAGATGCTCGAAGAGCGCAAAGACATCGACGCCGTCGTCGTGGCCACGCCCGACTGGACGCACCGCGACGTCGATATCGCCGTGCTCGAAATGGGCAAGAACCTTTATGCCGAGAAGCCGCTGGCGCTGAATATCGCCGATTGCAAGATGATCCAAAGCACGGCCAAGCGGGCCAAGGGCATCATGCAGGTTGGCTTCCAGTTGCGCCATGACCCCAACCGCCACGCGGCCGAGAAGTTCATCCACGAGGGCGGCATCGGCAAGGTGCTCATGTGCCATGGCATCCGCCACGGCGGGGATTTGCCGAGGGCGATTCCATGGTACTTCGACAAGACCAAGTGCGGGGACATCGTCGTCGATCAGGGCATCCACATCCTCGACCTGTTCCGGTGGGCCATCGGTTCAAATCCCGTGCGCGCGCTTGCCAGCGGCGGCACCGACCTCTTCATCGACGTCCCGCCGGGCCGCACCGTCATGGACAACTACAACCTGATCCTCGAATACCCAGGCGGCCAGCGGGTGAACTTCAGCCACCATTACTTCGACCCGCCGGGATTCTCGGGCGACCAGGAGCGCGTGTTCGGGAGCGAGGGCTCCGTGGATCTGGTGGCCGCTACCTGGCAGCCTCGCATGAAGCGCGGGCTGGTGAAGCTGGAAGTGCCAGACGCGGGCGAAGACTCTACATACAGCGCGCTGAAGGCATTCGCCGGCTACGCGCGCGACCACAAGGAACCCATCAACAACGTGGACTCGGCGCTCGCGTCGACGGCCATGGTGATCATGGCGACGAAAGCGATCTACGAGAAGCGCATCGTCACCTGGGACGAGGTGATGGGGTAGTCGCATCGCGTGAACCGGCCATGAACCGTAGAACGTTTCTTGGTCTGGCGGCGGGGTCGGCCCTAGGCGGGCAGACTCCGCCGCCTTTGCGTTTCAAATGGCGTTTCGGCCCTGAGTACCCCAGTTACGTGAAGGGCGGAGCCATGGCGCGCGTGGGCGATGCCGTGGTTTATGCCGGAGGCATGACGCAGCCTTGGCGCGAGAACGAGACGGCCTGGTATCTGCGGCCCGAAAACAAGGACTGGCGGCCACTGCCGCCCATGCCTAAAGGGCGCGCCTACACACACGGCACGGGCACCGAAGATTCGCTCATCGTCGTGGGTGGGCGCTGGCGCGGACACGCCACCGCGGACGTCTTGCGGTTGCGGTGGACGGGTTCGGACGAGTGGCAGTGGGATATGCTTCCTTCGCTTACCGAAGCCCGCGCCACTGCAGGCGTTGCGGCTGTGGGCTCAAAGGTGGTAGCCATCGGCGGCGGCGATTGGGACCGGCAGGTTGGCGGTGCCTTAGCCCCGCGCATGGTAAGCCGGGTGGAAGTTTTGGACCTGAAACAACCCGGTCGGGGATGGCAGCAAGCGGCGGCGTTCCCCGGCGGACCCTGTGTCGCGGCTATGGTGGCGGCCGTTGGCGGCAAGGTCTATCACTTCGGCGGCTACGACCTGTGGTACGAACAGGGCCAGCGGCGCATCGAGGTCAAGAACACCGCCTGGATCTACGACGTTGCAGCCAACCGCTGGAAACCGTTGCCGGCATTGCCGAGGCATATGTACGGCGGAGCCTGTGCCGCGCTGCGCGACCGTTATATAGTTCTGATGGGCGGCGTGGTGGAGGACGATGCCGGCCACCGCGAGATGAGCGTGATCGTCGACCCCAAGCGCAAAGTGGTGCTGGGGCAATACAGCACGAGCGTCCTGGTCTACGACACCGCCAATCGCAGCTACGAATGGTCCAAGACCTCCATGCCGCGCGGACACAACGATATTCGCGCCGCGGTCCTCGATGAGAAGATCTATGTCGTCGGCGGCGAAAACGCCGACGTGACGCTTTCCAATACAACCAGCGACGTTCTTATAGCGGAGATCGAATAACGCCATGCAAACCCGGCAAATCGCCGCGCTCGCGGCCGTCTTGTGCGCGTCCTGTCTCGTGGCCGGTGAAAATCCGTCCATGGTCACTATCGAATCCAATGTGCCCACGCCTCGGCCGGGTTGGGCGGCACTCGAACGAAGGCTGATCGAAGAGATGAGCGAAGCCGCGGTGCGCTTCACCGAGCGCTATGTGCGCAGCGGTGGAACGCTCAAATGGAGGACCAGTGGGACCGCCTCGCCCGACGATCTGCCCGAGACGTTCTACAATTTCCCGTTGCTTTACATCCTGGGCGGGGACGAACGCCTGAAGGACCTCTCTTTCCGGCAGTGGAACGCCACCGTCCGGCAGCTCACGTACGACTTTCCCCTCTATGAGCGCGAATTCCCCAAGCACGCAGACTGGTTCCACATTGCCGAGTGTTGGACCTACTTCTACTTCCTCGGCATGGCGGACCCGACCGATCACGAGACCGTGGCGCGAGCGCAGCGCTTCGCCGCCTTTTACACCGGCGAGGACAAGGACGCTCCCAACTACGACGCGAAGCTGAAGATCATCCGCTCGCCGCACACCGGCAGCCGCGGTCCTCTTTTCGGCGAGACCACCAACGCGGATCTCTACGGCTGGTCCAAGGGCATGGCCATGTACGGACTGCCGCTCGAAGACGTTCCCGGCGTGGCGAAGTTTGAGGATTTGAAGTCGTCCGAAAACGCGCGGCGCATGGGCCAAGCCATGGCCAACCGCATGTACCGCGGCGACGTTCCCGTGAACCTGGCGGCCACGGCACTGGTGGCCAACGCTTATATGCTGACCGGCGAACAGAAGTACGCCGATTGGGTGAAGGAGTACGCGGGCGCATGGCTGGAGCGAGTTCGAGCCAACGGCGGCCTGGCACCGGACAATGTTGGACTCTCGGGCAAGGTGGGGGAATACCACGGCGGCAAGTGGTGGGGCGGCTATTACGGCTGGCGCTGGCCGCACGGATACTATGACATCTGGATGGCGCTGCAGGTGGGCGCCGCATCCAGCACCCTGGTGTCCGGCGGCGATTTGTCCTATCTCGACCTTGCGCGGACGAGCCTGGACCGCATCGTGGGTATGGGCAAGGATCTCAACGGCACCTTCGTGGTGCCGTACAAGCACAACAACAAGGGCTGGTTCGCATGGCAACCCGTCGACCGGCAGGCCCTCGCGTCGCTCTGGTTCCTCTCGCTCGAACCGCGCGATTGGGACCGCATCGAGAAAGTCCGCCTGGCCACCAAACGCGATTGGCACGAAGCCGCCGGTTCGAAGTACCCCAACGACGGCTATGCCACGCTGCCCGAACCGCGCGAGGATTGCTGGAACTGCGACGTCGAAGGACTGTCCGACTGGCGCCGCGTGGCCGACATTCGCAACAAGGAAGACCGCAGTCATGAAGGGCCGTGGCTGCGCTTCCTCGCCGGCGATAACCCGGATTATCCGGAGAAGATCCTGCGTTCGAGTTACGGTCAGATGTCCCGCCGCCTCGACCAGATCCGGAAGAACGTCCTGCTGCTCGAGTACGATCCAAGAGGCACCACCAAGATCGATCCGGCGGACATCGACCTGCGCAAGGTTCACGAGCATCACTGGCAGATGGTGAATCCGGTGACCACCGAGGCGCTGGTGCAGTTGACCCTGGGCGCGCCGCAGATCATTTACAACGGCGGCCTGCTGCACGCATCGGTGCGGTACTTCGATCCGGCGAGAAAACGCCCCGGACTGCCGGCGGACGTGGCCGCGCTGGTGACCGCTGTGAAGCCCGAAGGAGCCGTTCTCGAACTGGTGAACCTGAGTCCGTTCGAAACGCGCGAAGTCATCGTGCAGGCGGGCGCGTTCGGCGAGCACCAGTTCACCACTGTGCGTTATCAGAAAAGAGTGGACCCGGACCCGTTGCAGCCGTTCCACTCCGCGCGGCCCGCGCCGGTAATCGAACCGGCCAGTGTAGCCGTCAACAGCAAGTGCTTCGTTGTGCGGTTACCCCCAGGGACAGGCCAGAAGCTCGACCTGGGGATGCGGCGTTTCGCCAACCGGCCAAGTTACGTTTTCCCCTGGCACGGCGAACGCGCCGAGGTACGCTAAGAATCAGAATTTCAGCTCCGGATTTAGCTGCGCCTGCACTTCGGGATCGTCCAGGTTGTCGCGCGTGACCATCCGGGCCGCCAGTTCGTTGATCTTGGCCATGGACTCCCCTCGCAGTTTCTTCACGGCCGACATAACCGCTTCGTAGCCCATCTTGAACGGATGCTGCACGAACAGCGAATCGATCAGGCCCGACTTCAAGCCTTCGATCAGCGCCGGACTGGAGTCGAATCCTACCAGCTTCACTGCTTTTCCGCTTCCGGCGCGCGACTTGAGCGCCTGCGCCGCGCCCACGCTGCCGGTCTCGTTGGAAGCGAAGATGGCATCCAGAGCCGGGTGCGCCGTGAGCATATTCTCGGCCACGGCCAGCGATTTGGCGATGTCCGCCATGCCGTAGCGCCGGTCGACGATTTCGACGCGGGGGAATTTTTCGCTGATCGCCTCGGTGAAGCCATCCTCGCGCGCCATCGTGGACGCGCTGCCCGGCTGGCACATCACCATGGCCACTTTGCCCTGCCCTTTAAGGATCGCGCCCATGCGTTCAGCCGCCAGTCTCCCGGCGCCGTAATTATCCGTGGACACGCAAGAGACGTACATCTCGGTGTCCACCGGAGAGTCCATCACGATCACCGGGACACCCCGTCGCATCGCGCGCTCCACTGGACCGGCCAGCACAACCTTGTCGAGCGGGGCGAGCACGATGGCCGCCACGCGCCGGTTGATCATGGCCTCGACGATCTGGACTTGGCCGGCGTAGTCGGTCTCGTGTTCGGTGGCCTTCCAAATGATCTCGACGCCCGCTTCCTTGGCCGCGCGCGCGGCGCCCGCGTGCACGGTTTGCCAGTAAAGCAGCGCACGCCCCTTGGGGATCACCGCAATCGTCCGCGGGCGCTCCCGGCGGCAACCAGCCGCGCCCAGCGCCACCGCGCATGTCCCGATGAATCGACGCCGCCGCATGGTCATTCGAGGTATTTCTTCAGGTCGGGATTGATCTGCGCCTGGACATCGGGGTCTTTCATGTTCTCGCGCGTGATGAGCCGCGGCGCCAGATCATGGATCTTGGGCACCGGTTCGCCTCTGAACTTCTTCATTGCGGACATCACGGCCTCGTACCCCATCTGAAAAGGCTGCTGTACGATAAGCGAGTCGATGAGGCCGGTTTCGAGGCCGTCCAGCAGCGTCGGATTCCAATCGAAACCCACCATCTTCACCTTGGTACCGGGGCGCCCCTTTAAGGCTTGCGCGGCGCCCACGCTGGCAGCTTCGTTCGAGGAGAACAGTCCGTCCAGGTCCGGGAATGCGGTCAGCATGTTTTCAGCGACCGCGAGCGACTTGGCGAAATCCGCCATGCCGTAACGCTTGTCGACGATCTGAATGCCGGGGTACTTCTCGTGAATCCCGTCTTCGAAGCCCTTCTCGCGCGCGGTGGAGGAAGCCGCGCCGGGTTGCGAGGCCACCATGGCGACCTTGCCCTTGCCGTTTAGAATCTTGGCCATGCGGTCGGCCCCCAGGCGGCCCGCACCGTAGTTATCCGTGGCCACGCGGCTGAGAAACACGTCGCTGTCGAGTCCTGAATCGAACAGGATCACCGGGATGCCCTCGCGTACGGCGCGCTCGACCACACCCACCATGGCTTTGGAATCGATGGGGGCCAGCGCGATGGCATCCACGTGGCGGCTGATCATGCTTTCGACGATGCGGATCTGGTCCGTGTAGTCAGTCTCGGCGGCGGGGCCGTTCCAGATGATGTCGACGCCCGCCTCGCGCGAGGCCGCCACCGCGCCCGCATGCACACTCTGCCAGAACATGTGCGCGCGCCCCATGGGAATGACGGCGATTGCTTTCTTCTTCGAGCGGTTGCAGGCCGGACTCAAGGCGAGCAGGCAGCAGAGCAGTCCCACAGCGGCGATCATGCGCCCGGCATTCGTGAAGAGCATGCGCTAAGACGCCAGTGTATCGAACTCGGCCCCACCCGCGCGCGGCCCCGCCCTCAAAACCTCGTCAGCCTGATCTGCGCAAGTTTCGAGCATAAACTAACCCACGCAGATCAGGCTGACGAGGTTTTTCAGATCTTCAGGAACAGTTTTCGGCGGTACATCCAGAAGAGAATCAGCCAATAGGTGAGCAGCACCGCAAGACCCTGCAGGAATGGTTCATACGCGAGCCCGAACACCTGGAACACACCCTGCCCCAGATGAATACGGAAGGAATCGGCGATGAATTTCTCAAACAGGTGCGCAATCATGTACGATGCGATCGAATTCATGCCGATCACCACCAGAGGATAGGCCCACTTGCGATAACCCTTCACCTCGATCACCCAACTGAACGCCGCCAACAGCAAGAAGCAGGCACCACCGCTCGCCAAGGTCCAACTGGGCGTCCAGATCCGCTTCACCACGGGGCAGATGCCGGCGACGTGGAGCAGTAGCCCGCCTGCAACCAGAGCCGCGCCCCCAACCAGCAGGCGCTTCATGGGGATCTTCGGGGCTTCCGCGCGCAGCCAACGGCCCGCGATCAGGCCCAGAAGCATCGTGCCTAAAGTAGGGATAAAACTGATGGTCAGATACCCGCCTCGATTAGCGATAAATGGCGCCTGGCGAGGGAACAGGTTCAGGAACCACTGATCGAACGCGAGGCCCAGGTTGGCGTTCTTGTTCCAATGTGCGGCGAAACCCGTGTAGTTGTGCGTCCAGTCCGCCGGAACGCCCACAGCCTGGAAATCATAGCCGGTACCGGGGACCGGATATAGCGCCCACGCCGCCCAATAACCCAGCAGGATCACTCCCAGCGCGGTCCACTGCCATCGTGGACGTTGAAAACCCAACAGGAACAGAAGCGGATAGCCAAGTCCGATCTGCGTCAGTGTGTCCTCGAACGTGAAGTTTGTCCGCGGGCCGCTCATCGAGCGCAGGAAGATGCCCAGCGCGATGAGCAGAAACGCACGCCACATCGTGTGGCCGAACATCCGGCCGAAGCTGTAGCCCTTGGCTAGCCGGCTCGCAATCGAGTACGGCAATGCCACGCCGACCAGGAAAGAGAACGACGGCTGGATGAGATCGTGCAGCGAGCAACCCGCCCACGCCACGTGGGTCTGGTTATAGGCGAGGAACGCCCAGAACCAATTGCCGGGCAGCGTCTGCGCAACACGCGCCAGACGCAGCACTTCCGCCATCATCAGGAACATGACAAAGCCGCGGTAGGCGTCAACCGCTACATTTCTTGCCGGCGCTTGCACAATCTTCCTCCGCAAATGTTCAGTACGACTCAGACGATAATAACTAATTGCGGCCGTACGCGGTACCTTTTGCGGGACGCACAGAGCGCCATGACTAACAAAACAGCGGTGATCATCGGAGCCGGGCCCGCGGGCTTGACCGCGGCATACGAGTTGCTGGCGAGGACCGGCGTCCGACCCATCGTGCTTGAAAAGAGCGAGTACATGGGCGGCATTTCCCGCACCGTCAACTACAAGGGGAACCGCATCGATATCGGGGGGCACCGCTTCTTTTCGAAATCGGATCGCGTGATGGACTGGTGGCTGAGCCTGCTTCCGATGGAATTGTCCACGTCCGGTCCGCAGACCGTCTCCTATGAGGGAGCACATCGGACAGTGAGGCCTGCGCTCGAAGCCCCTCAAGATCCCGACCGCGTGATGCTGGTACGATCCCGGAAGTCCAGGATCTATTACCTACGCCGGTTTTTCGATTACCCGGTGACACTGAGCCTGGACACTCTGGCCAAACTGGGTGCCTTGCGCGTGGTGCGCATCGGCCTGAGCTATATGAAGAGCGCACTGTTTCCGCGGAAGCAGGTGCGCACGCTGGAGGACTTCTTCATCAACCGGTTCGGCGGCGAGCTTTACCTCACGTTCTTCAAGTCCTACACGGAGAAGGTCTGGGGCGTGCCGTGCAACGCCATCAGCGCGGAGTGGGGCGCGCAGCGGGTCAAGGGACTATCGGTGTGGGCCACTCTCGTGCATGCACTGAAGAAGGTCTTCGGCGGTCGCGCAGGAAGCACGAGTGGAGTGGCCCAGAAAGACACCGAGACCTCGCTGATCGAGCGTTTCCTTTATCCCAAGTACGGGCCCGGGCAGATGTGGGAGACGGTGGCCAATCATATACGGGAAAGCGGCGGAACGATCCGCACCGGCTGCCAGGCAACGCGGATTCTCACCGGCGGGAACCGTGTCACTGCTGTCGAAGCCGTTTGCGAGGCCACCGGCGCCGCAGAGACTTTTGCAGCCGATTACGTCTTCTCGACCGCTCCCGTCCAGGAACTGATGCGGATGTTCGACGTGACGCCGCCGCCCGGCGTATTGGAAGTATCCGACGGCTTGGTCTATCGCGACTTTATCACTGTGGGCCTGCTGGTCAGCGGCTTGAAGATCCACGACGAGACGCCGCAGGGCAGGAAACTCGTCGCGGATAATTGGATCTACATCCAGGAGCCCGACGTACTGCTCGGCCGGCTACAGGTTTTCAACAACTGGAGCCCATTTCTGGTCGCCGACCCCAGCCGCGTGTGGCTGGGCCTGGAGTACTTCTGCAACACGAAGGACGAACTCTGGCGCCTTCCCGATGCGAAGATGATTGAACTCGCAACCGGCGAATTGAGCAAGATTGGGATTATCGAAGCATCGGCCGTCCTGGACGCCACCGTGCTGCACATGGAGAAGACCTACCCCGCGTATTTCGGCACTTACGATCGCTTCCCGGAAATCCGCGATTACGTGGACCGCTACGAAAACCTGTTCCTGGTGGGCCGCAACGGCATGCATCGCTATAACAACCAGGACCACTCCATGCTCACAGCCATGATGGCCGTAGACAACATCGTCGCCGGAATTACGGACAAGAGCGGTCTCTGGGCTGTGAATACCGACTCGGATTACCACGAAGAGAAGCCGTGACGGAAAGGCTCCTGCCGATGGCGTTTGGTGGGCCCTGTAGGATTTGAACCTACGACCAACGGATTATGAGTCCGCTGCTCTAACCGCTGAGCTAAGGGCCCAAGTGCTTCTGTTTCAACTACTTGGCGCAACCACTGGGGCGAGTCCCGATGTTTCCGGTACCGGATGCATGTATCGCAATGAAATTGCGGTGTGCCGTAAAAAGTGTAACACGAAAGGTGAAATCCCGTTGTTTTGCTGCGCTCTTCCACCTCCACTTGACTTATAATCGTACCCGAACATCCTGAGACCCGGGAGGTGGCGCCATGTCTGAAGCGGCACGCCGTTTCGCCCGCATTCTTAAAACCGCGCCGACAAACCAGATCAACTTCCATCTCGGTGGCCTCCCTGTCACGCCGCAGGGCTTTTACGACGTCGGCTGCGAGATCGAAGCCGAACACATTCGGTTGCTGCGGAGCCGGGACCTGCCGCTGACCGTAGGGGCGGAATACCGGTGGCAGGAAAACAGGCTTGTCGTCAGCTATGAACTGGAATCGGTGCTGGGCACCATTTCCGGCCGGTCGTCGATCGTACACGAGGGTGTGCACGCCATGATCGATAGGAACCGCGCCGTGGCCACAACCATCCTCACCGCCGAAGCGGCTGCTTACATCGCACAGCTCATCTACCGTCTGCTCTCCGGCGACGATCTCCACGCCTGGATTGAGGCCAATCGGGACGATACAACGCGATCGGCAGGCGCGATTTACTACCAGGCCCTTCAGCTTATCGAGCGCTACCGCCTGTTAACAGGATCCGCAACAATTCCGTGGCCCGAATCTCAGACGCTTCGGGATACGATCAGCAGCCATCCCCTCTATCGAGGCGTGAGAGCCACGGAGCTCCACGGCGCGGATGGTGTTCCCTAACTGCTCGGGCCCGGCGGGACCGGGTAGCCTCCGTACTCATGCGCCGCATCGAGCATCGCCACGATGTTCTCGGGAGGAACTTCGGCCTGAATGTTGTGAATCTGGTTGAAAACGTATCCCCCGCCCTGGGCAAGAATACTCAGCCGTTCCTTGACATGCGCGCGGACTTCGTCCGGCGTAGCGCGGCCCAGGATTCTCTGGGTGTCGCATCCGCCGCCCCAGAAAACCAGCCGGTCCCCGTATTTTTGCTTCAGCCGCCGCGGTTCCATGTTGGCCGCGGAGGTCTGAATCGGGTTCAGGATGTCGATGCCGGCCTCGATCATGTGAGGGATCAGGTTCTCAATCGAGCCGCAGGAATGCAGGAACGTCTTCATGCGCGTGTGGGTGTGGACCCAATCGCATAGCTTCCGGTAGTGCGGCTTGATCATCTCCACCCACAAGCCGGGATTGATAAACTCGCCGCGCTGTGTGCCGGAATCGTCCGAGGCAATTCCCCAGGCGAAGCAGTAATCGCCGACCGCCTGGTTGATCAACTTCAGACACTGGATGTAGGCCTCGACCGATCTGTCCATCATTTCGTGGCAGCTTTCCTTTTCGGTCTTCAGCCGGATCATCCATTCCAGGGGCAGGCCCATGGTGACGTTGTTCCTGCGGTCCGTGATGAGGCTCATGCCCAGGAAGCACACGCCGTATCCCCAACCCAGGAGCGCATAGTCGGTTCCTTCGTAAAGCTGGCGCCCGTAATCCTCCAGAATCCGAAGTTGTTCGTCCGGGATGGTGGTAACGGGAGCAAACTCGCTGGGGTCGAATTCGCGGTCGCAGACGCCAAATTGGGTGTCGTCAAAGAAGGCACCACCCTTGGGCATGCGAAAGGTCGTCAATGAGCCGTCGGCATTGAGCAGGCGCCAGTCGCCGTTGGGATCTTCCTGGATACGGGTGCCCGGAGGAAACAGCGCCTCGTCGCCGTCGAACAGTTTCCTGCGCACCCACCGGTCGTCAGGTTGAATCGCGTCGAGGACCGACGATGCGTCCAGCGGAATCACGTCCAGGTGGAACCGCTGCCGGACCATCTCCTCGACCACGGCGATCATAAAGCGGGCATCCCAAACACGCGTCATGCCCGGCATGCCGAGGTGCTTCTTCAGACGGTTGTACGCGGCAACCGCAATCCCCGAAGCCTTCATGCCGCCGAGGTCGATCGGAATGCGATCCGGCATCCGGTGGTTCACAACCTGTTCAATTCGTTCACGTGAAGTCATGCAGCCTCCCGGATGCCGGCGGTGCGCCGGACTAGGCGTAAGTGACTTCGACCAGATCGGGCGCAAGCATAGCCTTCCGCCCCTTGCGGAACGAAAGGTTTGCGAGGTGCGGACCAGACACAGCACGCGCCGCGATTTCGACCGTGCAGTTGGGATCCTGCCGCGTCTTGATGCACTCCAGGAAGTTTGTGATGTGCACCTGGAGGGGCACCGGCGCTTCCTTCTCCATGAACGGCACCTTGTTCTTGGGCCAGGGCTCCTTGTAAATCCGGTAACCGCGGCCATCCAGCACTAGCGTCGCCTCGTCGCCCAGGAACGTAATGGACCAGTCGTTCTCGTAAGCGCTGCAGTAGTTCAGCTCCCAGGTGACCATGAAGTCCTTCATCTCGAAGACTGAACAGAACACCTCGGGGTGTTCGCTGCCGGTGGCCTTGGCAACGTAGCCTTGCATGATCGCCGATTGCGGCGGCTGCGCGTTCATGAACCACAGCACCACGTCCATCAGGTGGGTGCCCTGATCGGTCATGTTGCCACCCGCGTAGTCCCAGAAGTAGCGCCAGTAGCGGAAGCGCATGGGCTCAAGTTCGCGTTGCGGGGCCGATCCGAGGAAGCGCTTCCAGTCGAGCTTTCCGGGCAGCGGCGAATTGTTCAGAGGCTTAGCCATGTTCCAGTGCCACTGCGGCTTCACTTGCGTGACGCGGCCGAGGACGCCCTCGTCGATGATCTTCTTGGCTTCGTACAGGGCCGGAGCGCTGCGACGCTGCATGCCGATCTGCACCACCTTCTTGCTTTCGCGCACGGCGTCGATCATGGTCTTGCTCTCGGCCAGTGTCTTGGAGAGCGGCTTCTCGGCGTAGACGTCCTTGCCGGCCTTGAGCGAGGCCAGCAGCATGGGGCAATGATGATGGTCCGGCCCGGCGAGGACCACGAAGTCAAGGCCCTTCTGCTCAAGCAGTTCGTGATAGTCTGCGTAAATCTTCGCGTTGGGCGCGTCGGCCTTGGCCTTTTCGAGGTTGGGCTCGTAAACGTCGCACAACGCGGCGCACTCCGCACCGGCCTTCAAGAATTCCACGTTCAAATAACGCCCTCGGCCGCCGGTGGCGATTACGCCGTACGCCGGCTTGTCGTTGGCGCCCCAGACTTTGCGTGGAACGAACAAAGGCGCGGCGGCGAGCGATTGCTGCAAGAATGCTCTACGATCCGATTTCATAAAACCACTCCTTCCGTCAGACCAATTTATATCAAGCGGGTGCAGCGGTGCTCGGGGCGGGAACTTCGGGGAGTTCGATTTCGATGCGCGTGCCCTGTCCGGGGCGGCTGTCGATGAACATGCGATAAGAAGAGCCGAAGAACAGTTTCAGCCGCTCGTTGATATTGCTCACGCCGATGCCCTGGTCGAGCAGCGTCGCCAACCGCGTTTCCGGTATCCCCACGCCGTCGTCTTCCACCACCAGGCGCAGGCGGCCGTCCACAAGGTGGCTGGCCAGGTGGATGGTACCGCCGCCGACCTTTCCGCTCAAACCGTGGCGAATGCAATTCTCGATCAACGGCTGCAGCAGCATGCTGGGCACCGGCCGGTCCAGCGTATCCTCGCTCACATCCTTGGTGAAGCGCAGGTTGTCGCCGAAACGGACCATCTCGATAGACAGGTAGTCGTCGATGAAGCTCAGCTCGTCGCGCAGCGGGTTGAAATTGTCATGTTTGCGCAAAAGCCGCCGCAGGATGCTCGACAGTCGATAAACCACCATTCGCGCCTGGCTTGGATTGGTGCGGATCAGCGAGGAGACGGAGTTGAGGGTGTTAAAGAGGAAGTGCGGGTTAATCTGGCTGGACAACGCCTCCAGGCGCGCTTCGGTGAGCAGTCTCTGCTGATCCTCCAGCTTCCGCTCGTTGCGCGTGTTGTTCCACACCTTCAAGGGCAGCGCCGTTGCGAACAACGTGGTGACGTAGAGCGCGACAATGCTGAGCGGATGCGGATTCGGCCAGTTCGGGTAAATGTAGGATATGGCGGCACGCGGGCCGAAGAAGTGCCCCAACGTGACGCGTAGCAGCTCGGCCAGAATGACGGTCAGAAAGAAGAACAACTGGAACGCCGTGCGCCGGTGATCGTGCCGGCGGAAGAGGTGGTAAATGCTGAGATCGAAGAACGGCGAAAAGCGCCAGATCTCCTCTTTGTCCGGCGCGCAATCCCGCAGCAGACCGCCCATGACGCCCACCGCGGCCAGCAGCGGCATGGTCAGGTACTCGGCGTTGATCATGGCGGGAACGGAGATCAACACGCCGCCCAGCAGGCCGGTGACGTAGCCGCCCACAAGCCCGGCGAGCAGGCTGCCCTCCAAGCCAAGATCCACCGCCGCATAGGACTTGGTGAGGACCCTTGTCGCGACGCCGGCGCCGAAGATCAGCGCGAGCCACAGCGCCAGCCGTACGCGCTGCGCCAGGGTGCGTTCTTCCTGCATCAACATGCGCTGAAACGCGCTCGAACGCACCAAGATGCTGGCCAGCGACGCGGACACGGCGAGCTTCACGAGCAGTATGACTAAATAGTCCTCGATCATCCAGGTACGCCGAACATTATAGAATGGAATGTAGAGATTCACTTGTTGCCGCCGCTCCGAACTTCAATTGACACAATGGAGACTTCAACAGACTCAAGGCTACGCAAAGTAGCCGAGGCGCAATTTCCGACGCTGTACGGCAGATTCCGAATTTTCGGATTCGAACGGGGAGATCCCTCGAATCCCGAAGAGATTGTGGCCCTGCGCATGGGCGACGTCTCCGGCTCGCCCGCGCCGCTGGTGCGCATCCATTCCCAGTGCCTGACGGGAGACGTGTTCCACAGCATCCGCTGCGACTGCCGGGCCCAACTGGAAATGGCCCTGGAATTGATCTCCGACGAGGGCCGCGGGCTGGTGATTTACGAGATGCAGGAGGGGCGCGGCATCGGTTTGCTCAACAAACTGCGCGCTTATGAGCTGCAGGACGGCGGGGCGGACACCGTAGAAGCCAACGAGCAGTTGGGCTTCGAAGCGGATCTGCGCGACTATGCGCTGCCGGTCCTCGTGCTGCAGTACTTCAACGTCGGCCAAGTGCGTTTGCTTTCCAATAACCCTGAGAAGATCGAAGCGCTCGATCGCAATGGCATTCATGTGGTCGAACGCGTACCCTGCCTGGTCAGCCCGGACGCTTACTGCGGCGATTATTTGCGCACGAAGAAAGAGAAGATGGGCCACCTGCTCGAGGGTTTCTGAGCTTCAACCCCGGTCTTCCCCGGCCTCACCGGGCCGGTGTGGCGAACCGCTCCATCACGGCACGGATTTCCCGGTCCAGTTCCAGCCGCGTGACCGGCTTAGCGACGTAACCGTCCATGCCTTGCGCCAGACACTTCTCGCGGTCGCCCTTGAGCGCGTGCGCCGTCATGGCAATGATGGGTGTGTGCACGCCGGCGGGCGCTTCGCGTTCGCGAATAGCGCGGGTGGCCTCAAATCCATCCATCCCCGGCATCTGCACATCCATCAGCACCAGATCGAATTTTGCGCGCTCGAACGCGGCAATCGCTTCCAATCCGTCTTCCACCGCGGTCGCCCTGTAGCCCAGGCGTTCGATGAAGCGCACCCCAACGGTGCGGTTTACCGCGTTATCCTCGACCAGCAGGACGGACAAGGATGCGCCCTCGCGATCCGGCCGGTCCGGCATCCGCGCAGCCGGCTCCCCGGTGTTCCTGTAATTGGCGAGGCCCAGTGCACGCGTGATCGCTTCGTACAGGCTCTCCCGGTCAATTGGCTTGAGCAGGCAGTGTTCGATTCGGGATGCGCGGCGGCGTTCCGCACTGCAGGTGAGATCGCTCGAGCTTAGCATCAGCACGACCGTCTCCTCGCAGCCGTCGCTCGTGGCGATCCGCTCCGCCAATTGGTACCCGTCCATTCCCGGCATCAGCGCATCCACCAGAACCAACGGGAATGGAGCGCCCGCGCGCTTGGCCCGGGTAATGTCCTCCAACGCGGCTTCACCGGAGCCGGCCTCCTCGGCCCTCATGCCCCAACGGCGGGCGTATCCGCTCAAGATCCGCCGGTTAGTCGCGTTGTCGTCCACGATGAGTACGGAGAGGCCCTCCAGCCGCGCGGCGTCCACGCTGGCATGGACGCCTTTACCGATTCCGAACCGCGCGGTGAAGTGGAAGCGGCTTCCCTGCCCCAGTTCGCTCTCCACCCAGATCCGGCCGCCCATCATTGCCACCAGGCGGTAGCAGATCGCCAGTCCCAGCCCCGTGCCTCCGTACTTCCTCGTCGTCGAGCCGTCGGCTTGCCGGAAAGCGTCGAAGATGAAGTCCTGCTTCTCACGTGCGACACCAATCCCGGTATCCGCAACCGTGAAACCCAGAATACAATCGTTCCCGTTGGATTCGAAGCAGTCCACGGTAACCGCGACTTCTCCACTCGCGGTGAATTTGACGGCGTTCGAAAGCAGGTTCGAAAGGATCTGGCGAAGACGGTCGGGATCTCCGGCGAGCGATTCTGGCACCTCGGGCGCGGCGGAGAACACGAGTTCCAGCCCTTTAGCTCCGGCTACTCCGGAGAATGGTTTCACGGCTCGCGCCAGTTCTTCATGCAGGTTGAAATCCAGGCGCTCCAGGTCCATGCGCCCCGCCTCGATCTTGGAAAAGTCCAGGATGTCGTTCAGGACGCTCAGCAGCGAGCGGGCGGCGCTGGAAACCGTCGAAAGGTACTCGCGCTGTTCGTCGGTGAGCGCGGTTTCCAGTGCGATGTCGGTCATCCCGATGACTCCGTTGAGCGGCGTCCGAAGCTCGTGACTCATATTGGCGAGGAACTCGCTCTTGAGACGGCTCGCTTCGCGCGCAACGTAAAGCGCGGCTTCCAGTTCCGCGCGCGAAGTCTGGACGGAGGCGACCATCTCGTTGCACGCTTGCGCCAACACACCCACTTCGTCGCGGCGCACCACCCTGGCTCGGTGATGAAGTTCACCGCGCGAGACCCGTCGCGTAAAGTCCACCAGTTCGCCCAGCGGTGCCAGGACGCCGTGCAACGACCGCTTCTGCACATAGATAATCACGGCAAACACCAGCACCGAGATACCCAATCCGCACCAGGCCATACGATGGAACAGGCGCTGCTGCCGTTCGGTTGAAACGCACAGTTGTACCGATCCGAGCGGCCGCCGTTCATCAGGCGCTACCCACTCCATCGCCGGTCCGGCGTTGGATGGGAGTATTTCCGCATCTGCTTGTAGAAGCGATTCAGGCTTCTGTTGTTGGACGTCGGAAGCGGAAGCCGTCCTTCCCTGCGCCGTGCGGATCTCCACCTGTCTCACGTCGGCGAGTTGAAGGGCTCTGCGCGCGATGCGGTCCAGTTCCTCGACATCCTCCATCATCGCGGCCAGTTCGCTCTGCTGCGCAATGCTTTCGGCGACAGTGCGCGCCCGCATTCTCGCTTCGCCGTCAACGGCCTCCCTCTGCACGATCAGGAATGCCAGCGCCAAGCCGAGCACGCAGGCAGCCGAGACCACCACCGGCAGGACGTTCACCGCCAGCGTCTGCGCCAGCAGGCTGCGCTCAATTGAGTCTCTCCAGTTTTGCCACCGACGTTTCATCTGACTAACACCAACTCCCCGTCTCGCTTCGGTATCCGTATATCAACTCCAAAAATGCGCATCGCGCGCGCGTTGACGATGGTCTTCACCACTCGTGCCTCTTCCCTCGCCTTGAGTGGAGTTCCCTCCAGGAACCGCAACGCCGATTCCCCGGCCTGTACGCCGATTTCCCGGTAGTCCGGTTGAAGGCCCGCCAGGGCCCCGGCGCTGACGAATCCGGTTGAGAATCCGACCAGCGGCAAGCGTGCGCGGATTGAGGACAGGATCAAGGCCTGAACGGGTGCGGATTGGTAGAGGACGCGATCGGGAAGACACAGAACGAAATCCACCGCGCCGGACAGCGCCCGGAACGCCTCCAGCATCTCCTTCGGACTCCGGCACTCGGCAAACTTCACCGTGAAGCCCTGCGCTGCCGCCTCGGACTGTATCTCCGCCTGCGCGTGATGCCCCAGCGCCGGACCCCGTATCACGCCGAGACGCCTCCAGCGGGGAAAGAGTTGCTTCAGTCGCGCCAAGACGGTTCGCGGAGGCACCTCGAGCGGGATTCGCGAGACGATCCGTCTTCGAGGAGTTGCCGCCGGCAACGCTTCCTCCTGCAGTCCAAGCACCATGGCTGAAAGAACCGGCGCATCCAGGCTGGCGGCCGCGGCCGTGGCACGGGAGCCAATGGCGACGATGAGCCCTGGCTGGACAGCCTGAATTCGATTCATGACGTCGCCGTCTCTCGGGCCCAGTTCGAAGTACTCCTGTGCAACGTTCGATCCCAATGCCATGCGTACGCCCGTAACCGCTTCCCGGTATGCAGGAGCAGCGGAACTGCTCAGTACGGCCACGGTGCGAGTGCTTCGCTCCGCACCGTATCCAACCCGCGCCAGCGGCGCGAGCAGTGCGAAATCCACCATGCTGAGCAGCATCCGCCGTCTGCGCATGCCTAAATCCCCGGCCGCCATTCGATGCGGAGGAAGACCGTCCTGCCCGGGCGCAACAGCGTGAGCATGGAATGTTCCTCGCTGATCGGATCGTAATAGCGGCGATCGGCCAGGTTCCGGATACCGAACTGCAGGTCCAACTGAGGGTGCAGCCGGTTGGTGTTGATGGTGAGGTCCGCAACTACGGCGCCCGCAACCTTCTCACCATCGACCGCCATACTCGCGCTGTGGTAACGGCCGGCCATTGCCAGGCTGAGACGATCCCTGAACAGCGGTACCGCCGCGCGAAACTTCGCCAACCTGTCCGGAAAGTTGGGGAGATCCTTGCCGTGCTTATATCGCGCCTCCTGAACGCTGAAGGAAGCGCTTAGTTCCAACCACTCCGTAGCGCGACCCTTCATCTCCACGTCCAGGCCGGAAGCCCAACTGTCGCGCTGGTTACGGTACTGGAGGATCGATTCGCTGATCGGAACACCTTCAATCAAGCCGTTGAGGCGGTAGTAGTAAACCGATCCCGCGGCCGAGATGCGCGGCGTTAGGTCCTTCTCTCGCACGAATTCGAAACTGTGGATCTTCTCAGCCACAAGTAGCGGGCTGGGCGACCAGTAGCGCTCGTATGTGGAGGGATTCCGAAACGCGCGCCCGTAGATGAACTTGTAGCTGGATTTCGGCGAGGCTTTGTAGACGGCGGCTACACGAGGGGAGACGAACGCCGCGTTCAGCCGGGAATCGTCCAGCCGGAAGCCTGCGAACAACGTCCACCGGCTGGTGAGGTTCCATTCCTGTTGCGCGAACAGCGCATAAGATTGATTCCTTTTGTTGGTGTCGACAAGCAGAAGATTGGGCCGATCCACCTCGTAGTCCCGCTGCAGATTTCGTATGTCGGCATCGAATTGTCCGCCAATGGTCAGTGTGCCCAGCTTGTGCACCGGCGTCTGGTAGCTCAGCCTGGTTCCCACCCAGTCGCCCGTTGCGAACTCGCGCCTGTCGTTGGCGCTCCCATCGCCGTCGAGCGAGTCATAACGGCCCCTATAGCGAAACTGGTCGTAGTAGAAGCGCCAATTGAGGCTGGAATCCTTGCCGATCGGGCGTGTCCAGGAAGCCTCGATGAAACTATGGGCATCCCGTGAACTCGTGCCCGGATCGCCAAAGATGTTGCAAAAGTATCCAGCCGGACCCAAGGCCTTGTTATCGGCGAAGCTGGCGATGACACTCCAGTCTTTCCAGGTCAAGTGCGCGAACGTCCGGTAACCCTGAGTCGCATCGACATTTCCGGTCGAGCCGAATCCCGGAACCTCCAGCGTGCGGCCGCTGTTGTGGTATCCCGCCGCCGACAGAAGCAGATTCGCGCCGCGCCCCAGGTAGGCGGACGTCGTCACCACACCCTTGCGCACGCCATGGCTGCCGGCGGTGGTCGAAACCGTGGTTCCGTCCGATTCGGCGGGGGGCCGGGTGAAGATGTTTATGGTTGCGAACACTCCATTGCTGCCGTAAAGCGCCGAGGTGGGACCGCGGACAATCTCGATCCTCTCCACCAGGCTCATGTCGATGCCAAAGTCCTCCCCGAACATGTACATCGCCGCGTAAATGTCGTCGGTGAGGTAATGGCCGTTCACCAGCACCAGGATGCGCGTACAGTAATCACCCGGCAGGTTGAAACCGCGCACCCCGACGAACGTCTGGACGCCGTCGCTGGTCACATGGAAACCCGCGGCGCTGTCGAGCGCTTCGCCGAGCGTCCGGTATCCGTGCCGCCGGATTTCGTGCTCGGTGACTACGGTCACTCGCGCGGGCGCCTGTTCCAGCGTCCGGGCGTAAAGGGTCGCCGTCTCCACAGGCGGGATGTCGTCGAACAATACCGATTCCGGTGTATCCCCGCTCCTGGCGTGGCCATCATCCGGCTCCTGGCCGAAAGCCGGAACGAATGCCATTGCGCAAATCGCGACAGCAAATAATGTCCTCCAATATCGCACCTTATTCCTCTCCAAACAGGCCACTTGCGGCGCCTTATGAGGCATATCGACCGGTGATGATGGATTCAGCCCGATATTTCCCACCTGTTTCGCCACTACACCCGACGGGCAGTTCTGCCGATGGATGTATACAAAGGAGTTGTCCGCGCATGTTCACTCGGGAAGAACCGGGAGGTTCGACTGTCGAAGCGCCGGCGAGGGATTCGGCCGTTGGCTATCCAGAAACGCCGTCGGACCTCGACAGGGAACGACAGGCGCTGCAGTTGCTTCATGATGCCGTTTCGGCTGCAGGCTCGCCCGTCCCGCGCGTGAAGGGGATCGAGGAGTTGCTCGCCAAACGCGTGCAGGCGCGGATCGACGAGTTGCTTTACCGTCTGTTGGACCAGCGCCTCGCCACGCAGGCACCTGTAGAGGAAGAGACTGCGGTTGCGGGCGCGCCAGCAGGCAGGCTTGATCTGGGGCCTCTGGAACCGCTGCTTGCCGATCCAACCATTTCCGACATCCTGGTCACCACGGCCCACATGGTTTATGTGGAGAGAAACGGGCAGTTGCAGCCCACCGACTTGCAATTCGAAAACGATGCGCAGCTTCTCGCCGTGATCGAAAGAATCGCGGCCCAGGTGGGAAGGCGTATCGACGCATCGTCGCCCCTCGTCGATGCGAGATTGCCGGACGGTTCCCGTGTCAATGCGGCCATCCCTCCGGTGGCGGTGGATGGGCCAGTGTTGTCGATCCGCCGGTTCGGCCGCTCCCCCCTCACGCCCGACGGGCTGGTGGAAAAGCTGACTCTCACCGAAGAGATGATGCTTCTATTGAACGCCTGTATACGAGCAAAGCTGAATATGTTGATCTCGGGGGGAACCGGATCGGGCAAGACCACCCTCCTGAATGCCCTGTCCAGTTTCATCCCGGAAACCGAGCGCATCGTGACCATCGAAGACGCCGCTGAGCTGCAGCTCCAGCAGCGTCACGTCGTGAGGCTGGAATCCCACCCGGCCGATGCCCATGGCCAAGGGGCCATCCACATACGCCAGTTGGTGATCAGCGCTTTACGGATGCGCCCTGACCGGATCATCGTCGGGGAGGTTCGTGGCGAGGAAGCCCTCGACATGCTGCAAGCCATGAACACGGGCCACGCCGGATCTATGACGACCATCCACGCAAATTCGCCCCGGGACGCGCTGAGTCGCATCGAGGTCATGGCCGGGATGGCCAACTCGAATCTCGGAACCCGGTCCATCCGGCAGCAGATGGCATCCGCTCTGGACCTCATCGTTCACGTGGCGCGCTGTGGGGACGGAAGCCGCAGAATCACTCACATTACCGAGTGTCTGGGGATGGAGGGTGAAATTGTCAGTCTTCAGGACGTCTTCGTGTTCGACAGGATAGGCGTAACTGCGGAGGGCAGGACAAAAGGCCGCTTCAGGCCCACCGGGATCCGGCCGAAGTTGTGCGAGAAAACAAAAGTCGCAGGCATCGAGATCCCTCCGGCAACATTTCAGAGAATCGTCGCGGTCTGAGGCGCGGCGGCAGCCGGGAACCCTGAATCAGGATGTGGCATACGGCAGCCACCACCAGCCCGCCTCAAGAAGCGACTGACGGAAGAAAAAGGCGAAGAAGGCAAGCAGCGCCACGGGCACTAGTCCCATGGCGATCATATGTACGGGGCAGCGCTCTTCCATCCGGGATGCGGACTTCACCAGCACAAGGACAGGCCATTCCGCCACAAGGCACGCGGAGATCCAGATAGGCCACTCCCAAACGTCACGATTGACGGCGAGAAAGTGTTGCGTCACGCTGACCACCAAGGCGACAAAGGTCAATGCGCCATACACCTGAAAAACGAGTGCGACCGTGAATGTCGTCATGCAGACGGACAATCGCCTGTGCCTCCCGCCCCATTCGTAAGGAGCGGCGCAGCCTTCGCCGAACATTCGAAGGATGGCCCCCCACACTGAGGCCGCCAAAATGCCGCCTACGAGGTACACGAGAGTGAGCACTATAGTGGCTGCCATCGTACGCTCCCAGCCCACGGCACCGGCCTACATCGAATCTCGCGCTTTCGGCTCGATTAGATCAAATTCCAGCGGGAAACCGCAAGGCCTTCATTACATCATGACTCGCCCTTCGATATGAAGTTCTTCAGCAGCCCCATGCCCATGGACATGAGGTCGCCGCCTTGCTGAATCTCGCCGTTTGGAGTGAGCTTGTCCACGATTCCGGGCAGCAGCTCGGCCAACTGCGAACCGGCTGTTTCTGGCGCGATCCCCGCCTTCTTGGCCAGGCTTTGGATCTGCTCGCCGCCCAGCACGTCATGAAGTTGAGCCGCCGACACCGGCAGATTCTGTCCCGTACCGATCCAGGACGACACAATGTCTCCCAATCCCTTCTGCTGGAAAGCCGACGCCAAGCCGGAGAGCCCTCCCTGCTGGCTACTCAGCATTTCCAGGATCGAAGTGACCAGCGTTTGGCCGCCTTCACCGCCTTCGGTGCCGCCTTTCAACTTGTTTGCGATCTCATCGAACAGTCCCATGGATCCTCCTTCTCGGATGCGGAGCCGAGTGCCGCGCTCAGGCGGCACTCTTCCTGAACAGGCGGTAGATGGCGAGGAGCAGAATGGCGCCGATCACCGACATGATCAGTCCCGCCCCCTGGCCTGCCTGGTACCACCCGACAACGCGCCCGAGGTAACCAGCCACAAGAGACCCGGCGATGCCGAGCAGCATCGTAACGATGATGCCGCCGGGATCCTTGCCGGGCATGATGAGTTTGGCGAGTGCACCGGCCACCAGGCCGATGATGCACATCCACAAGAGATGCAGCATATGACCCTCCTTACCAACGCGCGCGGGAGCGCGCCAGACTTCTTCCCACAACTACTCTCGTTTGCTACCGGCGATTCAATTCCACGTTGTTCACGCGGGCAGCGCTGAAATCCATCGAACAGGCAAAATCAAAGGTGTCGGTGACCGGCCCGCGCGTGGCGGTAATGGTGCCGGCAACCCGGCCGCTGCGGCTGGTGTCAATCGCAGTGGAGGTGAAATTCACGTTCTGATATCCGTCGCGGTTGGTGCGAGCGACGACGGCATCCTGGCAGGCGCGGTAGACCTGGTTCTGGTCGTACGTCCCGGTAGCGGCCGTGGTAGTCGTGCCGGACGTGGACAGCGGCTGCACGGCGCCGCCATCGGCGCGCAGGATTTCGAGAGTGCGCACCTGGCGCGAACTGTAGTCCACGGCGCAGTTGAAGCGGTAGCCGCTCGTGGTTCCGCGACGCCGGTACGCTCCGCTGCGATCACTAAAGGTGCCGGTGACCCAATCGCTCCGGCCCTGGTTCGTGTCCACCGCGGCGGCGGTGATGTCGATGTTCCGCATGCCGTAGTCGCGTTCACTGCGGGTGCGCAATTCTGTCCGGCAGAGGTCGATGGCCTGCTCGGCCGTCATGCCGCGGCCCACGCCGCGGCGGGGAAAGTATGCGCCGCGGGGGCCCACTACGGTCGAGGTGGTCGTCGATGTAGAGGTCGCAGTGGTCGAGGACGTGTATCCGCTGGTCGTGAAGCCATTGGTTGGGTAGCCGCCCGAAGCACCGCTCCACTCGATGTCAAACGTGTATCCTTCCGAGCCCGGTCTGGGGTCTTCTATATGGATCACCGCCATCGAGTTGTTGTTTCGGGGGTCCTGAACCAGCTTTACGTTGCCGCGCCCGTCGATTCCCGCGAACCGGAAATCCGACAGATTGTAAGGCAGGGGGCTGCTGCAGTCCATGCGGGCCCACGTGGCGGGTTGGCCCGCCAACGTCCGCAGCCGTCCGGAGTCACCGTAAATATCCACTTCGGCGATCATATCCACACGCACCTCGATGGTGCACTTGCCTGAAGTGCCACCCGATCCGCTGATCGCGGCGCGCCGGATCTGTTCGGAAACCTGGGCTTGCGCCACCATGACGGCGGCAGCCAGGACCATCCATTTCAAGCCTGTTGTCATGATCTGCTCTCCAGCGGGCGGCCAATGGAGCGGTCGTCCTGCTCAATACAATACCTCCGGCATCCCAGCGCTGGTTATTTCGCAAACGTGATTCCGAGGCCAGTGGTATACAGCAAGTCGTTCGTCTTGCGGCCCGGAGCCGGGTTGTTCAGATAGCGGTCACTCATACTGACATTCCAGGTGAGCCACTTGGACAGCTTCGTTGAAGCGCCGATGTCGAAATTCATGCGGTAATCGCCGGTGTGCGACATGTCGTTGAACATCCGGAAGCTCTGGACAAGGCTGGTGGCGGAGTTTACTTTCAGGCTGTATTCATCGCCCCAGTAAATCTCGCCGGATTTCCGGATCAGCGAGTTGCTGAAGCTGGACCGGTTGAAAGCGCCGCCACCGAGCAGGTCCAAGCGGCTCTTCTCCGTTTTGACAGCGTGGAAGCCGAAGCCGCCGCCGAGCACGAACCGCAAATCCAGGTCCTGGAACCTGTCGTACTCGTAATCGTTGAACGCGTTCACGAACAGTCGCGGGCTCACGTCATGACCGTAGGCCAGCCCGCCACGGACAGCCTGGGCGGTCGAAGCGCTCTTGCCGTTGATCAGGGCCGACGCCTTGATGATGTTGAAGTACAGCGAGGTCTTGTCGGTGTTGGTGATGCGGGCCGCGTTGACGCCGGTGGTGAAAGTCAGGGTCTTCGCGTTACCGGCGGTGCCGGCGAATCCGATGGTGCCGGTTCCGGTCCAGAGTTGACCCCAGCCTGGGTGCAGCAGCCGCTCGTAGGCCTGCTGTTCGGCGGCATCACGAATCGTGGCGACGTCGGCCGGCGCCACGGTAAGGGTGGTATCCTTCGCCGTCACCTCGATCTTGTCACGGACCGTCGCCATCGTACCTTGAACCGTCCGCCCGTCCTCGAGGACCAGGTTCACCGGCTTATCGGCCTTCACGGACTCCACGTCCTCCCAGGAGGCGGTGACGACACCGAACTTGTCGGTCTTGATGGTGATCTCTTTGCCACTCTTCTTGACGATGCTTCCGGTGACGCGGTCACCGTTCTTCATGACGATCACGTCGGCCAAGGCAAAGTTACAACAGAACGCGGCTACCCAGAACGTGCCCAGTCTTCTCATCCGCATATGCCGATTATGGTCGTCCCACACTCTGCCGCATGTCAAGGCGTGGCGGGCGGGCACCAAAACGGGAGCTAGAACAAGAGCCGGCGGTATAATTGCAGACGCCCATGATCGACTACGAAAAGCTTGGATCCTTCTACCTTGGCCGTCCCTACGATCCGGCGGCCGGCAAGCCTTTGGATGGCCTGGTCCTGTACGATTCCAAGGACCTTGTCACCCATGCGGTGTGTTTCGGCATGACGGGCAGCGGGAAGACCGGACTGTGCATCACGCTGCTGGAAGAGGCTGCCATCGACGGTGTTCCGGCGCTGGTCATCGATCCCAAGGGCGACATCTCCAACCTGCTGCTGACCTTCCCGGACCTGGCGCCGGGTGATTTCCTGCCCTGGATCAACGAGGACGATGCGCGCAGAAAGGGAATGGCGCCCGAGGAATTCGCCGCACAACAGGCGGAGCTTTGGAAGAAGGGGCTGGCAGCTTGGGGGCAGGACGCCAGCCGCATCCGGCGTTTGAAAGAAGCGGCGGACTTCGCCGTGTACACGCCGGGAAGCACTGCTGGCCTGCCGGTCTCGATCCTGAAATCGTTTGCCGCACCAGGCCCCGCAATCGTGGAGGATCCGGAACTGCTGCGCGAGCGGGTCAACGCCACCACCAGCGCGTTGCTGGGCTTACTCGGCATCGAAGCGGACCCGGTGCAGAGCCGGGAGCACATCCTGCTGGCCACCATCCTGAGCAACGCCTGGAAGCAGGGGAAAGACCTGGATTTGGCGGCGCTGATCCAGGCAGTGCAGACGCCGCCCGTGGCGCGCATCGGAGTGCTCGACGTCGAAGCATTCTACCCGGCCAAGGAGCGGTTCGCGCTGTCGATGTCGCTGAACAACCTGCTGGCCTCGCCGGGCTTCGAGGCGTGGCTGGAAGGCGAACCGCTGGACATCGCGAGCATGCTTTACACGCCGCAGGGCAAGCCACGCGTCTCGATCTTCTCCATCGCGCACCTATCGGACAGCGAGCGCATGTTCTTCGTCTCGCTGCTGCTCAATCAGACTCTGGGTTGGATGCGCATGCAGTCCGGGACCACGAGTCTGCGCGCGATGCTTTACATGGACGAGATTTTCGGCTACTTCCCGCCGGTGGCCAATCCGCCTTCCAAGCAGCCGTTGCTAACGCTGCTCAAGCAAGCCCGCGCGTTCGGAGTGGGCGTGGTCCTGGCGACGCAGAATCCGGTGGACCTGGATTACAAGGGCCTGGCGAACGCCGGAACCTGGTTCATCGGGCGGCTCCAAACGGAGCGCGACCGCAACCGCGTCCTGGACGGGCTCGAAACCGCGGCCGCCGGTGTCGACCGGCAGCGGATGGAGCAGATCCTTTCGCAGCTCACCAATCGCGTCTTCCTGATGAACAATGTCCACGAAGACGCGCCCGTGGTCTTCGAGACGCGCTGGGTGATGTCCTATCTGCGGGGACCGCTGACGCGAACGCAGATCAAGACGCTAATGGCGGCGCGGGAACATGCGGCCGTGGCGGCGCCTGCAACTCAGACGGCGGCCCCGTCCGCAACCAAGCCATCCTTGGAAGCCGCGCTGCGGCCCGTTCTGCCTCCCGAGGTAGAGCAGTTTTTCGTGCCCGTGCGGGGCGCGTGTCCGGCTGGCTCTCGTTTGCTTTATGAGCCGATGCTGCTCGGCTCCGCGCAGATGCGTTTCGTGGACGCCAAGGCAAAAGTGGACTACCCGAAGGATCTCACTCTGTTGACGGCCATTGGGTCCGGCGCCGTCGCGGTGGATTGGCAGAACGGCGAAGAGGCACAGTTTACCGCCGAGGATCTGGAGCGCGACCCGGCCGAGGATGCCTCGTTCGGAGAACTGCCCGCTGATGCGGCCAAAGCCAAGAGCTACGCGGCTTGGAGCAAAAATTTCGGGACATGGCTGTACGGGAGCCAGACGTTGGAATTGTTGAAGAGTCCAAGTTTGGGTGAGGTTTCGCAACCGGGAGAGCCGGAACGCGACTTCCGCGCCAGGCTCCAACTGGTGGGCCGCGAAAAGCGCGATGAGACTATAGAGAAACTGCGAAACACCTATGCGCCGAAGATGGCCGCTCTCGAAGAGAGGATCCGCCGTGCGGAACAGGCCGTGGAGCGCGAGCGGGAGCAGGCCAGCGCGCAGAAAATGCAGACCGCCATCAGCGTGGGAGCCACGCTGCTGGGTGCCTTCCTGGGCAGAAAAGCCATCAGCACGTCGACGATGGGACGGGCCGCGACTGCCGCCCGCGCGGGAAGCCGCGCGTGGAAAGAGTCGCAGGACGTCGCCCGCGCAGGGGAGACGGTGGAAGCCATGAAGCAGCAACTCTCGGATCTGGAAACCCAGTTCAACTCCGAGAGACAGGCAATCGAGGCGGCGATGAGTCCGGCGGCGGAAGTATTCGAGCCTGTGCCGGTGAAGTTGAAGAGAACCAACATCCAGGTGCGACTGGTGGCGCTCGTCTGGATGCCTCATTGGGAGGATTCGAACGGCAACCTGCAGCCGGCGTTCTGACGCTCAGTGGCAACGTCTCCGAGCCGGAGGTAAGGTGGCAATAGGGAGGGCAATGGAAATGCGTGGAATGCGAAAAGGAACGACGGCGGTAGCATTCTTTCTCTGCGCGGTAGTGCCGGGCTTCGCGCAACTGCCGCAATTCAAACCCGGCTTCAATCTCTTCTCTAAGGACCAGGATGTCCAACTGGGCAAGGAATCGGCGGGCCAGATCGAGAAGCAAGTCGAGGTAGTGAATAACAAGGAACTGACCGACTACATCGCCAACATCGGGAAGAAACTCGCCGCGCAACCGCAGGCGGACAAGTATCCGTATACATTCAAGGTTGTCAATGACAAAAGCATTAACGCGTTCGCGCTGCCGGGCGGTCCAGCTTTCGTTCACACCGGCCTGATCGCCGCCGCGGACAACGAAGCGCAGATAGCCGGCGTTCTCGCGCATGAGATCACGCATGTGGCCCTGCGGCACGGGACGAATCAGGTAAGCAAGGCAAACCTGATCCAGCTACCCGCGATGCTGGCCAGCCAGAAACTGGGCGGCGGCATCCTGGGGCAGCTCGGCCAACTCGGGATTGGTTTGGGCGCGAACTCCCTGCTCCTGAAGTTCTCGCGCACGGCGGAGACGCAAGCCGACCTGATGGGCGCGCAGATTGCCGCACAAGCTGGTTACGACCCCGTGGAGATGGCTCGCTTTTTCGAGAAACTGGAAGCCGGCGGCGGACAGCGGGGACCGCAGTTTCTCTCGGACCACCCCAATCCCGGCAATCGCATGAAAGCGATCCAGGACATGATCAAGCAGATGCCCCAGCGGAACTACGCGGGAGACAGCGGGCAGTTGGCCAGGATGAAGACGCTAGTCGCCGGCATACCTGCTCCCAAGAAGACGATGGCACAAGCGCAGGCACAAGAACAGGCGCAAGGACAGCAGCAGGGTGGAACTGCAACAACTCCGGCCGGGCTTTCCCTCCCGAACAGCCGCCCCTCCGGACGCATGCAGCAGTTCCAGGGGAAAGAGTTCCGTATATCCTACCCTGAAAACTGGCAGACGGCGCCTAGCCAGGATAATTCCAGCGTCACCATCGCTCCGCCCTCCGGCGCTCAGCAGGGGCAGAACGGGTTGAGCGTGGGGTACGGCACGATCGTAGCTTTCTACAAGCCGCAGAACGCCAATGTCAGCCTGTGGCAAGCAACCGACGAACTGGTCTCGCAGCTTCGTGGCGGCGATCCCAGCATGCGCGCCGGCCGCGACATGCCTGTCGAGACCCGCGTCGGCGGAAAGAGCGCCATCGTGACGTCGCTGTACGCCAACTCGATCTTCCAGGGCCAGACGGAACTGGACCGGCTGGTGACGGTGGCGCATCCGAGCGGGATCATGTACATCGTGTTCATATCGCCCGACAGCGAGCGGCAATACGTAGACCAAGCCTTCAACCAGATGCTGCGGTCGGTGCAGTTTTCGTTCTAGCGCGGAGGCCAGTGGGGACGCTGCCCCACATACAGCCTCTAGCCGGTTGTTTTCTGGCCCATGGCGATGGCGTTCACGGTGAGCAGGAGTTCGCGCATCGTATCTTCGCGCGGATCGGCTCGCCAGGCACGCAGCAGGCGCACTTGCTCTTCATGCAGCCGTAAGAGCGCTTGCCTGCGCAAGCTGATGGCAAGCATCAGGCGGGGGCGGCGTGACTCGCCGGGAGCGCCGAAAAGCTCATCGATCAGAGCGCGTGTCCGCTCGTACTCGGCCAGGATGGCTCCCAGGATGTCGTCGCGTACCGCGGCATCCTCAACCAGCGAGGCGTACATGCGCATGACGCCGGGATTTGCCATCAGCACCGCGGCGGCTACGTTCTCAAGCAGGTAAGCCAAGAACGGCCACGTGCGGACGGGGCCGCAAAGTTCACTCCACTCGCCTGGGTGCTCCGCGCGCAGCCATTCGAGTGCCGACCCGACTCCGTACCATCCCGGCAGGTGGAAACGTGCCTGGCTCCAACTGAACACCCACGGGATGGCGCGGAGATCCTCGATGGTTTGCTTTCCGGTGCGATGCGTGGGCCTTGATCCAATGCGCGTGCGTTCGATGGCGTCGATGGGCGTGGCTTGGCGGAAGAAGGTCACAAAGCCATCGCGCTCAACTAACTGCCGGTAGGCCTGGAAGCTTCGCTCGACCACCGCGGGCCAGAAACGCTCGAGAGGGTGCGGAGGCGCATCCCAATGTTCATGCAGCATGGTAGTGCGTGTGACGCCGGCCAGCAGACGCTCCAGGTGATAGGTCGCGGTCACGCGGTTCGCGTACTTCTGCGCGATCACTTCGCCCTGCTCGGTGACGCGCATACGGCCCATGAGCGAGCCGCCCGGCAGCGCTTCCAGGAATGCGTGGATAGGTCCCGCGCCGCGCCCGACGGTGCCGCCGCGACCGTGGAAGAACGCCACCCGCAGGCCGCGTTTACGAGCCAACCGGGCCAGGTTGCGCTCGGCCAGATGGATACCCCAGTGGCTGGCCAGGATGCCTCCATCCTTATTGCTGTCGCTGTAGCCGAGCATCACCACCAGTTCGTGCGCGCCACGCCGGTCGCGCCGTTCCAGATGCTCGAAGGTGCGCCGCGTCACGTCGTGATCGAGGAAGCCCGCGACGATTCCCTCGCTGCGCTCCAGGTCGTGGATGGTCTCGAATAGTGGGGTGACGGGGATCTCCGCCGCGAGGCCACCAGGCACTTCCACAAGCAG
>JAJFUV010000296.1 GCA_021372245.1 Terriglobales bacterium
GTAGTTTCCAATGCAAATTGACAAAGTGTACGAGCCCCAGCGGTTCGAGCCGCGATGGGCCGAATGGTGGATCGAGTCGAAATTGTTCCAGGTCTCGCCGGACACGCCGGGCGAGATGTTCTCGCTGGTAATCCCTCCTCCGAACGTCACCGGCAGTCTGCACATGGGGCATATGTTGGAGCACACCGAGATCGACGCCACCATCCGCTGGCGCCGTATGCGCGGATACAACACGTTGTGGCTGCCCGGCACCGACCACGCCGGCATCGCCACCCAAATGGTAGTGGAAAGGAAGCTCCGGAGCGAAGGCATCGACCGCCACGCCATCGGCCGCGAAGAGTTCTTGAAGCGCGTCTGGGCCTGGAAGCAGGAATATGGCGACAATATCAAGCGCCAGATGACGCGCACCGGGGCCAGTTGCGACTGGAGTCGCGAGCGGTTCACTCTCGATGCAGGTCTCTCTCGCGCCGTGCGCGAAGTCTTCGTGCGCCTGTACGAAAAGGGCCTCATCTATCGCGGCGAGTACATGGTGAACTGGTGCCCGCGCTGCCACACGGCCATCTCGGATCTGGAAACCGTGCATGACGCCACCGCCGGCAATCTGTGGCACCTGCGCTACCCGGTGAAAGGCACCTCTCGCGTGCTGGTGGTGGCCACCACGAGGCCGGAGACCATGCTCGGCGATACCGGCGTGGCTATCCACGCCAAGGACCCGCGCTACTTCGATTTGCACGGCAAGACGGTCATCCTGCCGCTGATGAACCGTGAGATTCCCATCATCCTGGATGACCTGGCGGACCCGCAGTTCGGCACCGGTGTGGTGAAGGTCACGCCCGCTCACGATCCCAACGACTTCGAAGCCGGCAAGCGTCACAACCTGGAGAAGATCCAGGTCATCGACGAGAATGGGCGCATGACCGCGGCCGCCGGACCCTACGCCGGACTGGACCGCTACGAGGCCCGCAAGAAAGTGCTGGCCGATCTCGAAGACCAGGGACTTGTCGAAAAGACCGAGCCGTACGAAGTGAGTCTCGGCAAGTGCCAGCGCTGCAAGACCGTGGTGGAGCCGCTCATCTCGACGCAGTGGTTTGTGAAAACCAAGCCGCTCGCCGAGCCCGCCATCAAGGCCGTGGAAGACGGGCGCATCCAGTTCGTCCCCGAGAACTGGACCAAGACTTACTACGAGTGGATGTACAACATCCGCGACTGGTGCATCTCGCGCCAGCTCTGGTGGGGGCACCGCATCCCGGCCTGGTACTGCGCGGATTGCGGCGAAGTGACCGTGAGCCGCGAAACGCCGGCCAAGTGTGCGCATTGCGGATCGGAAAAACTGAAACAGGACCCCGACGTCCTGGACACGTGGTTCAGTTCCGGGTTGTGGCCGTTCTCGACCCTGGGCTGGCCGGAAAAGACGCCGGACCTCGCCCGGTATTATCCCACCTCCCTGCTGATCACGGGTTTCGACATTCTCTTCTTCTGGGTCGCCCGCATGGTCATGATGGGCATGGAGTGCATGGGCGACGTGCCGTTCCGCCAGGTGTACATACACGGTCTGGTGCGCGACGCCGAAAAGCAGAAGATGTCGAAGACGCGAGGCAACACCATCGATCCGCTGGAGATCACTGAGAAGTACGGCACCGACGCCGTCCGCCTTGCCCTTCTGCAGGGCGCCGCGCCGGGCACCGACATCGTCTTCACCGAAGAGCGCGTCGATAGCGCCCGCGCCTTCGCCAACAAGATTTGGAACGCCGCGCGCTTCCTGTTCCTCAACATGGAGCGTTCGGGCGTGGAAGGTTGGGCGCCCGGGAAGATCGCCATCACCGAAAACGCGCCGCTCGAAGACCGGTGGATGTTCAGCCGGCTGCGTTACGCGTCGGAGCAGGCCAACCGCGCGATGGAAACCTATCGCTACCACGAGGCCGCGCAGTTGGTGTGGGAGTTCTTCTGGCACGAATTCTGCGATTGGTACGTGGAGCTGAAGAAACTGAGGTTCAAGGAAGCGAGCGGCCTGACCGATGATTGGCGCAACCTGCTTACGGTTTTTGAAGCGGCGTTGCGGCTCCTGCATCCGGTGATGCCGTTCATCACCGAAGAGCTTTGGCAGCGGATCACCGAAGGCGCCGCGAACCGCGCTCCGTCTATCGCCGTCAGCGAGTTTCCGGCGGTTCCCAAATCCCTGGCTGATGCCGGGGCCGAAGAGCAGATGCGGCTGCTGCAGGAGACCGTTACCGCCGCGCGCAACCTGCGCGCGGAGAATAAGATCGAACCGAAGCAGAAGGTGGATGTGGCGCTCTCGACGCGCGGTGCGGCGCTGGCGGTTGCGCGTGCGCACAAAGCGGAGATCGAGGCGCTCGCGCGCATCAACCTGGACCTCAGTGAAGCCGCCGCGGACGCGCCCGCGTTCCAGATGCGCTTGAAAGTGGCGGCGTCACAGGTCGAAGCGCAGCGCCAGCGACTGACGAAAGACATCGAGCAACTGGAGAAGGTGATCGCCAACTCCGAACGCCAGCTTACCAACGATGCCTTCACCAGCCGCGCCCCGGCCGCCGTGGTCGAATCCATGCGCGCCAAACTCGAGGACTACCGCACGCAGGTCGCCAACAAGCGCGCGGCGTTGAGTGATCTGGCTGCGTCATGATGCTGAAATATCAACATTCGGAAGTGGTGGACGCCGTGCGGCGCGCGTTGGCCGAGGACATCGGCTCGGGTGACGTTACCACCAATACCTGCGTGCGTGCGGATGCGACAGCGCGCGGCCGTTTCGTCGCGCGCCAGCCGCTGGTGCTCGCAGGCATCGGACTCCTGGATCTGATTTACGCGGAGCGCGGGGGCGTAGACGAGCTGACCCTGCTGCGCAGCGACGGCGCCAGGCTGGAGCCGGGCGATGTGCTGGCCGAGGTGCGCGGCCCGGCGCGGAAGCTGCTGGAATGTGAACGCGTCGCGCTGAACTTCCTGCAAAGGCTGAGCGGCGTGGCCACCTTGGCGCGGCGATACGTCGACGCGGTTCAAGGTACGCACTGCCGCATCCTGGACACGCGCAAAACCACCCCCGGCTTGCGGCGTTTGGAAAAGATGGCGGCTGCCGCCGGCGGCGCCACCAACCATCGCCTGGGACTGTTCGACGCGGTGCTCATCAAGAACAATCACATTGCGGCCGCGGGCGGTGTGTGCGCCGCGCTGGAGCGGTTCTCGAACTGCAACCTGGATGTCGAGATAGAAGTGCGTACCCGCGCCGAGCTTGAGGAAGCGCTGGCGTGCGGGGCGCGCCACCTGCTGCTCGACAACCTGACGCCCGCCGAGGCTGCCGAGTGGATCCGTGTGATCGGAGGCCGCGCTACCGTCGAACTGAGCGGCGGCGTTACGCTGGACAGCGTGCGTGCTTACGCCGATGCGGGCGCCGATTTCGTTTCCGCCGGCGCCATCACGCACTCTGCGGTCGCGGTGGACATCAATTTCCGTTTGGAGCTGGAGTGACCACGGCGTTCGACGTCGAATGGCTTCGCGCCCGGCTGCCCGGGCGGCGGATCGAGTACGTCGCGCGGACCGGTTCGACGATGCTCGACGCCGAAGCTCTGCTGCGCGAAGGCTGCGCTCACGGTTCGGTGGCGGTGGCGGGAGAACAGGTTGCCGGGCAGGGGCGTTTAGGGCGTTCCTGGCACTCGGAGCCCGGCGCGGGGCTGTACGCCTCCGTCGTGCTGCGCCTGCCGCTTCCGGCCCCGCGGCTTCCTCTCGTGACTCTCGCGCTGGGCCTGGCGACGGTGGATGCCGTCGCGCTGGCGACGGGCCTGCGGTGCGACCTGCGCTGGCCCAACGACGTGCTGGCGCGCGGGCGCAAGTGCGCCGGCATCCTGGTGCAAAACCACGGGGACGCACTGATCGCCGGCATCGGCATCAACGCCAATCACGAGCGGTTTCCGGAGGCCGTCGGCGACGTCGCCATCTCGCTGCGGATGGTCACGGGCCGCGAGCAAAGCCGCGAACTGCTGTTGCTCGCGCTGCTTGATTCGATCGACCGCCGGACAGCGCAGCTTGTTAGTGCCGGCGCGGACGCTATCCTGCACGACTTCGCGAAGGCGTCCAGTTTCGTTCGCGGCCGGCGCGTGGCCGTAGAGGACAGTGGGCGCCGGCTCACAGGCGTAACGGAAGGATTGGATCCGGCCGGCTTTCTCATTCTTCGCACCGACGCTGGTGCGCGCGAGCTCGTGCTGAGCGGGGGCGTGCGCCCGCTGGAGGCTTGAACGATATGCTGATTGCGCTCGACGCCGGTAACACCAACATCACCATCGGCGCCTTCGACGGAACCAAGCTGACCGGACGCTGGCGCCTCTCGACCGTACACGATCAGACGGTGGATGAGTGGGGCATCCTGTTCCGCAACATCTTCTCACTCGCCGGTTTGAGCCTGGACGGCGTGGATGGCATCATCGTCGCCAGTGTGGTGCCGCCGCTCGACCTTTCGCTGGCGCAGATGGCCCGGCGCTATTTCCGCACCGATGCGATGTTCGTCACGCCGGCCACCGATACCGGCCTCGCCATCCGTTACGAGAACCCGCGCGAGGTGGGCGCGGACCGGATCGTGAACGCCGTCGCGGCCTTCCACAAGCATGGAGGCCCGTGCGTGGTCGTGGATCTCGGCACGGCTATCACTTTCGACGCCATTTCGGCGCAGGCCGAATACCTGGGTGGGCTCATCTGCGCGGGCATCGGCATTTCCATCGGAGCGTTGTTCTCGAAGACGGCTCGCCTGCCGCTGGTCGATTTTCGCGAGCCGGAGAAGCTGATCGGGACGAACACGGTCGGCAGCATGCAGAGTGGACTCTATTACGGGGCCGTGGACATGATCGACGGTATCCTGGAGCGGCTGATCGCCGAACTGGGTCCGGATACGCGGGCCGTCGCCACCGGCGGCCAGGCGCACATGATCGTGCGCGGCTCGCGCTACCTGAAGGACGTGGACGAGGATCTCACACTGGAAGGGCTCCAGATCATCTGGGAACGGAATCGCAAGCCGTGAACGGGGAACAAGAACACTGGGACCTGAATTACTTCAACTACTTCACCGAAGTGGAGGAGCGGTTCCAGCAGGCCCGCGGCACGGCACTCTTTTTGCTCAGTCCGTTGGACTGGGCGCTCATCGAGGATTGGAAGAACGCCGGCGTGCCGTTGGAAGCCGTGCTGCGCGGCATCGACCGCGCGTTCGAGAAGTGGCGCGCGGGCCGTTCCAAGATCCGTAGTATCAATTCGCTGGCCTATTGCGCGCAGGCCGTGCTCGAGGAGGCCGAGGCCATGCAGGGGATCGCTCCCGCGCCGACGAAACGTCCGGCCGCGGCGCCGTTCGAGCTGGACGAACTGCGCTCGTACCTGACGCGTAACGGCGCGGATCTGCGCAAGCAGGCTGGCGAGGTATATGCGGAACTCGCCGCCTCGCTCGAAGCCTTGGCTACGGACGCTGAGAAGCAGTACGAAGACCTCGAAGACCTGGAGCGCCGCCTGACGGTGCTGGAAGAGAAGATGATCGCCTTCGCGCGCACGCAACAGGCAGAGGACGACATGCTGGAAGCCCGCCGCGCGCTGGATCTGGAACTGCGGCCTTACCGCGGCAAGATGAGCGCCGATCAGCTCGCGCGCCTGGAGCGCCAGTACCTGGACCGTCGCCTCCTCGAATCGCTAGGCCTCCCCCGCCTGAGCCTGTTCTACATGCGGTAAGGCAGGCTTACAGCTTGAAGAAGATCTTGCGCCGGTAGAGCCAGTAGCAGACGTAGATCTCGAACAGGATCACGGCCCACGATTCCGCGAACAGTCCCCAGGGACCCCAGAGCGGCACCATCCAGCCGAGGAATGTCTTGGCGATGTAATGCAAATAGCGGCCCGTGCTTTCATGGAACACGTAGATGAAGATGGAATTCGATCCCACAACGACAAAGACGCCGGCCCACCTCTTCCAGCCTTTCACTTCGCAGATCCAGTAGAAGACCAGCAGCGCCAACAGCGAATAGCCTATCGAGACCATCGCAAAGGAGGCCGTCCACAAACGCTTCATCAGGGGGATCCAGTTCCACAGCAGCAATCCCAACCCGATCGACGCCAAGCCACCTCCTGCCAGGATCGCCATCTTTCGCGCTGCAGGCAGGGTGCCGGTCATGAGACGTCCGGCGAGCACGCCGGCGAGAACGTTCGCGACCGAACAGACGCCGTTGATGGTCGCGTACGATCCGGGCCAGTTCTTCCCAAGGATCAGCATGTCGAGGTAACTGCCGATATTGGCGTCTTTCACGTACGGACCCAAGACTCCGGGCGCGGTACCGAACTGGTAGATTGCCCAATGCGCAGCCATGAACGCCACGGCAGTACCGGCTTGCAGCTTCCAAGAACCGCGCAACACCAGGAACGCCACCAGGTACGCGAAAGCGATGTGCGGCAGCACGTTGATCAGATCGAGCACCGGTTGCCCGGCCTGGATGGAGCGCGCGAACAAGCCGAGCAGCACCAGCAGGGCGCAGCGCCGCAGCACGTGGAAGAGGCTTCGACGCCATGGCTCGCCCGCCGCCCAGCGTTTGGCGAATGACACAGGTATCACCGCTCCTACCACGAAGAGGAAGAACGGCATCACCAGGTCCCAGGCAGTCATCCCCTCCCACGCGGCGTGCGTGAATTGATAGGCCACGGCGCCGATCACGGGGTGCTGGTTGAAGTGCCGCAGCCCGAAACCGTTGCCGAACATGCACACCATGGTGAAACCGCGGAACGCATCAATGTAAAAGAGACGTTCGGCGGGCGCAGCCTGCGTGGTAGCCATGACCGGCCATTATATGCGACCGCGGGGCCGGTTCAAAGCTTGAAGAAGATCTTGCGCCGGTACAACCAGTAGCAGACCCAAATCTCGAATGCCAGTACTGCCCATGCCTGGAGCGCCAGGCCCCACGCGCCGGTCCGGGGCACGGTCCAGTCGAGGAACGTCCTGGCAATCGAGTTGAAGTAGCGCGCGTTGCACTCGTGGAACAGGTAAATGAAGATGGAGTTCGAACCCACAACGACGAAGACCTGCGCCCACCTGCGCCACTGGAGCACTTCGCAGACCCAGTAGAAAAGCAACAACGCAAGCAGCGAACAGCCCACCGTGCAGACGGTGTAGGAAGCGGTCCATAGGCGCTTGATCATCGGAATCCACTGCCAGAGCAGAAGTCCCAGCACAACGCAGCCCGTGCCTGTGCTGGCGAGTGTCACCATCTTGCGCGCGCGGGGCAAGCCGCTCGTCAGGAGGCGGCCGGCCAGTACGCCCGCAAGCACGTTCACCGTTTCAGCCAGGATGTTCAGGCTGGTGTAAGAGCCGCTCCAGGTTTTGCCGAAGATCATGCGGTCCACAAGACTTCCGACGTTGGCATCGCGAACGAACGGCCCGGCGATCCCATCCGCCTGAACGAACTGGTAGAGTCCCCAGTGAGCGGCCAGGATGGCGAGCGCCGCCGCGGCTTGCGTCTTCCATGACGCCTTGAGGAGCAGAAAGGCGATCAGATACACGACGCCGATGTGCGTCAGCACGCTCAGGATGTCGAACAGGGGCTTACCGGTCTGCACCGAGCGCTCGAAGAAGCCCCAGGCAATGAGCAGCGCCGAACGGCGGAGCACGTGGCCGAAACTCGCGGCCCAGGATTCGCCCGCGGCCCAGCGCTTGGCGAACGACGCCGGCATCACCGCGCCTACCACGCATAGGAAGAACGGGAGCACCAGGTCCCACGCCGTCAAGCCTTCCCATACGGTGTGCTCGAACTGTCGTGCCGCTCCGCTCAGGATGGGGTACTGCCGCAGATGCAACAGTCCGAACCCTCCGCCGATCATCGCAACCATAGTGAAGCCCCGGAAGGCATCCAGGTAGAGCAGGCGTTGGGGAGGCGGAGCGGACGCGGACATGAGTGTCCATTATAGATGCCGGCCGGGATAGGGTGCCGCGCGCGATACACTAGCAGTTGATGGATCAGAGACAGCTGCGGAAATTACTCGAACAGGTCAAAAGCGGAGAGGTCGAAGTCGGCGCCGCCCTTGACCGCATGCGCAATCTGCCGTTCGAGGATCTGGGCTTTGCCAAGCTCGATCATCACCGCGCGCTCAGGCACGGCATGCCGGAAGTGGTCTTCGGCAAGGGCAAGACCGCGGAGCAGGTTGCGAAACTTGCCGAGCACCTGCTTTCGGAATCCCGCAATATCCTGATCACGCGCGCCGATCCCGCGATGGCCGAATCGGTGCGCGAGCGCGTTCCCGATGCCGAATACTTCCCGTTGTCGGGCGCCATGAGGGTTTGGCGCGACAAGACGGTCACGGGGAAGGGAACCATCGCCGTCATCTCCGCCGGCACCAGCGACATCCCGGTGGCCGAAGAGGCGAAGGTAACCGCCGAGGTGATGGGCAACCGCGTAGACGCCATCTTCGATATCGGCGTGGCGGGCATACACCGCCTGATGAGCAACCGCGACCGCATCACCGCGGCGCGCGTGGTGGTGGTGTGCGCCGGGATGGAAGGGGCGCTGCCCAGCGTAGTGGGAGGGCTGGTATCCGCTCCCGTGATTGCGGTTCCGACCAGCGTTGGCTACGGCGCGAGTTTCAACGGCCTGGCGGCGTTGCTGGGCATGTTGAATAGCTGTGCCAGCAACGTGACGGTAGTGAATATCGACAACGGCTTCGGCGCCGCCTACGTGGCGAGCTTGATCAACCGGCTCTGAGCCGGCGCGGTCTCAAGCGGCAGAAATCTCAGCTGCGTTCGCGGCGGCGGTCTCCGCGAATACATAAAGCCCGAACAACGGAGCCGCACTGCCATGGCCCCAGCGGTGGACTTTCCACCGAACCTGCAGGAACGCGACATCCGCTTGATCCGCCAGATTGACCTGGAGCGAATAAGTCCCGCAGTAAAACTTCTGTGGAAATTGCGTGATCGGCTTCGCGCCCCAGTTGACCCCGTCGGCTGAGCCCCAGATTGACGCGTCCAGGCTCTCCTGCTCAATGATCCTCGTGATGCCGAGGGTAATGTCGATCAACGTGCCCTTCGCGGCGCCGAGTCCGATGGCAGGTCCCGCGCCGTCTTCCCGAACTGTGGTTTCCGGTAGAAGAAATTCCTGCACGTCAGCTCCTAACGTATTCAGTCTCTCACAACCACTTCGGAATTTGTGATAGCTGCACGAATTGTGGTATTTTGCTCAAGATCCATCCCGGGAGGCTTTCCCATGACAGCTCCAGTTGCTTCCGCAGGCAGTCCTACAGGTTCCGATCAGTTCCTCACGATGCTGGAAGTTTTCGTCGATCCGGTCAGCGCCGCCCGCCGGATCGATCGCAGCGCCCCCTGGCTCGTACCAATCCTGATCGCCGGTATCGGTGCCGCCGTGATCGGCTACCTCCTGATGCCTCTGACGGTGCAGGTGATGGCGATGAATCCGCCGCCCAACATTCCGCGCGAGCAGTATCAGAACACGCTCCCCATGATCGAGAAGGGCATGCGCATCATGTCTTTCGCCTCGCCCCTGCTGGTGGCGATCAAGCTTCTCATCCTGGCCGGCATCTTGAAGCTTTTGGCCACACTTGGCGGTCTCGATGTCGTTTTCAAGAAGCTCTTCTCGCTGGTCGCGAACGCCGGAATGATCATTTTCCTGGAAGGACTGGCCACTTTCGCCGTCATCAAGGCCAAGGCGGCCGACATACAGACGATGGAGGAGATGATGCCCGCTCTCGGCCTCGATCTCCTCATACGCGGGCAGTTCTCCAAGCCGATCCAGGCGGCACTGCATTTCTTCTCTGTTTTCGAGATCTGGTACATTGTCGTACTGGTGGTGGGCTTCGCGGCCTTGGTCAAGTGTTCGAAATCGAAGGCGTTCCTGCTCACCCTTCCGGTGTGGCTCGTCCCCATCCTGTTCATGATGGTGGCCGCGATGTTCCGGTCCTAAACTCACGGAGGTTCGCATATGAAGCGGTTCGCTCTTATTGCCGCCGCGCTCGCGGTGTTTCTGCCCTTGGCCTTCTCGCAGTCCAAGGCGGCGCAGGCGCCCAAGATCCAGACGCTGATCATCACAGGTCAGAACGGCCACGATTGGCGCGGCGTGACGCCCTATCTGCGCAAGGTGCTCGAGGACACCGGGCGTTTCGAAGTCCGCGTCACTGAGGAGTTCCGCGGCGGCGGACCCGAAAGCCTGGCTCCTTATGACCTCGTTGTCGTGAACTACTTCGACAAGCGCCAGCCCGCACTGCGCTGGGGCGAGAGGGCCGACAACGCGCTGCTCGAGTTCGTGCGGAGCGGAAAAGGCCTGGTCATGTACCATTTCTCGACCGCCGCGTTCGACGGCTGGACGGAGTACGAAAAACTTTCGGGCGCGAACTGGCGCCCCGGCCAGGGACATCATTCGCCCTCTCACGATTTCACGGTGAAGATCACCGACCCATCGCACCCCATCACGCAGGGCCTCAAGCTGTCCTTCCCGCAGCCGAACGACGAACTCTACGCGAATCTTCGCTGGCAGCCGGAAGGCACCTATCACGTGCTGGCCACGGCCTGGGACGATCATTCGCGCTACAAGAACCCGAAGCAGCCCATCCCTGGGCCGGGCAAGGACGAGCCCATGCTGTGGACGCTTGAATACGGTAAGGGGCGCGTCTTCGCCACCGTCCTCGGCCATGACATTCCCGCCGTACAGACGCCCGCCTTCGTGGTGACGTACACCCGCGGCGCCGAATGGGCCGCTACCGGCAAGGTGACGCTGCCCATTCCGCCCGAGATGGCGAAATAGCGGGTGTTTCCTCACCTGGCAGTTTGGCAGTGGTTGCTGGGCGCGTTTTGTGCCCTGGCGGTCGGTATCGCCAAGACAGGTGTGCCGGGACTCGGTATCTTGGTGGTGCCGCTCATGGTGTTGACGGTGGGCGATGCGCGTTTCTCGGCCGGCTGGCTGCTGCCCATGCTCTGCACGGCGGACATATTCGCCGTGATCCTATGGCGACGCCATGCCGCCGCGAGCAAGCTTTTTTCGCTGGCGCCCTGGGTTGCCGCGGGAATGATCCTGGGCGCCGCGGCGCTGGCCCTGCCCGAGAGCATCTTACGAACCATCGTTGGCGCCATCGTGCTTCTGATGATGTTCGCGTATCTGTACCGGCGCCGGCGAGGCGACGAGCGCATTCCCGCGCATCCTGCTCCATTCGGGGTAGCGGCGGGCTTCGCCACCACGGTGGCGAATGCCGCCGGGCCGGTGATGAATCTCTATTTGCTGGGTAAGCGGCTCACCAAGGAAGAGTTCGTAGCCACCGGCGCCTGGTTCTTCTTTCTCATCAACCTGACCAAGCTGCCCATCTATGCGGGACATGGACTGTTCAGCCGCACTTCGCTGCTATTCGACGCAGCGATGGTCCCCATGATCGTGGTTGGAGCCGCAGCCGGACGATGGCTGGTGAACCAGATGTCGCCCAGAATCTTCGAGGTGCTAGTCATTGTGCTGACCTTTATCTCGACGCTGCTACTGTTCGTGTGAGCGATCAGTCGTCCGCGCGCGCGGCTTTGCGTTTTCGGTACTCGTCGAGCACCTTTTCCACGTAGAGCCGCGTTTCGCGATACGGAGGGATGCCCTGGTAGCGCTCCACCGCGCCTGCGCCGGCGTTGTATGCGGCCAGCGCCCAGCGCACCTGATCGTCTTTGTCCTGGTAACGGACAAGCAGGTCGCGCAGGTGCCGCACACCCGCTTCCACGTTCTGCTCCGCATCGTACGGGTTGGCGCCTAACTCGGCCGCCGTCGACGGCATCAGTTGCATGACGCCCACTGCACCCTTGGGCGAGATTGCATCGCGCTGGAACGCCGACTCGATTTTCGCCACGCTCTCGGCTAGCGGCACGAAGGCGTCTTCGAGATCCTGGCCGCGCGCCGCCCGGCGGACCAGTTCTTTCGGTGTCGCGTTCGAAACCTGTTTAGAGGGTTCAACGACAGGGGCCGGCGCGGGAGGCGGGGTATAGTCTTCGGCTTCGAAGCGTGCCACGCTCTCGCCTGCGAGGACGATGTGCCCCGTCGGCGTATAGAGGCACACCTCGGCCCCTGTCACTTCGTGGCGTTCGGCGTAAATCCGGAAGCCCGACTTCAGCACCGCATACTCGCCGGCCAAAACAGGCAGGCACACGGCCAGAAGGGCGCACAATCCTCTCACGTAATTATTGACGCACGCACGGGGCGAGGCGTGCAAACGGGCGCTCACTTTTCCGCTATCATAGATCCGTTCCCACAATGACCACGCTCACCCATCTGGAGTGTACCCGCTGCGGCGCTAGCTACGATGCCGCCCGGCCGCGGAATCTGTGCGATTGCGGCGGGCCGCTCATGGCCCGCTACGATCTGGGCCGCGCCAGCGAAGGCTGGAGCCGTGAGTGGATCGACCACGGGCCATCCAACATCTGGCGATATGCGCCGGTGCTGCCCGTCGACTCGCCCGCCGCCATGATCTCGCTCGGCGAGGGGCTCACGCCGCTTATCGCATTGAAACGCTTGGGCGACGAATGGGGCGCGCGGAACCTGTGGCTCAAAGATGATGGCGTGAATCCCACCGGCTCGTTCAAAGCCCGCGGCCTGGCCTGCGCGGTTTCCAAAGCCCTCGAACTCGGGATCCGGAAGCTGGCCCTGCCCTCCGCCGGAAACGCGGCCAGTGCGATGGCGGCGTACGCTGCCGCTGCGGGCCTGGAATCCCACATCTTCATGCCCGCCGACGTGCCCCAGTCCAACTACCTCGAGTGCCGCGCCTTCGGGGCCCACGTGACGCTGGTGGATGGCCTGATCAGCGATTGCGCAAAGGTCATGGCCGAGCGTGCGGCGGAAGAAGGCTGGTTCGACATGAGCACCTTCCACGAACCGTACCGCGTGGAGGGAAAGAAAACCATGGGCTACGAGCTGGCCGAGCAGTTCCGCTGGACCCTGCCGGACGCTATCCTGTACCCCACCGGCGGCGGGGTGGGGCTCGTCGGCATGTGGAAGGCGTTCGAGGAATTGGAAGCGCTGGGCTGGGTGGTCCCGGGCAAACGGCCGCGCATGATCGCGGTGCAGGCTGAGGGGTGCCGCCCGCTGGTAGACGCTTTCGAACGCGGCGATCAGGAGACTCGCGCCAGCGCGGAACCGCACACCCTCGCCAGCGGGCTCAGAGTCCCCAAACCCGTTGCCGATTTCCTCCTGCTTCGCATCCTGAAGGAAAGCGGTGGCTTGGCCGTCGCCGTGAGCGATCAGCAGATGCTGGATGCGGGTACTTTGCTGGCACGGCGGGAAGGCATCTTCGCCGCCCCCGAGGGCGCCGCGTGCGTCGCTGCCGCCCGGACGCTGGTCGAAAACGGCGCGCTCGATCCGGCCGGCCGGATCGTGATCTACAACACAGGCGCGGGCTTGAAGTACCTGGAAGCCTACTCGACGCGCTTCCCGCGCATAAGGGACCGCCAGCAGGACAAGCTCGGCGGGCTCATCACACCACGTTAGGTCTGGTAATTCGCTCGAATTCGTGGTAGACAGGTTTGGAATGCCTGTGCCGAATGCCCGCATCCTGGTCGTGGACGACGAAGCGCCGATCCGCGACATGCTGGACCAATTCCTCAGCGGGCGTGGTTACACGGTGGAGCAGGCCTCCGACGGCGTCCAGGCTCTGGAGCGTCTGGCCGGGCACGATGTCGAACTGGTGGTGACTGACATCCGTATGCCGGTCATGGGAGGCTTGGAGTTGCTCGGGCAAATCGCGACGAAAAGTTACGACGTCGGCGTTGTGGTGATCACGGCATGCGACGACGTTGCCAGCGCGGTTAACGCCATGAAGTGCGGCGCGCTCGATTACGTCTCGAAGCCTTTCAGCCTGGGGGATCTTGACGCCGTTGTCGCCCGCGCGCTTTCAACCCATCGGAACCGGCGGCGGGATAGACTGCAGAAGGCCGAACTGGAGGCGCTGGTCAACGAACAGGCGCGCGAGTTGCGGCAGGCACTGGCGCAATTGCACGAGGTGTGGGATAAGGCTCTGGACGCGATGGTGGCCGCCTTGGACGCGCGGGAGCACGAACCGGAATCGCACTCCAAGCGGGTCAGCGAATACGCTGCCCACCTGGCCTCCACAATGGGTGTGGACCCGGTCCTGTTGGACGCCATTCGCCGGGGAGCCATGCTGCATGATATCGGCAAGATCGGTATTCCCGACAACATCCTCCTCAAACCCGGCGAACTCACACCCGCGGAGTGGGTGGAGATGCGCAAGCACCCGCGCATCGGTTTCTGGATCCTATCGGGCATCGAAGTGCTAAAGCCGGCTTGCCAGATCGTGCTGACGCATCATGAGAATTTCGATGGTTCCGGTTATCCGGATGGGCTAAAGGGCGATGCCATCCCCATTGGCTCGCGCATATTCTCCGTCGTGGACTCGTTCGACGCCATGACCTCGCACCGGCCGTACCGCAAAGCGATGAGCTATGAACGCGCACGGAAAGAGATCGAGGCGGGAGCCGGCGCCCAGTATGATCCCGAAGTAGTGCGCGGTTTTCTTATGGTCAAGCGCGAGGCGTGGGCTAGCATCCGTGAAAGGACCGCTCACAAGCGGACGCGTCCGGACCCTGTTTTCATGCGGCTATTCAAATCCGCCAAAGCGTGACGCAGCGACCGCTCAGGAAGAGGGGTGCAGCACGGCCACGTATCCGAGGTTGCGGTACAGTTGCTTGTAATCCAACCCGCAGCCCACTACAAAGCGATCCGGAATTTCGAAGCACCGGAATTCGACCGGCACCTGTACAATACGGCGTGGCGTGCGGTCCAGCAGTGTGCAGATGCCCAGGGAATTAGGGCCCCGGCCGGACAGGGTTTGCAGCAGGTAGCGGGCCGTGAAGCCGGTGTCGACAATGTCCTCCACCAGCAGCACATCCTCCCCTTCGATGCCTTCGTCCAGGTCCTTGGCGATGCGCACGATGCCAGGCGCGCCGCGTTTGTTCGAGAAGCTCGAGATCGCCAGGAAGTCGATTTTGATGGGGATTTCAATTTCCCGCGCCAGTGCAGTCAGGAAGAATACCGATCCCTTCAACACTGCGATCAGCTTCAGGTCCCTGCCACGGTATCTCTCCGAGATCTCCGCGGCTACCTCACGGATGCGCCGGTTCACCTCTTCCTCGGTGAACAGCACGTGGTCGATTTCCGGCGCGATAGGTTTGCTCATGCGTTAATGGGCCGCTCCGAGATACCGTACTTGAAAATCAGGTTCTGAAAATCCTTCTGATAGAACACCTGGATGTTGATGTGCGGATAGATCTGCCGCAGCAGCTTCACTTTCCTGTTTTTCTTGGTGACCAGGGACTGCTTCATGGTCGTCAGCTCCACGTACATGTCGAATTCCGGCAGGTAGAAGTCCGGTGTGAAGGCTTCGAGCACCTTGCCGTCCTTGTCCCACTGCACGGCGAAGCTGTGTGGTTCGTACTCCCAGACGATGCGATAGAAATCGAGCAGGTTGGCGAAAATCTGCTCGCTCGGATGTGTGAAGATGACGGGCTTCAAGCTCGCTTTTCCCGGCGGATGCATACCGTGCCGGGAGAGTTCATAGCGCACCTGGAACTGGAGTTGCGCTTCCGCGGCCGGGCTCAGCAAGCCCTGCTCCACCAAGCCCCTGGCCGCCACCAGGCTTTCGATCATCCCCGCCGCCTGATCCGGGTCCAGCCACTCGGTGTTCAACACCATGTCGAACTGGGTGGGCGGCACGGTCGCGCGTCCGAAGCGCTTCTGGCATTCGGCGCGCCGCGCGACATTCACCTCTTCAAGCGCAGTTCGCGCGGCGGCGCGTTCCAGGCGCCGGTCCAGCATGAACATGCCCAACCGCCGCGACTCGGGCGCAATCAGATGCACTCGCAGCACGTTGGGGAATTTCGTAAAGAGGAACTCGGCATAGTCGGCCGAAAAGACCATGTGGTGTTCGGCGGCCAACCGGGTCATGATCGAGGCCACCATGGCCGAGTAGGCCTTGTCGGGAAACGGACCCTCTTCGCCGAATTCTTCCCTGAGCAGCGCGCGCATGCGCGTTTCGGTAATCAGTTCGAAGTGCAGGCGCTGCGCCGCCAGTCGGGCCGCTTCGTCGACGCGGCAGCCGGGTTCGCCCGAAACCGTGACCAAGCCCATTTCCACCGTCATGATAACGCACCGCAAGGGGTAGAATTGCAGCATGCCGATGAACCGCCGCCAGTTTCTGACCGGACTGTGCGGCGCGCCGGGCGTCGTGCGCGCCGCCACCGCCAAACGGCCCAACATCGTCCTCATCATGGCCGACGATATGGGCTACTCCGACCTGGGCTGCTACGGCTCGGAGATCGCCACGCCGAACCTGGACCGCTTGGCCGCGGGCGGCGTCCGCTTCACGCAGTTCTACAATACGGCGCGCTGCTGTCCCACGCGCAGCTCGCTGCTCACCGGCCTCTATCCGCACCAGGCCGGCGTGGGCCACATGGTGAGCGACCGCGGCTATCCCGCATACCAGGGCTACCTCAACAACCGCTGCGTCACCATCGCCGAGGCGCTCGCCCCCGCCGGGTACCGGACGCTCATGTCGGGCAAATGGCACGTCGGCGAGAAGCGTCCGCACTGGCCGCTCGACCGAGGCTTCCAACGGTACTTCGGCCTGATCAGCGGCGGAAGTAACTATTTCCGGTTGGACCCCGGTCGCCAGATGGCGTTCGGCAACAAGCCATTCACTCCGCCCGAAAAGTTCTACATGACGGACGCGTTCACCGATTACGCGTTGCGGTTTCTCGATGAGCAAAAGGGGAGTCAAGTCCCGTTCTTCCTCTACCTCGCCTACACGTCCCCACACTGGCCGCTGCACGCCTGGCCGGAAGACATCGCTCGCTATCGCGGCCGTTACAGGATCGGGTGGGATGAACTGCGGCTGCGGCGCCACCGCCGCATGATCGAAATGGGCCTGGTGGATCACCGTTGGCCGCTTACGCCCCGCGATGCGTCCGCCCCCGCCTGGAAGGACGTGAAGGACCCCGACATGCGCGACCTGCGCATGGCCGTTTACGCCGCCCAAATCGACCGTATGGACCAGAACATCGGCCGCGTGCTCGCCAAGCTACGGGAGATGGGCGTCGAAAATAACACGCTGGTCCTGTTCCTGGCCGATAACGGCGGTTGCGCCGAGGAAATCGAACGCGGCAAGGCGGGTGCGCTGCCCGGCACGCCGGATTCCTTCACCAGCTATGGCCTGCCGTGGGCGAACGCCAGCAACACGCCGTTCCGTCTTTACAAACACTGGGTCCACGAGGGTGGCATAGCCACGCCGCTCATCACATATTGGCCCGGCGTTGTGCCCAAGCCCGGCTCCCTCACCCACCAGCCCGGCCATATCATCGACATCATGGCCACGTGCCTGGATGTGGCTGGCGCGGCCTACCCGTCGAACGTGACGCCGCTCGAAGGCCGCACGTTGATGCCCATCTTCGAGGGCCGCAAACGCCGCCCGCACGAAGCGCTGTTCTGGGAACACGAAGGCAACCGCGCCGTGCGCCAGGGCAAGTGGAAACTGGTGTCGCGCTACCCGGGGAACTGGGAATTGTACGATTTGGAGCGTGACCGCACCGAGATCCGCGACTTGACCGCGCGCGAGCCCAGGCGTGTTCAGGAAATGACAGAGATCTACCGGCAATGGGCCGAACGCTGCGGTGTGGTGGATTGGAGCAAGTTCCGCAAATCAGGAGGCTAACCGCAGTCCGAACCACACTGCGCCGACCAGCGCGCACAACGCAGCGGGAACGCGCACGACGAGCGGCGATGAGGTGGCGCGCCGGACCTGTCCGAGCAGCAGCGCCAACGCGGCAATGATCGTTAGTTCCGCCACGATCACCCCTGACAGTACGAAGGGACTGCGGTAACCGCTGGCGCGGATGAACATCTCCAGGCTCAGCCCGTGAAACACGCCCAGTACGCCGACTATCAGCCAGCGCTTGTGGGCCTCGGGCAGCAACAGGATCTCCGCGGCGAGATACGCCACAGTGAGTGCCGCGGCGGCTTCCACGAAGCGCGGTGAGAGTTGCACGCCCAACCGTGGCGCGACGACGCAGGCGGCGGCCTCGCCTATGATGAGCATGCCGGCCAGGGCCAACAGCTCACGTCGCGAACGTGCCGCCAGAACCAGCACCAGCAGGAAGAGCATCTGAGCCAGCCCGCCGCAGGCGCGGAACGCTCCGGCCATGGCCTGCGAGGTTATCAGTTCGAAAGTGGTGGGCGGCGCGAAGCGAAGGTCGGCCTTGGTGAACGAGAAATCGAACACCGCCTGGTCGGTCTTGCTTCCCATCGACGCGCGTAGCAGGTGTACGTGGTTGGGAACTGTCACGGCATGGAAGGTACACTCTACCTGGAAGCGCTCCACGGGCTCGGGGAATTCGTAAGTCGCTGAACACACATAGGCGGCGTCGGCCACATCGGCGCGGCAGGCCTTGTCAACCACGCGCGCTTCGACGCCCGCCGAGGAGAAGTGGATGTTCGCCAGCAGGGCCTGCTCGGGATTCTTGATGTGCGTCAGTTCGTAAAGTGGGACGCTCAAGTTGTAGACCAGCCGCGCCCCTTCCAGGCGGGCTTCGCCTGTGCTCATCGACACCATGTGCGCGGCGACAGGCAGCGCGATGGCCGCGAGCAGCGCGAGCCGTCTCGTCACAGGACCTCGCTCCGGCCGGCTCGATACACTTTCAGCAGCCGGACATAAATCACGCGCAGGGTGGCCAGCACCGGGATGGAAAGGAACATGCCCGCCACTCCACCCAATTGCTCGCCCGCCAGAACGCCGAAAATCACCACCATCGGATGCAGCGCCACGCCCGCGCTCATCAGGTAGGGTTGCAGCACATAATCCTGGAAGATCCGGTATGCGCCTAGGAAGATCAAAATCCAGAACAGATGCTGGTAGCCGGTGAATCCGGCGACCAGCAGGATTATCACCGAGGCCGTGAGTGGCCCCAGCACCGGGATGATCTCCAGGACACCCGCCACTCCGGCCAGGAGTAGAGCGTACGGTACGCCCATAGCCTCCAGGAATATCCCATACGACACAAACGTGGCTACCGCCAGCAGCACTACCGCGCGCATGTATTGTGCCAACAGACGGCTGACGTCTGAAGCGATGTCCGCCACCAGCGTCCTCCGGTCCGAGTCGATGAACTGGTCGACCAGCGTCTGGCGGAAAGCGCGAGCGTCTTTCAGGAAGAAGAAACTCAGGATTGGCACCAGGATCACGTAGCCGAGGTTGCCGAGCGCCGCCAGGACTTTCATCCCGGCGCGCTGCATGAGTGGTACGATCTCCGTGGCGCTGGCCTCAATCTGGGCGCGCAGGGCTGCGCGCACCTGTGCTTCGATGGGCTTCAACGATGCAGGCAGGGGCAACTCGCGCGGCGCGTCAAGGCTCTTCAGGTATTCGGGCAGCTTGACGGCGAGCGTTCCAGCCTCATCTACGATGCGGTTCACCGTGAATCCCGCGCCGGTAATGATAAGGCCCAGCAGCAGTACGTAGACCACGGCCAGCGAAAGGGTGCGCGGGACGCGGCGCGAGGCCAGCCGGTCCACCAGATCTACGAGCGGCGCCAGCAGGTAAGCCACCAGGAGCGCCACGGTGAACAGAAGCAAGGTGCCCCGAATCAGGTAAATAAGGGCGGCTGCCGCCAGCATCAGGAGCACGGTCCACCCCGCGCGGGCTGCGCCGCGGTCCAGGCCTAACATGAGAACCATCCTACCGTAGGGATGGAATAGATTCGACCCCTACGCCGCGGCGACCACTTGGCGGAGCCAATTCAGGCTGCGATCGAGCACCGGCCCTCCCTGCGCATCGCATTCCAGGCAGAGGGTGCCCTGGAAGCCGCTCTTGGCCAGGATGCCGATGCATTTCTTGATGTTGTCCGCGTTGACGCCCTCTCCGATGGCACAGGAACTTAGCGCGATGCCCGTCAGTTCCCCGCGCAGGGCGGCGGCCAGTTCCGGGCTCACGTCCTTGATGTGCACGTGGTTGACCTTGTGCTTGAACTGGTCGAGGAACGCCGCCGGATCGCGCCCCGCGATGAACGTGTTGCCGGTGTCCATGTTCATGCCGTAGTAAGGCGAGTCATACAGGTTCAGGATCTCCGCCATCAGTTCCGGCTTGGTGGTCGAGTAGCCGTGCGGCTCCACGTTCACGATCACTTTATGCGCTTCGGCGACGGGCAGGATGATGCCCAGCACCCTTTTCATGTGCGCGATAATCTCGTTGTCGGTCATCCCTTCGGGCTTGTGCTTGTCGTCGGTGGTGTCCACCCTTGGGCAGCCTGCCAGGCCGGCCCAACGGATCGTGTGCAGGATGTACTCCACGCCGATGGTCAGGCTTTCAGGAACCGTCAGGGGGAACGCCGCGTCGATTTCGGAGAAGGCTACGCCGTACTTGTCCATCTTGCGGCGCAGCAGGATGGGGTCTTCGTAGAGAGCTACATGCGGCCAATAGCCAAGAGAATGAAGCATATAGACGCCGTCGATGGCGGCGCATTCGATCTGGCGCAGCCCGTGAGATTGGGCCCACTCGAGGCATTGGGGGAAGTTCCAGTTGGCGCTGTTGAAGTCGTCGGTATGGAAACCGATTTGCATCATGGTTAAAGTACCCTCCGCGCGAAGGATCATATCATAAGGGAAGAGGAGGGAAGCCGGCGCAAGGGTACCACAAGATGTGGGGGCGCATTTTCGGAGACCCCAGGATTAGGTATATCAGGTGCTTGCCTTTTGCTTCGGTCCCGTTTACGATAGAGGCATCCCCCGAGTGACGGAGCCAATGTGCCCCGATTTCCAGCTAGTTGCGAGGTAAGGCCGCTTGCTGAAACTGAAACGTGTTGAACTCCAAGGTTTTAAGTCGTTCTGCGACCGCAGCGAAATGCGGTTTAGCGGCTCGGGGATCACGGCCGTTGTTGGTCCCAACGGGTGCGGGAAATCCAATCTGAGCGATGCCATCAGTTGGGTGCTAGGCGAGCAGTCCGCTAAAAGCCTCCGCGGCGCCCGTATGGAAGACGTCATTTTTGCCGGGAGCCGGGACCGTAAACCCCTGGGATTGGCTTCTGTTACCATGACGCTGGTGAACCCGCGTGCGCATGAAGTAGCGCCTGAGGTTCCGGATAAATCCAACGGCAATGGGAACGGCGAGTCCGCGTCGGCGGAGGTGAAGCCCAAGAGTGTTCTCGACTCCGAGGAGATTACCGTCACACGCCGCCTGTTCCGCAGCGGCGAAAGCGAATACCTGGTAAACGGCAAGCAGGCCCGCCTGCGCGACATCCAGGACATCTTCATGGGTACCGGACTGGGGCCGGAGTCCTACGCCATCATCGAACAGGGGCGGATCGGCCAAATCCTCAGTAACCGCCCGCAGGACCGCCGCGCCATCATCGAGGAAGCCGCTGGCGTCACCAAGTTCAAGAACCGGCGCCGGTTAGCGGAAGCCAAGCTGGAGAGCGCCAAGCAGAACCTGACGCGTGTTTTCGACATTCTCGAGGAAGTCAGCCGGCAGGTGAACTCGCTGAAGCGCCAAGCCTCCAAGGCTCGGCGCTACGAAGAACTCAAGGCGCAGTCTGTGGAAGCGCTGCGAAAGAGCCTGGTGGGACGCTACCGGGCCATCGAGCGGGACACTGCCAAGGTCGCCCTGGACCTGAACGAAGCCACCACGCAAGCGCGGAACTGCGCGCAGGCGGTCGCCGAGAAGGACAAAGAGCAGGCCCGCCTTCGCGAGCAGCTTTACCGCACAGAGAGCGAGCTTACGGGCGCGCGCAAGCGCTTGGCGGACCTCCGGCTGGAAGAGGAGCGCGCGCGGGGGCGCCTGGAGTATCAGGCCAGGCAGATCGGGTCGATCGAGCAGCGTCTTGCGCAGGGCGAGACCGAGTCCCAGGGGCTCGAAGGGCGAGTGGCCAAGCTGCAGGCCGAGGTGGAAGCGCACGCCAAGGGTGTGGTCGAGCTGGAAAAGCACACCGAGACGGCGCGGGCCCGGCTGGTGGCGAAGAACGAGGAGAGGGAGCGCCTGCAGGCGCAGTTGCGGGAACGCGAGCAGGCTATCGAAAGCGGCCGCCAGAGTGTGCTGCGGCTGCTCGGTGAAGCTTCCGCGCTTCGTAACCAGTTAGCGCAGATCGAGGAGTATTTGGCCGGGATCGAGCGCAACCGCGAACGCGCAAGCAAGGACGAACAACAGGCGGCGAGCGATCTGGAATGGATTGAAGCCTCCGGCAAGGACCTCAATGCCAAGATCGAAGCGCGGCGCCAGGAATTGGCCAAGGTAGCGGCCGAAAGAAAACAGGTAGAGGAACTGCTGGCTGCGCGGAAGACCGAAGCCGGCCAGACGCGTCACAGCCTGGATGAGTTGCGCGCCGAGTCTTCCCGCATCAAAGCGCGCCGGGACTCACTGGGCGAGATCCTCTCGCACCGTGCTTACACCACCGAATCGGTGAAGCGGCTGTTCACCGCCATCGAGCAGGGGCAGGCGGCGGACCTGAAGGCCGTTGGAGTGCTGGCCGACTTCGTCGAAGTCGATCCGGCTTACGAGAAGGCCACCGAAGAATTTCTGCACGACGAACTCGAATACGTCGTGGTGGACAACTGGCAGCAGGCCGAGCGCGGCATCGACCTGATGCGCACCGACATGGAAGGCCGCGCCACGTTCCTCGTCCATCCGGACGGAGATTTGCGCAACGGACGCCCGCACCCGGAAGATCCGGCCATCGGTCCGGAAACCGGTATCGTGGGCCGTTTGCGCGACATGCTCCGGTTCACCAACGGGCTGACGCGCACCCCGGCGGAGATCCTGCCGCGTCTGGCGCGCTGCTTCGTGGTGGAGGACCGCGCCGCGGCGCAGCGGCTGGCTCTCGAATATCCGGACGTGTTTTTCCTGCTTCCGGATGGCGTCTGCTATCACGGGCACGCGGTCAGCGGCGGGCGGATGTCCACCAGCGGCCCGCTGGCGCTCAAGCGTGAACTGCGCGAAGTGAAGGTCCTCTGCGATGCGAAGCTCAAGGAAGTAGACGCCACCGCCGGACGGCTGACGCAGCTTGAGAATGAGATTGCGGCGGCCGAGGCAGACCTGGAGCGATTGCGTGCCGCGCAGCAGGATAACGAGAAACAGGCTGTGGCGCTGGATCACGAACGCCGCAAGCTGGAAGAGGAAAGCGGCCGCGCGGCCAGCCGCTTGAAGGTCGCCAGGATGGAACTGGCGCGCCTGGACGAGGAAAGCCGCCGTTCGGACGAGCAGCGTGAGCGCAGCCAACGCCTGGTGGAGGAAAAGGAGCAAGCCCGCCGGACGCAGGAGGAAGCGCTTGCGGCCGCCCGCGCCGACATCGAGAAGATGCGGGCCGAGGTGTCGCGCGCGGGTGAGGAACATTCCGCATTGCGCGCCGAACTCGCAGGTCTCGATGAACGCCGCCGGGCGGAGAAGGCGGCGCAGGTGCGGCTGGAGTCGCAGTGGAAAGAAGTTTCCAACCGCAAACGTGAACTCACCGCCGAGATGGAGGCGTTGGGCGTCGAGCGCGCCCGGCTGTTGGCGGACAACATCGAGCTCGACCACCGCGCGGGCAAGCTCATCGAGGAGATCGCGGGCATTGAGGAGTCGGTCAAGCGGTTGACCGAAGCCGAGGGCGTGGAACGCGAGAGCGTGACCGCCATCGAAGAGGCACTGAAGCAGCTGCGCGAAGACGTGCAGACGGCGCAAGACAAGCGATCGCAGATCGAAGTCGAACTGGTGAAGCGGCAGGCCGAGCTGAAGTACCTGGAGGAAACCAGCCGGAAGGAGCTGAATACACAGATCACGGAGCTGACTGCCGGCGAGGAACCCATTCCCGACGAGCAGGCCATCGCTGAGGCCGAACAGGCCTACCAGGAGATCGTCGCGCGCATCGAGGCGTTGGGGCCGGTGAATCCGCAGGCGCTGGAGGAGTTCAAGGAGTCGCAGCAGCGCTATGATTTCCTGAACGCGCAACGGCAGGACCTGATCGATTCCATTCGCGACACCGAGAAGGCCATCCACGACATCGACATCGAGTCGCGCAAGCGGTTTACCGAGGCTTACGAACGCATCAACACGTACTTCCGAGAGATGTTCCAGGTGCTGTTCGGCGGCGGCAATGGCGAGATGCGATTGACCGACGAGACCAATATCGCCGAGTCCGGCATCGACATCGTGGCGTCGCCTCCGGGCAAGCGTCTGCAAAACGTGCTGCTGCTATCGGGCGGCGAGAAGGCGCTGACGGCGATGGCCCTGCTGATGGCCGTGTTCCGGTTCCAGCCCAGCCCGTTCTGCATCTTCGACGAGGTGGATGCGCCGCTGGACGAATCAAACATCATTCGCTTGACGCGTCTGGTCAAGGAAATGTCCAAGAACACGCAGTTCATCGTTATCACGCACGCTAAGCGCACCATGGAGGCGGCCGAGGCACTCTACGGCGTCACCATGCAGGAGCCGGGCGTGTCGAAACTGGTGAGCGTGCGGTTCAAGGAGCCGCCTCCCCCGGCTCTTACCGCGCAGACATCCGACAACGCCGTCCGGGTGTAAGCTGGTAGCTCGCGCGGGAGGTGGACTCATGGCGAAATTGACGCGCCGTGCGTGTATTGGTGCGGCCGCGGCTGTACCGCTGGCGTCGGCGCCGGTTGCGGCCGGCGGCATCAAGTTGTGCGAGGTCTTTTCGCCCGGTCAGGCTTCCCGTATGCGCCTGGCGCGCCAAATGGGCGTAAACTGGGCCATCGCGGGCGTGACCGGCGCGCTGGCCAAAGTGCGGCGCGAACAATACGTCGAAACGATCGCGGCCATCAAGTCGGAATTCCAGCAGGCGGGCCTGCGCATTGCCGGCGTCGAAAGCGACCCCGTGCCCACCGAGAAGATCAAGCTGGGTCTGCCGGGCCGTGACGAGCAAATTCAGAACTACAAGGCGGCTCTCGATGCGCTAGGCCGCGCCGGCATCCCCATGGTCTGCAACAACTTCATGGCGGGTCTCGGCTGGTATCGAACCCGGGTGGACGTGCCCGCGCGAGGCGGCGCGCTCACGTCAGAGTTCGACAATCGTGAGGCGCGGAAGCAGGGCCTGACGCAGTGGGGGGAGATCAGCGAAGAGAAGATTTGGGCTAACCTCGAATACTTCCTCAAGACCATCATGCCTGTGGCTGAAAGCGCTGGTGTGAAGATGGCGCTGCATCCAGACGATCCACCGCTGTCGCCGTTGCGCGGCATCGGACGCATCCTCACCAGCGCGGCCAACTACCGGCGCGTGTTCGATATCGCGCCCAGCCCGATGAACGGCGTTACTTTCTGCCAGGCCAACTTCAAGGCCATGGGAGAGGACATCTACAAGCTGGCGCGCGAATGGTGCAACGCGAAGAAGATCTTCTTCGTGCATTTCCGCGACATAGAAGGGCAGGGCGAACGCTTCCGCGAGACTTTCCACGATAACGGTCCGACCGACATGCCTCGCATGCTGAAGATTTACGCCGATGCAGGCTTCGACGGGCCCATGCGCCCGGACCACGCCCCGACCATGGAAGGCGAGTCGAATGCGACTCCCGGCTACGCCATGATGGGGAAGGTCTTCGCCTTCGGTTACATGAAGGGCATCATGGAGGGGCTGCACATCGCCTACGAATAGAGCGGGGCTGAGAATCAGTCCACCTGTTTTTGCGGGCCGAGCCTCGTCTTTCCCGGCACAGGGCCGGCGAAGGGCAGCACATCCGGCGTCACACGTATCGGCGTCGTGAACTTGAACGGGTACTTGATCGAACTGGGAAACGTCAGTTCGACAAAATAGGCCGTCCAGCCGGATGCCGGTTTATCAACCTTGGCTACATAGATGCCCTTCTTCACCGGCTGAAGATCGGTTGACTTGAAGATGGGGCCCACCGCCTCCAAGCGAAAATCGCGATGCTTGGGGTTGGTCCCCTGCCACAGTTTGACGGCTGACGGTGCGCCGGCCGTCGTTACGCGAATGGATCCGTCCTTGCCGGACTTCCAATCGAAGCGGGGGCGCGACTGGTTGTTCAGGATGGCGTTGTAGAAGGCCGTGAGGGTCTGCCAGACGTCGGAACCACGCAGCGAGTGGTCAGTATTGGGAATGTACCGCAGGTACTTCTCGCCTTTCAGATCGTCGAAGTAGAATTGCGAGGAATCCGGCAGGAAGAATTGGTCGCCAGTTGAATTGACGATGTACTTGGGCATTGTCAGGCGATCGCGGTAGCAGTAAGGGTCCTCGATTCGGGCCAAGTCGCCGTAGCGCGGATGATGGAGCGCATCCATGAGACCCATTGCGAAATAGTCGTACACCGAGGGAGCCCAGAATCCATAGACCCGGTAGTGATGCACGAAGCTGTTCACGAGATTGAGCGTGTCGATGACGATGGGCGCGGCCGCCACCACGCGCTTATCCACCGCGGCCGTGGTCCAGGTAGTCCATCCGCGCTTGGAGGCGCCGGCAACCACGTAGCGCTCCACATTCACCCCCGCTTCTTTCATGACAAACTCGGTTACAGCATCCATAGCACGCACGGCGCTCTTGGTCATGGGCAGCCGCAGCGGCCAGGTGCCGTCGCCGGTCTTTAGGAACTTGTCCCAGGTATACGCGATGATGCCGTCCTCGGTGCGCGGTCCGGAAGGATCGCCTGCGAACTTCACTGGTTCATTAGGCACGCCGCGCAGCTCGGCCACCACACTTCCGGTGAGCGCGGCGATCTCGATGGAGCGCGCATCCGGCCTGCGTGGTTTGCTGGCGACGGAGCCGCCGTTGATCGTCAACAACCCGATGGGACTGGTCACTTTCGCCGGTTTGTAGATACTCAACCAGTGAGTCCACACCGAGTGGGTCACTTCCTGTTCGGTGCGCCACTGTTGGGAAGTCATCGCGAGAAGGTAATACGCGCCTTCGGCGGTATCGACCCTCTCCTTGCACTCCCAGTGGAAGTGCGGGTCGGGTTTGGCGACGTAATCATCCAGGGCGGTTCTGCCCGGAGTTTTGGAACCGCAGAGCGCCGGCTGACAGAGGAGCGCCGCTAGGGCGAGAGTGAGGATTCCGAGATTATTGCGTGTCACGATCTTTTTTTGTTGCAACTAAGTCTTAAAAAGAATTATCATTTCTGGTGGCCGCATGTCAAGGCGCTCGGGGACACCAATTCCGCACACAGCGACACCCGAATCGGTGCGCGAGGTGAACCGTTCCATACTTCTTGGCCTCATGCGGCGATACAGCCCGGTCTCGCGCGCGGAGTTGAGCCGCCGCAGCGGAATCTTTCCCAGCAACGTTTCGCGCATCGTGGAAGGACTCATGGCGGAGGGGTTACTCACCGAAAGGCGAGCGAAGCCCTCCGGCCGGGGCAAGGTTCCGATGCTGCTCGAACTTCGGGACGAATATTTTCGGGTGGTCGGGATTTACGTCCAACCATCCGAAACGACGCTGGCTTTCGCCGGCTTCAGTGGGGAGATCCAGAAAACGTGGTCGATCCCGACGCCGGCCACCCCACAGGCCTTCTGCGAGGAGATCCGACGCATGCTGGATGTGATCCGGGTGGAAATGAACCTGGATGCGAAAGCCATCCGGCACATCGGTGTCGGCGTCCCTGGCTTTGTGGACGCAGTGGCGGGGATCATCACATGCGTAACCACCCTGCCGGCCTACTCCGGATGTCCTCTTGCTCGCGAACTGGAGCGGCATACGGCTGTTCCGGTTTCCATCGACAACGATTGCAACCTCGGCGCCCTCAGTGAATTGCGGCGCCTGGAGGCCCACGCGGAGGGGGCCCAAAGCGATTTTCTGTTCATGTCCGTCGGCGACTACGGTGTAGGGGCGGGCCTGATCCTTCGCGACGAGCTCTACCGGGGGCACAACGCGTGTTTCGCCGCCGAAGTGGGGCACATCATCATGAATCCGGACGGCCCGCGCTGCTCGTGCGGAAGAAGCGGCTGCCTGGAAACGTACATTTCGAACGCCGCCACCTGGAATCGCTATAAGCCCAGAACGCCTTTCGAAAGCAGGCGGTTTCGAGAGCTGCTGGACGCGGCGGCCAACGAGGAGCCGCGCGCCGTGGCGGCAATCCAGGAGACCGCGAATTACATCGCGCTGGCCGCGACGAACATCGCCACGATTTTGAACCCGGCGGAGATTGTGCTTGCCGGCAAGATCACCGAAGCGTTCCCATCGATTCGCCACGCGGTCGACACGCTGTACCTGTCGCCGTATGCCAGAGTGATTTTGCGCCGATCCTGGTCCGCGCGGGAAGTTCCGCTGATCCACGGCGCGGTATGCCTGGCTGTCAACCAGGCGATCGACACGCCCGTCTTCGGCATGTCAACGAACATTCTCCGGACCGATATTCACCGGAACAAGATTACTGCTTCTGAACTTGAATAAGGGGGTCTAATGAAACATTTGGCACGCAACATCATCGTGCTTCTCGCGTGCCTGGCCGCGACCGGCTGGGCTCAGGAGTTCCGTGCCACCATCGACGGCATCGTGACGGATCCGAGCGGTGCCGTTGTGGCGGGGGTAAAGATCAAAGCGACGAACGTCGAACGTGGAATCGCGACCGAGTCCGTGAGCAATTCGGCGGGGCGGTACACAATCCAGTTCCTATTGCCCGGAACTTACAGATTGAACGCGGAGAAAACGGGCTTCCGCTCCTACGTCCGCGAAGGTGTGGTTCTGGCCGCATCCGACCGTCTTGGCCTTGACATCCGGCTCGATATCGGAAGCCTGACCGACGCGATCACCGTGGTGGGCGAAGTGCCGCTCTTACAGACTGAGAGCGCGTCCCGGACCTCGATGGTTGACAATCAGGTGGTTGAGAACGTGCCCGCGGGCACGCGAAACGTTTTCGCGCTCCAGTACACGCAACCCGGCGTAGTCAAAGCCAGTACATATTGGGGCACCATGGGCATCACCGCCTTCGGCAACATCAACAGCGTATCCATCGGGGGCGGCGTCAAGGGCGAGAACGAGGCGGTGATGGACGGCGTCACCACCACGCAATCCGACCGCGGTGTCGCCTACGTTCCGCCTCTCAGCACGACCCAGGAAGTGACCATACAGAATCACTCTTACGACGCCCAGTTCGGCAGAGTCGGCGGCGGCGTCACCATCATCAACCTCAAGTCCGGCACCAACGCCTTCCATGGGCAGATGTTCGAATACAACATGAACAAGGCCCTGATCGCCATGCCCTGGGAAGCCAACAAGGCTGGTCTGAAGAAAGAGCAAATCAAGTACAACGCCAACGAATTCGGCGCGCAGTTTGACGGACCGGTTTACATCCCCAAGGTGTTCGACGGCCGCAACCGCCTTTTCTTCCTGCTGTCCTACGAGGGCGAACGAACGCGCCAGACGGGTGGCCAGGTACGCACACTGCCGCAACCCGAACAGCTTCAGGGCGACTTCTCGAACCTGATGACCGACAAGGGACAGGCCGTCACCATCTACGATCCATCCACCACCAAACTAGGTGCGGACGGCAAGTATACGCGCACCCCCTTCGCCGGCAATGTGCTTCCGAAGGACCGCATAAATCCGGTCGCCGCCAAGCTGCTGACTTACTACCCGCAGCCGACCAGGCAAGGTGACGGGTTGAGCCGTTCTAATAACTACATGAACTTCATGCCCAACGAGGGCAGCCTGGACGCCTGGATGGGCAAGATCGATTTCCAGGCCACGCAAAAGAGCCGGGTCTCGTTCCGCTATGGGCAAACCGACAATATCTACTGGCAGAAGCGCGTGTGGGGCACCAACGCCGCCGAGCCTAACACCGAATGGCCCGGCCAGCGTGTGCCGAGAAACTGGGGCGCGGACTGGACCTATACGCTCACGCCGAAGATGGTACTGAACCTTCGCGCCGGCCTGTCGCGCTATGAGACTTTCAACGGGAACTCCTTTGCGCAGGGCTTCGATCCGCGTACTTTAGGTTTCCCCGATTCACTAGTCAACCAGTTCACCACGCTGCAGTTCCCGCGCGTCAACATCGACGGCTACTCCGAAATGGGCGCCAGCTACGTGACGCTCTACCAGACCCACGATAGCTGGACCTTGCAGCCCAACCTCAGCTATTCGATGGGCCGCCACTTCCTTAAGTTCGGGGGCGAATTCCGCCGTTACAACGACAACACACTGCAGCCCGGAGCGGCCGCCGGAACATACAGCTTCACGCGAGCCTGGACGCAGGCGAATCCTCTGCAGTCCGACGCGCTGAGCGGCAACGGTTTTGCTTCGTTTCTACTCGGCAATCCGGCTGGCGGGAGCGTAGACCGCAACATCGATCCGTCCTACAGCAATTTCTATTACGCTTTGTTCCTGCAGGACGACTTGAAAGTGAACTCGAAACTGACGGTGAATCTTGGCCTGCGCTGGGATTACGAGACTCCGCGCTGGGAACGCTTCGACCGCATGGTGCGTGGCTTCGCTTTCGATCAAGCCAGCCCGCTGGCTTCCCAGGTGCAGGGCTTGGACCTCCGGGGTGGCTTGGTGTTCGCAGGTGTGAACGGGCAGAGCCGTTATGCGTTCGATACCTTCAAGACCAACTTCCAGCCGCGCGCCGGCGTGGCCTACCAGTTCTTGCCTAAGTTTGTGTTCCGCGGCGGCTGGGCGTTGAGCTACCTCGGACAGTCCAGCCAGGGCAATCCGACGGGCTTCAGCCTGGCCACGCCAATTGTCGCCACGCTCGATGGCGGGTTGACGCCTGCGGCGAGCCTCAGCGATCCGTTCCCGACGTCCATCTATCCGACCGGACTTCTGAAGGCTCCCGGCTCCAGCGCCGGAATGTCGGCGAACCTGGGACAAGCGATCGGTTTCCAATATGTCAATCGCAAGCTGCCGTATTCGCATCAGGTTTCGTTCGGATTCCAATATGAGATGCGCGGCTGGCTGTTTGATGCCTCCTACGTCGGGAACTTCACGCGCCGCCGGCCCGTTACGGTCGGATTGAACTTCCTGCCGCTCTCGGTCCTCCAGAGCCTCCCTGTCGAGCAACGCCAAGCCTACTTCACCTCGAAGGTGAGCAACCCCATGGCCGGCCTGTTGACGGGGTCTTCGCTCAACGTGACCCAACTCACGCGCCAGCAGCTCCTGGTAGCCTACCCACAGTACACCAGCGTCACCATAAGCGACGTGCCGATCGGGAAGCAACGCTACGATTCGATCCAACTCATGGCGAGGCATCGGTTCTCAAAAGGACTCACCCTGACGGCTTCCTACACGCTATCGAAGAGCCTGGAGCAGGTGAGCGTGCTGAACGCCCAGGACACCAACCTGGCGGACTTCCTGAGTACCGGGCTGGAGCAGCGGATTGTGGAGTTCGACGTTCCCCAGAAGGTCGCCGTGGTAGGCAGCTACGATCTTCCGTTTGGAAGGAAGCGGCCCTACCTGGCCGACATGCATCCGGTACTGAACGGTTTCCTCGGCGGCTGGACGCTGGCCGGTGAGGGCGTGATCCAGTCCGGATTCCCCTTCTCGTTCCCCAATGCGGCTCCGCTCTCGGCGCAAAGCGCCAAGCTGACCAACGAGCAGCGTGACGAGCGCGCCATCGCCGCCGGACGAACGGGCTACGACCCATCGGTGGACAAATGGTTCGATACCACTTTGTTTCCGAGGACGGCCGGACCGGCACCATACACTCTGCAGGATTTCCCCACGAGATTCCCGGACGTTCGCTGCATGGCGTTCTATGTGACCGATTTCGCCCTATTCAAGCAGTTCACGGTTCAGGAACGCGTCCACTTGCAGGTGCGCATGGAGACGCAGAACATCATGAACCATCCTTGGCTGTCGAAGCTCCAGAGCAACAATGTGACCAATTCGAGGTTTGGTCAGTTGGCCATGGAGATGAGTAACGTGCCGCGCATGATCGCACTGGGCCTGAAAATCGTCTTCTGACGGCGGATTCTCCGTCCTCCCGCCAGATGCGGGGGGACGGAGGACCTCATTGTTGAAAGAAATCCAGGTTTAACGCGCGCCGGCGTCCTCAGCCAGCACGTGGTGCGTCACGTAGGAGACATTCACGGGGACGTAGGATTTGTAACGCGCCTTCAGGACCACCTGAAACTGCTCCGGCAGAATGCCGGGACGGATCTCGAGCTTTCGTGCCAATTCCTCGGCGTAGGCGGGGTGGGTCACGTACTCCACGGCCGCACGTGAGCCTTCGGTGCAGGTGGCTGCCAGAATGGTGATGTGGCCCCGGCCATGGAGGCCTACCAGGCGGGTGACCAAGGCATACCCTTCGCGCATGGTGGAACCGTCGGGCTCGAGAGTGGCTCTTCCCTCCGCATAGACGGCGGATTCGCCATTCATTGGACGCAGGTTCTTGATGCCGGCGTCCCGGATGACCAGCTCGCGGTTCTCGGGCAACTCCGGGATTTGAGGATTAAATTTTTCCGGCCCAACGAAAATTATGTCGCTGCGGCTGATTTCCTCCCATCCGAGATCGCTACTCGGATGCACTGAAACGTCCCGGTGACGGGCGCCGAAAGCCATAGCCAGCCTGAACGCCCCAATGGACTCGCCCACACCCGTATAAATGTAGGATGGGGCCGCCGGTCCGCTCTGCAGGCTCCGCTCCAACTGCTTCGGTACGCCCGCCGCCTGCGCTTTTTGCCAATCGTTATATTGCGGATCCCGGAAGAAACCGCGGGGAACCGCCAGGAACATCGGCGTACCAAGAGAGACGATGATCGGTCTGTCTCCCTCGAAATAGGGCCGCCACAGCGCTTCGAGTCCTGGACTCCAGTAGCGGCTTGCCCAAGCATCAGACGGGTTACTCCCAGCAGAGTCTTTGGATCGCCAGATTAGCGCTGTGGCGGCCATGCCAACGGCCACGAATGCCAGTATCACGGCAGCCAGGCGCCAGCGCCGGTCGACCTGGGCCGGTTTACCCGCCGGTTGCGCCTGGTCTTCGCCGGACCGTTCCCTGAAGACCAGCTTGAAACCGCCTTTGGGTAAGTCGACAACCAACGGATCCTTGGCGCCCTCTCCGAGATGGTAATCGACCAGTTTCTTCCGTAAATTGCTGACCAGGACACGGATGGAGGAGTCGGTCTTCGGGTCGTACCCCGGTGGTTTGCCGAACGCCTCGGTGCCGACGGTGTACTCCTTCAAACCGTCCGCCCTCCCCGCCAGCGTCTGCTCACCCAGGTAACTGAGCAACCTCCGCAGGGATTCCGCGTTCTTCAGTACGTTGCTCGCCAAAAGGCGGGCCAACTGCTGTGATTCCGGAGAGGTAGGCGTTCCAGTAGGTCCCACAGATTCATTGTAATTCACCGCTATCAGTGTTAACTAACCGGTTAAACACACCATGTTGACACCTACCCCATTGACTATGTTCACTGCTTGCATCAACACTTAAACAGTCCTTCAGGGGGCGAAAAGTCAGTAGTGCGCGGTCGAGTCCAAATGCCGAAAGGGAGGGAGTATGTCTCGATTTAAAGGTGTCTTTAGCGCGGCGTTACTGTTCTGCTTTTGCGCGATTTTGCAGGGCCAGGGGTATCGCGCCAGTCTCAGCGGGCGGGTGTCCGACCCATCCGGAAGCGGCATCCCGAACGCCAAAGTGGTAGCCGTCAATACCGCGACGAACATCGAAGCGCGGGCGACGACCAGCGCCGACGGGCTTTACGTAATCACATTCCTGTTGCCGGGCACATACAAGGTCAGCGCAGAGGCGACCGGCTTCAAGACGGCGGTCCGGGAAGGAATCCTGTTGCAGGTGAACGATCGCCTGACAGTGAATTTGCCCCTGGAGGTCGGCCAGGTCCAGGAGAGCGTGACGGTGTCCGGCGAGGCGCCGCTGTTGACAACGGAAAGCGCTTCGTTGGGTCAGGTGATTAGCAACAAGACTATCGTCGAGCTACCGCTGAACGGACGTAACCCGTTTGCGCTCCAGCAACTGGTGAGCGGAGTAGTTCCGACCGGACAGAGCGGCAATGTGAACCTGACGCGGCCGTGGGACACCAACAGCGTTTCCGACATCACCGTGAGTGGCGCGCCGAACCGCGGCAACATGATCACGCTGAATGGCGTTTACTCCAAGGGCGGCAACCAGGTGGCCTACACGCCATCGATCGACGCGGTTGAGGAATTCAAAGTTCAAAAGAATTCTTACGACGCCGAGTACGGGCATGTGGCGGGCGGCACCATCAACGTCGCCACCAAGTCTGGAACGAACGAGCTGCATGGCTCGATGTACGAGTTCTTGCGTAACCAGAAGTTCGATGCGAACAGCTTCTTCGCCAACCGCAATGGCGCTGTTAAGTCCAAGTTCCACATGAACCAGTTCGGAGCGACCGCTGGCGCCCCGGTGCTGATACCGAAAATCTACAACGGCAAGAACAAGACATTCTGGTTCTTCAACTGGGAGTCGGTCCGGCAAAACACGCCACCCTCCACCAGCCTGACAACGGTTCCGACTGACGCCCAGCGCGGCGGAGACTTCTCCGCGCTGAAGACCTCGTCCGGCGTTCCCATCGTGATCTACGATCCCACAACGGTTTCGGCGGACCCGAACAAGCCCGGCGCCTACATCCGGCAGCCATTCGGAGGAAATCAGATCCCGTCCGCCCGCATCAACCCGATCGCCAAGAATGTATTGGGCTACATCCCCGGGCCCAACAGGAGCGGCGATCCGGTTACCGGGCTGCAGAACTATGTCTCTACGGGCGGAGGCGTGCTGAACTACGACCAATACGGCACGCGCATCGACCACAACTTCGGCGAGAAGAGCCGGATTTTCGGTTTCGTGGGAGTAGCCAACTACTCTGCGAACAACTTCAACTTCTTCAACAATCTGACGACGGCCAGTACAAGTTTCCAGAACACCCGGTCCGCCTCTGTGGACTACGTGCGGAACTGGCGGCCCGACTTCATCATGAACCTCAGGCTGGGTTACGCTCGCAAGTACGAAGGAACACGGGCGAGCAGCGCCGGTTTCGACGTGGCCTCGCTCGGTTTCCCGCAGACCCTGGTGTCGCAGCTTCCTTTCCAGGTATTTCCCCAGTTCGGCATCGGCGATTGGACGAGCCTGGGCTCCGGGGGGCCTTCCTACAACGCTTCCGACGGCCTGAACAGCTACATCGGCTTCACCAAGGTGAAGTCCAAACACACCATGAAGTGGGGCATGTACTCCCTGGTCCTGCGCGAGTATGACGACCGCGGCGCCGGTAGCGGAAGCTCCGGAACCTACTCGTTTGGCCGCAATTGGACACAGGCCGACCCTCTGACCGCCAGTGCCACTTCCGGGTGGGGCGGCGCGAGTTTCCTGCTGGGACTCCCCGCCAGCGGCCAAGTCGGCGTTGGCGGCTACCAAGCCACGCAGACGACTTACTGGGAGTTCTACTTCCAGGACGACATCAAGCTGACCAGCCGCCTGACCCTCAACATCGGGCTGCGCTATGAGTACCAGGGCGGGACGACGGACCGTTTCGACCGGGTGATCCGTGCGTTTGATTTCGGTTACACGCCGTCGTTCGCGGCGGCGGCCCAGGCTGCCTACCTGAAGAATCCGTACTCGGGGCTGAGCAGCCTCAACGTCAAAGGCGCTCCGGTATTTGCGGGCATCAACGGCCAGAGCCGCAGCTACCTGGATCCGGAACTGGACAGCTTCGGCCCTCGCATCGGCCTTGCTTACAAAGTGAGCGATCGCATCGTGTGGCGCGCCGGATACGGCACCTTCTACAATCCACGGCTGACGGGTGTGGACCTGAGCGGATTCAACACTGCCACGCCGATGGTCACCACCATCGACAGCGTTAATCCGGTGAACACTCTCTCCAATCCGTTCCCGAGCGGTCTGAACCTGGTGCCCTGCGCAACCCGTGGGCCAGAGTGCCTGGTGGGAACCGGCATTACCTTCCGCAACCCGAAGGTTGCGACACCGACCGTTTTCAACTACTCCAGCGGCTTGCAGATCGAGCTGCCCGGACGTTGGTTGCTGGATGCCGCCTATGTCGGCTCGACGACCAGGCGGTTCAATCCGAGTTGGGCCATCAACGCACCGCCGTTATCCTCCCTGTCGCTCGGAACGGCCCTGCTAGGCGGGGTCTCCAATCCGTTCTATGGTCTGATTCCGGCCTCGGCGGGCACTCTGGGTTCGAAGAATATTCCGCTCGTCCAATTGCTAGCGGTAATCCCGAACTATCCATACTCCAGCACCTGGGCGGTCTCCGGCGTTGGGCACAACACTTACCATAGTGGCCAGTTCTCCCTGGAGCGCCGTTTCGCCAACGACTTCAGCATGCTCACCAGTTGGACCTGGTCCAAGCTGATGGCGCACAGCAACTACATGAACACCGGCTTCTCGGATGCGTTCGAGAACATGGTGGCGGACATCGACCGGACGCACCGAGTGGTGATGACGGGCATTTACACGCTGCCGATGGGCAAAGGGAAGGTCCTCGATCCGCACAACGCGGTGGCCAACCATATCATTGGCGGCTGGCAGTTCAGTGGCGTGGCCAGCTTCCAATCGGGCGGTCCGATCAAAACTGCCGGCAATACAGTCGCCACCGGACAATCAGTGATGATCTCCGATCCGAGCATCAACAAGTGGTTCAATACGGGCGCCTTCGCCGTCCAGCCGGGGCTTCCGCAACCGCTCGGACAACGCACGCTGACGCAGTACCTGAGCCGGCTTCGCAACATGGGCATCAACAACTTCGACCTGGCGCTCGACAAGGCTTTTCAGTTGAGCGAACGGTTCAAGCTGCAGTTCCGCTCGGAGTTTTTCAACGCCTTCAACCGGCCCCAGTTCGGCAACCCGGATGTTAGCGTAACCAGCGGCAACTACGGGAAGATTACCTCGCAAGCGAACATCCCACGACAGATCCAGTTCGGTCTAAAGCTGGTCTATTGATGTTCGCCTAAATGACCCGCATACCCCTGGGGCGCGCCGAAGCGCGCCCCTTTTTTGTTCACATATCCCGAGGGCGGACGTACCAGTCGAGGGCCTCGTCCTGCGACAGGCGGGCCGGCTCAGAGGCTGCCTCGGGGTGAGTTTGCCGGAAGCGTTCGAGCATCAAGCGGCTGAGTTGTGAGACCACGTCGCGCCGCTTGCTGGACAGGTCGTGGAATTCGCCCGGATCTTTTGACAGATCGAAAAGGCGCTTGTAGCGGCCGGGCGTGGGATTGTCCGTTTTGTACCCGTCGCCTCGTTCGCGTTTTCCCGAACAGTGGATCAACTTCCAACGCTCGGTGCGCACGTAGGCTTCTTCGTTTTCCAGGTACTCACTGAAGATGCACTCGCGCCTGCGGCTGGGCGCGCGGCCTTCAAGATAGGGGCGAAGGCTCCGGCCATGCGTTCCTGCCATGGGTTCGACGCCCAACATGTCAGTGACGGTGGGAGCCACGTCCACCAGTTCCGCCAGATCGGTGGCGACGCCCCGGCGGATGCGGCCGGGCCAGCGCATGATCAACGGCACGCGGATCGATTGCTCGTAACCGCAGTGCTTTTCAAAGCGGCCGTGCTGGCCGAGTTGATAACCGTTGTCTCCCAGGTAGACCACGAGCGTGTTTTCTTCGAGCTTGAGCCGCCGCAACGCGGCGAGCACGCGGCCGATGTTGCGGTCCAGGTAGCGCACCGACGTGTAACAGGCGGCGATGATGCCGCTCTTCCCGGCGTCCGTGAGATCGCGGAAAATCAGTGGGATCTGCGCGGCGTCCTCAGGCCCGGGCATGGGGGCCGTGACCTTGGCCGGATCCAGGGCGCCGCGGTCCTCCACCGGGAAATCGTAGGGCGAGTGCGGTTCCGTGAAGCTGACCCACAGAGCGAAGGGCGCATCCCGTTTCTGTTCGAGGAACTGTTCCACCAGCCGGGTTTGGAAGGTGGATCGCATATCGGCGTCGAAACGCGGATAGGGAAGCGTCTCCGAATTCAGCCAGATGCGGGCGGGGTCCTTGAAAGGGCGCCAGGCGGGCTTGGTACGGATCGATGGCGGGATTGGTTGGGGGCTCACCTCACTGCGCCACCGCCGTTCGAGTTCGTACTCGGTCACGACGTGGTCGAAGCCGAAGAACCCGGGAGGTCCCGACCGATGCAGGTGCATCTTGCCAATAACGGCGGTCGCATAGCCCGCTTGCTTGAGTTGCTTCGAGAGCGTGTTCGCATCCTCGCGCAGTGGGGTAGGCAGGCGCGTCACCCCGGTTGCGTGCGGCAGCAACCCGGTAAAGAAACTCTGCCTCGATGGCGTGCAGACGGGCGAGTTGCAGTACGTGTGGGAGAAACGCATCCCTTCGCCAGCCAGCCGGTCCAGGTTAGGCGTTTCGATGAGAGGCGTGCCGTCGCAGCCCATCTCATAGGCGGCGTGATCGTCCGCGATCAGAAACAGGAAGTTCGGCCTGTTTCGCGTAGCGGCTCGCATTGGTAGCGCCGCGCCCACGCCTGCCAGCATCTCTCTGCGGGTAAACATGCGAACAGCATAGCACTGCCTTCCTGCCGGCAACTCCTGATAGACTTCCTGTGTTATGTCCACACCGAATCTTCGTCGCCGCTTCATGCAGGGACTGGCGGTTACGGCTGGAGCCGGTCTTTCCGCACACGCAGCCGCGCCCGCGAGCGCGCGCGGGACGGTGTTTCCGGTTCGCGAGTTCGGCGCGACGGGCGACGGCGTGCGCCTCGATACCCGATCCATTCAAGGGGCGGTGGATGCGTGCGCGGCAGCGGGCGGAGGCAGCGTTTACTTCGCACCTGGCAAGTACCTGAGCGGAACAATCTTCCTGACAGACAACGTGGCGCTCTATCTGGAGGCGGGCGCAACGCTGCTTGGAAGCAAGAGCCTGAGCGACTACCCGGTGACGGTAGCCCGGATCTGCTCTTACACCGACAACTACACCGACAAGAGCCTGATCTACGCCGAAGGCGCTTCGAACATCGCTATCCTGGGCCGCGGCGTCATCGACGGGCAGGGCGCAGCCTTCCGGGGGCCGTACAAGATGCGGCCTTACCTGATCCGCGTCATCAGTTGCCGAAATGTGCTTGTTTCAGACGTCACAATCCTGAACTCGCCCATGTGGGTGCAGCACTACCTGGCTTCGGACGAAGTCGAGATACGCAATGTCTCGGTGCACAGTCTGGTCAACGCTAACAACGACGGCATCGATATCGACGGCTGCCAGAAGGTGCGCATCTCGGATTGCGAGATCGTCTCCGGCGACGACGCCATCGTTTTCAAGAGCACCTTGAACCGGCCGTGCCGCGACATCGCGGTGACCAACTGCACCATGAGCACGCGCTGCAATGCGCTGAAGCTGGGCACGGAGTCCAACGGCGGATTCGAGAACATCGTCGTGTCTAGCTGCACGATTTACGAGACGGACCTGGCCGGGATCGCCGTCGAGATGGTGGACGGCGGACTGCTCGACCGCGTGATGTTCAGCAACATCGTCATGCAGAGAGCGGGTGCGCCCATCTTCATCCGTTTAGGCAATCGGGCACGCCCGTTCGAGACGAATGGTCCGAAGCCGCCGATGGGCCGGCTGCGCAACGTCACCATCAGCAACATCGAGGCTGTCGCCGGGCGCAATCACGGCTGCAGCATCACGGGACTGGCGGGGCACGAGGCTGAGAACATCACCTTGGACAACGTTCGCATGGTGTTCCCCGGCGGCGGCTCGGCCGAAGATGCGTCGCGCGAGGTCCCCGAGAATGCCGACAAGTACCCCGAGTTCAAGATGTTCGGCGTCCTGCCGGCATACGGGCTCTACTGCAGGCATGTGAAGAACCTGAACCTGCGCAATATCGAAACGCGTGTCGAAGGTCAGGATGCGCGGCCGTCGTTGATCTGCGACGACGTGCAGGATCTGGAGTTGTCTGGCAGCCGTTTCGACACGGTCCGGTTCCGCGACGTGCGCGACGCCTTCGTCCACGGTTGCCGCTCGAAACGGAAGGCCGCCGACTGGCTGGAGATCTCAGGCGAGAAAGACTCAGTTGTTCTGGACGCGAACAAGCTTGGCTGATTCGAGCGGCGTCACCATCCGCAGAATGAACGAGAGCGCGATCAGCGGCATTACGCCCGCCGCCACAAAAACCGGCACGTAGGAGAAGTGGTCCACCACTTTTCCGATGATCAGCGTGAACAACATTCCTCCGAGCGCCGCGCCCGTACCGCTCAAGCCCGATGCCGAGGCGACAATGTGCTTCGGGAAGATGTCGGCGGGCAGCGTCAGTATGTTCGGCGCCCAGCAGGAATAGGCGAACGTCGCCAGGCTGATCAGGGCGATAGACGCTGTGGGACTTTCGATGAACACCGCCGGTATTCCCGCGAGCATCAGAGTCATACTCACGGACATGACGATCTTGCGCGCCTTCAATACCGGGCAGCCGCGCCGGATCAGCCAGCCCGAGACCGCGCCGCCGGTGAGGCAGCCGATGTCGGCGGTGAGAAACGGGATCCAGGCGAAGTAGCCGATCATGGTCATGCTGAAGTGGCGTTCTCGCTTCAGGTATTCCGGCAGCCAGAAGACGAAGAACCACCACACCGGATCGGCATTCATCCGCGCCAGAACCAGGCCCCACATTTGACGATACCGGAGCAGGTCAATCCACCGGACCCTGGGCGCTGAGTCGGCGTCGTGCTCAGGTTGGCCGGCGAGGATGAAGCTTCGCTCGCGGTCGCTCAGCCAGGGGTGACGCTGCGGCGAGCGGTAGAAAAGAATCCAGAGAACGACCCACAGGAAGCCGAGCACACCGGTCATCAGGAAGGCCGGCTGCCAGCCCCAGCGCAGCGCAATCCAGGTGACCAGCGGCGGAGCGATGATGGCGCCCAGCGTGGAACCGCTGTTGAAGAATCCCGTGGCAAAGGCGCGCTCCTTGGTGGGAAACCACTCCGAAACCGCTTTGACGCCGCCCGGCCAATTGCCGGCTTCGCCCATTCCAAGAAGGAAGCGGAAGATACCAAACGAAAGTACTGAACTCGCCGCCGCGTGCAGCATGGCCGCCACGCTCCACCAACCCACCGTGAGCGCCATGCCGACGCGCGTGCCGAGCTTGTCCATCAGGCGTCCCGAGCCACTCTGCATGATCATGTAGGCCAGCAGGAAGGCGAACACGACACGCGAGTAGTCGGTGTTCGTCATATGGAACTGGTCGCGCAGCAGCGGAGCCAGAACGGATAGCGTCTGACGGTCGATGTAGTTGATGACCGTCGCGAGGAATAGCAGGGATACGATAAACCAGCGCAACGTGCAATTATACCTGAGGAGGACGCTATGGGTCTCCGAACGACGCGCACACGCATTGCGCTCGCACTCGTTTTCACACTGGCTCTTGCCTTTGCACAGTTCCGGGAAGCGGGTCTGGCCGCGCTCGCCGCGCACCTCGAAATCGTGACGGTGGATGCCGCCACCGGCAACGCCGTGCCCGCGCGCATCTACCTGGACAAGGGCGGGCGGCCTTTTCGTCTCACGCCGGTGGAGGCGTTGCTGCCGCTCGCGCCGGACGTCTTCTATCGCGATCGTGTCTGGCGCGCCAGCCCGAAGCCGCGAACGCTCGAAGTCACCTGCAAGGGGCGTTCGCATGTCATGCTTCTCGATGGCCGCGCGTCGTTCGACCTCCCCGCGGCCGCCTACCGCGTGGAAGCCTATCGCGGCACGTTCTACGAACCAGCCGACGCGGAGTTCGAGTTGCGTGCCGGAGAAGTTCGCACTGTGGTGTTGAAGATGGCGCCCGTCGGCGGCGACCGCCGCGGCCGATGGCTATCGGGCGACGACCACATCCATCTCACGCGCGAGCAGGCCGACGACGAAGTCTTCCTCGGCTGGGCGCAGGCCGAAGATCTGAACGTGGCGAACTTCCTCCAACTTCAGCGTCAGATGGACGCGGCCGTGCAGTACGGCTTCGGGCGCGAAGCAGAAGCGCGCGCCCCCCGTTATTCGATCCGCAGCGGGCACGAAACACGCAGCTCTTACTATGGGCACGTGAACGTGTTGGGACCGCGCGCGATGGTCCGGCCGTTGAGCGTCGGCACCATGTACGGCAACTCGGCGGAGGCCTATCCTTATCCGCTGGTAGTGTTCAACGAAGCGCGGCGTCTACATGGCGCCACGGTCGGCTATGCGCATTTCGACGGCGGCGCGAGCGGCAACAAGCGCTCGACGTTCCTCATGGATCTGGCGCTGGGCGCGCTCGACTTCACCGAGATCTTCCAGTTCGGCAAGCTGCGGACCGAGGATTGGTACCGGGTCCTGAACGCAGGATTCCACCTGACGGGCATCGCCGGCAGCGATTTTCCCGTTAGTTTGAACGACCGTTCGCCGTGGCCCCGCGTGATCCCGCTTCTGGGCCCCGAACGCACGCTGGTGCCCGCCGCCGCGGGCGAATCCGCTTACGAGAGTTGGGCCGCGGGAATCCGCCGCGGGGAGGTGGTGGTATCGAACGGGCCGCTGCTTGAATTCGAAGCCGGCGGCAGGCGCATTGGCGAGCGTGTTCCGTGGGATGGCGAGTCGGAGACTGTGACAGGCGAGGCGAGAGCGTGGTTTCATCGCCCCATCGAGAAACTCGAGATCGTGGTCAACGGCCGCGTGGTGGCCGAGCGCGCGGGCGATGGCTCGTCCACCTACCTGGCGCTACCGTTTCAGGTCGATATCACTGAAAGCTGCTGGGCAGCGGCGCGCGTGAGGGCGGCATCGCTTGAGGGCGAGCCCGAGATTCGCGCGCACACCAATCCCATCTATTTCGAGCACGGCGGCGTGCCTACGTACATACGCGAGGATCGCGAGAAGCTTGCGCGCGAATGGGAAAACCACATGGCCTGGTACAAGGATGCCGGCTTGGTCTTCCTGAACGAGGATCAGCGCCGCGAACTGTTTTCGAAGATGGATGCGGCGCTCGCTATCTTACGCGGAGTGCCGGCGCCGAAATAACCCGTGCTAATGTTATACACTTCTTGGAATATGGAACGACGATTGTTTCTCGCCGGCGGCGCGGCGGCAGCCAGCCGGATTCTCGGCGCAAATGACAGGCTTCGCGGCGGACTTATCGGCGCGGGCGGCCGCGGCCGCTTAGTTACAGCGGACTTCAAGGAGGTTGGCGCAGAGATAGGCGCGGTCTGCGACGTTTACGAAGGCAATCTGAACGCGGGCTTGAAAGCGGCCTCCACGGGCGCCAAGCCGTACGACGATTACCGGCGCATGTTGGAGGATAAGTCCCTCGACTTCGTGATCGTCGCCACGCCCGATCACTGGCACGCGCGCATGGCCATCGACGCGGTGGAAGCCGGCAAGGATGTTTACGTCGAAAAGCCCATGGCGCACACCATACCCGAGGGCTTCCAGATGATCGAGGCGACGCGCCGCACCAAGCGTGTCGTACAAGTCGGAACGCAGCGGCGCAGCTACGACATTTTCCTCGAAGCCAAGAAGATCATGGATTCGGGCCAGCTGGGCGACGTCCATTTGGTGAACGCCTGGTGGGTGAACTATCAGGCGGGACTAGGCCAGCGCAAGATCGAAGGCAAGCTGGATTGGAAGCAGTGGCTGGGCCCGGCCCCGAAGCGCGCATTCGATCCGGTGCGCTTCTCCAACTGGTACTACTTCTACGATTATTCCGGCGGGTTGCTCGTGGGGCAGGCGGCGCACGTGATAGACGCCATCAATTGGATGATGAATTCGACCGCGCCGCTCACGGTCACCTGCACCGGCATGAAGCCGAACCTGGAGGGCGCCGAGGTCCCGGAAACGGCCACTATGGCCATCGAGTACCCCGAGCGTTATCTGGCCGTGTTTACGCTGGGCTACAAAGCCATGCGCTACAGCACGACCAATGACCAGATGAAGCAGTTCCACGGCACCAAGGCGCGCTTCGACCTGAGCCGCGAGTCTTACGCCTTGTATCCGCAGAGCTTGCAGGTGGACATGACGCCGAGCATCACCTGCCGCCGTCCCAAGGCCTTCGACGCGGCCACCCGTGCGCACATCCGTAATTTCCTGGAGTGCATACGCAGCCGCCGCGATCCGAACGCGCCTGTGGAAGCGGGCCAGGCCACCAACATCGTGCTGGTGATGGCGCTCGATTCGCTGCGCAGCGGCCGGCGTTTAACCTGGAACGCGGCTGAGCGGAAAGTACAGGCCTAACGCCTGCGAGACGCCACGAAGAGCAATCCGGCGCCCACAGCGATCAGGCTCAACGAACCGGGTTCCGGGGCTTCGGTCGAGAGTGCATCCGCCGCCGCAGGCGCCAGCATAAGGCCGCCGCCCGCCGCGGCGGGAGTGAGGAGGAAAGCGCGCTGCTCGCCGTTGTAGAGGCCCGTACCGGCAATCTGTCCGTCGTCGTTGATGCCGTAGGCTTCTGTGAGAATCCAGCCCGAGCCGCCGGAGATAAGGCTGTTCAGGTCCCGCATGACCCCGCCGCTGTATAGATAGGCGTGGGTGACGTCGGAACCGGAGAGATAGGAGTAGCCCACTACCTGGCCGAAGTTGTTCAGGCCATAGGCGAAGCTGGAGCCGCCTCCCAGCGTGCCCAAATCGGTCATCCGGGTGCCCTCGTACACAAACGCGTGGAGGTAGCCTGTTGAGGTCTGCGCGTTGCCGGCAACCGTACCCCGGTCGTTGAGGTCCATGGCGTAACTGGACCGGCCGCCCAAGGTGCCCAACCTGGTCATTCCGCCGGTTGACGACCACAGGAAGGCGCTGAAGGAGCCGCCGCCGGTGTCGCCATAACCTGCCACCTGCCCGGAACCGTTGACCGCGTAGGCCGCGCTCCAACTACCACCTGCCAGGGTTCCCAGGTCGCGCATGGATCCGTTGTAAAGGTAGGCGTGCGAAGCGCCTGAAGAAGTGGATGCCCCGCCCACCACCGCGCCGCCCTCGTTGATGGCGGTGGCGTAACTATCCGCGCCGCCCAACGTTCCCAGGCCCAAGGCACCAGTACTCGTCCACAGGGCAGCCTGCGCGCCGCTGCCGGAATAGGAAGTTCCTGCCACCGTGCCGCTCGTATTGGCGCCGGACGCGCTGCTCGAAAACCCTCCGCTCAGCGGACTCAACTGCCGTACGCCGCTCGAATCTGCGACGAATGCGATGCTCGTGCCATCCGGCATGGTCGCAGTGCCGGCGACCTGCCCTCCCGAGTTCACCGCGTATGCGCCGCTCGCCATTGCTTCCGGCACCGAATAGCCGGTGATGTTGTAGATAGGCCCCGCGAAAGCCGACGTCGCCAGCAAGACCGCCAGCCACCGCGTAGATTTGGTGATATGCGTTCTTCCGGCCACTTGTCCTCCGAAAGCTCATTCTCCCATGGGAGGCGCAAGCTACCCATGGGCCGGGAGGTACAAATGCCGATGCAATTCCGTGAGATTGTACTAAGGAAAATGCTGAATAGGCGGAATTCGGTCTTCAGCGGCCCACGGTTTTCAGCGTTCGAGTGGGGGCCCGGCCAGAGCCGCGGATCTCCAGGCGATCTGGGTGCAACTCAACGACGGCGTACGTGGGCTCGGGAGCTTCCACTATCCCAGGCATGGTGACGTGGTGTATTCTGCGTGAAATTGCGTAGCCCCCGTTATGGTCGTGCCCACAGAAATAGGCTGCCACCACGCCGGAGGCTTCCAGCGTCTGGCGCACGGCTAGGTAGTTCCACATCAGGTGCGCGGAGGTGGACGCCGACGCGAGGATCGGCGGGTGGCCGAACACGATGACGCGCTCCTTCTTCTGTTTGGCGCGTAGCAACGCCGAGGTGAGCCACTTCATCTGCCTCTCGCCCACGCCGCCGTTCCATTCCTGCGCGTTGGGGGCCTTGGCGGCTTTCAATTCCTCCAACATCTTCACGGCAAGCGTGAAATGCTCACTCTGTTCGGGCCACCCTCCGGCCACGCTAAGGTCAGCGGAGTCCAGCACGATGAACCTCCAGCCGGCCTCGGCAAATTCATAAAAACTGTTGGTCAGGCCCAGGCGCTTGAGTAGTTCCCGGCGATCAATGGCCGCCGCGTCGTGATTGCCGATGACGTGGCGCTTCTTCGTCGTGATGCGCTCGTAGGCGGCGAGAATCGGGTCCAGGTTGGCGGCGCTTTCGTCGATCAGATCTCCGAGTTGAATCGCAAAGGCGAGTTGCCGGGTGTTGAGGTCGTCGGCTGCGCGTGTCAGCTTGTCTATGGAAGCGCGATAATCCCGCGTGCCGGCCGTGTCCTTGTCGGCGTACTGGATATCGGACAGGACGGCGAAGCGGACCAGCGGCTGGTCCTGGGCGTACAACGTGCAGCCGAGCGCCGCCCAGATGAGCAACCAGCGGCGCTTCACAACGAGATTTCTCCTTGCAGGAACACGGTAGTGTGGCCAGCGATCTTCACTCGTTCGCCCATGTCCTCGCACCACAACTCGCCGCCCCGCGCCGAGACCTGCCGCGCGAACATGCGCTTCTTGCCGAGGCGCTGCGACCAGTATGGGATGAGCGTGCAGTGAGCCGATCCGGTGACCGGATCTTCGTCGATGCCGGCGCCCGGCGCGAAGAAGCGTGAGACGAAGTCCGCGTCGCGGCCCGGCGCCGTCACGATGACCGCGAACCGGTCCAGCGCGGCCAGTTGGGCCATGTCGGGGCGCAGCTTCTTCACGTCACCCTCGTTGCGATAGACCACCAGATAGTCGCGCGAAGCCAGCACGGCTTCGGGCTGGGCGCCGAGGGCGGGGATCAGGTTCTCGTGCGGCTGAACCCGCTGCGGCGGCCGGGAAGGGAAGTCCATGGCCAGCATTTCGCCTTCGCGCCGCACCACAAGCTCACCGCTTTTGGTAGAGAAGCGCGCTTCGGTAAGATGCGGGTCCACGAAGCCGAAGATCACACGGGCGCTGGCGAGCGTGGCGTGGCCGCATAGGTCGACTTCGACCTCGGGCGTGAACCATCGCAGGTCGAAGCGGTCCCCGCGCCGGACGAAGAAGGCGGTTTCCGACAGATTGTTTTCGGCCGCGATGGATGCGAGGGTGTCGTCATCCAGCCAAGCCTCCAATGGGCAAACGGCGGCCGGGTTGCCGCTGAATGGTTCGCGCGCGAACGCGTCCACCTGGTAAATCGGTATTCTCATGCTCTGTCAGTCTCTCATTTTCCAGGGGGCTGTGCGTACGTCTCTACTTCACTTCTTGGCGCCGAAGACCGCGCGGATGGCTTCCAGGTACCCCATTCCGTTCACGGTGTCCGGCTCCAGATAGCTGCCCTCGGTCCACTCGTTCCAAGCGTTGATGGTCACGACCCTGCGCGCCGAGGGCGTGCGATCCAGGAACGCCTTCGCCGCTTCCAGGGCCTTCCGGAATTCGGCCGGCGAGTTGTCCACCGTCACGGCGGTGTAAGGATAGCCGAGCGGACGGTAGTCCACATCCTGCTCGGTGCGGGGGCTGGAATCCCACCCCATGCCGACGTTCGGGAAGTAGGGCACGCGGAAGCGCGTCTTGATCTCGTCCCAGTTGCCGGTGGACTCCTCACGCCAGGCCGCGTAGCTTGTGGCCGGGAAGTCCCTTAGCGGAACGTTGTGAATCCAGCAATAGCTCGTCACGCTGTCGATGCCGAGCGTGGCGACCATCTCGTCGCGATTCCTGGCAAGGCCCTTGGGATTCACGCCCCAGTCGACCGCGTTCAGATACAAGCCGGGCAGGCCCGCCTTGCGGACTCGCCCGCGGAATTCCTGCAGCGCTTCGCGCGCGGGCGCCATACCGCCCATGCCCTTTACGAAGGTCATCAACTCATAGATCGAGAAATATGGCTTGCCGTCGATGCGCCAGTAATTCGGCTGCGTGAAGTACGTCCGGATGGCGTGATCCATCAGTTTTCGGAACGTCTCGCGAGACACCGCGCCCGGGTAGTGCAGGGGCCGCGTTCCGTCGGCCTTGGCACGGAACAATTCCACCCAATCGTGATTCGCCCACATCAGCGCGAATTTAATGCGGTTGCGATTGGAAGCCTTCAGGAAGCCCTTCTCCAGGCCCCGGTCGAGAAAAGGTCCGGATTCATGCCAATACCAATCGTAGATGAAGCACGTGATGCCGTTGTCGGCCGCGGCGGCGATCTTCCGTTCCATCACTTCGGGCCTGGATTCATCCGTGTAGCCCCAGGCGGGAACCTTGGGTTGGCGGTGCGAGGGGAAGCGCGGGTGCGCGGTTTTCACCAACTCCCACTCGGTCCAGCCTTTCCCGTAGCGGCTCTGGTTCTTCGCATCCGGATGGTAGTTGGGGAAGTAGTAAGCCGCTACTTCGTAGTCGCCCGCGCTTGCGAGCACGCATGTCATGGTCAGGAGAAGGGCAACGCCAACTTTCATAGCTAGGACACAGTGTAGCCGAACTGCAGTGCGATCTTCAAAAGACGGGGGAACCTCGAAGGAGGGAAAACCACCAAGGGAAGGAACTACGGAAGCAAACGGAGGACGCTGGTAGCAGAGCGCCCTCCGATCAGGTTAATCCGCCGCGCTTGCTACTCGCTCGCCCATGGAGTTGGCGAAATTGTCCAGGACTTGGGCCATTTCCCGCAGGGCCGCCCGGGACGAAACCGGGGAGAAGAAGCGGCTCACCGTGCACCACCCCTGCATGATCTTGAAGTCGATCATGAGCATTCTCTGCTCCAGGGTGGAACCGCCTACATTAAGGTCTGCGCCGTGTTGGAGCAGGTAGGAAAGAAGGCGGTAGTCGCGCTTCAACGAGAACAGCAACTGTCCCATCTCGTTGTCCCAGCCTTCCTCGCTCAACCGCAATTCGACTGACGGATAGCTCAACTGGTTCGCCTCCACCACCCGTGCCGCGTAGTCCCGCGGACTCTTCGAACGCAGCATCAACACGCATGTATAGCGAAACCAGTAGACGAACAGAACGGCGGAGAAGACGAGTATGAAGATGCTGGAAATCATTCGCGAGTACCTTCCTCCAAGTCGATTGCCGGGCTCACCACACTTTGCTCCGCATCATCTTTATTTTGATCTCAAAGCGAGAATAACATTGACACGATCAAGCTGCAAGAGAATTCACGGGTACTAAGGTGATTATCCTCTACAGTTCCAGTACGCGACCTCAAGTTAGTGATAGTACGGCAGAGGAATCAGTAATGCGCCGCGGCGGGAAACACCATGTCCGCGACTGGCTTGCCGGCGGCTCGACAGTGCTCCACGTAAAGCGACGCATAACTGGCGGTAATGTAGTCGCTCTCGTGGAAGCCGAGTAGTGTTGCTACGCGGTCGATCCACTCCGGCTTGCCTTCCACTTCGAGGAAGTCACCGATTGGAGTTACGTCGAGCGTTACCGTACCAGTACCTCGACTAAGCGAGTACTCGGTTCTGAATTTCTCGTAACGAAAAGCTGGTTCAAATCCAATTGCCTGGATAATACGATCGAATAACTCGAAGTCGGGGACACGACTCTCCAATTCTTCACGGCTTTTGTGTTTGAGGTTGGTGGCAGGTCCCTTGAAGGTGAGAGTGATGTGCGCGCCGGCGCGGCGGAGGCGGAGCAGACAGCCCCGGCGGCGCAGTGCGTGATCCGGGGTGTCGTAAACGACGTTCGACTCGAACACGCGGGGCCGGCTGACGTGGAATCCACGGCGGCGAAGCAGGCTTCGCGCCTGACGTGCCTCGACCCGCAACTTGATTTCGGTTTCGCGGTGCGAAGAAGACATCGACTGTATAATAATAGCAGTGTGCGCCCGTAGCTCAGTTGGATAGAGCGGCTGGCTTCGAACCAGTAGGCCGGGGGTTCGAGTCCCTCCGGGCGCGCCAGATTCTAAAGGACTTAGCCTCCACATCACCTTCCCAAAACCCGGTTTGGTAGCAACCGTGGTAACAACCGGGAATCCCGAAGACAAAGCAGCATCCATTGTGCCGGCGGCTTCCCGCTTCGGTGGTTTTACGGCCCGCGGCGGATCGACGGAAAGTGCGACATTGCGCACGAACTCCACACAGATCGAGCTGGTGTACCGCTTGTCCTTCGGAAAATCGCCCGCCGCGAGCGCGCAAGCGACAAGCATCAGCACTGCCAAGCAGTTGGGTTTCACAGGAGTACCTCCCCAGCACAAGCAACTATCGAGAGCATCGCAGAGGATGATGTTACGCAGGCGCTTCAGAACGCCCACAGCAGGCTGACGTATCCCGTGTGCGCGCGGTAGTTCTGACGGGCAAAAAACTCCTCATGGTAGCCGTAATGCTGGTAACCCGCGTTCCACCTCAGCTTGCTGTTCAAGCGCACGGAGATCCGGCCGAAGGGCGAGACATACCGCAGCGGGAATGTCTGCGCCGCGGCGAAAGCAGGTAGGGAGACTCCCGTGTCCGCACCGGTGGCCGTCAAGCGCCCGTCGCCCGTGTCTTTCACCAAGCTGTACCCGGCGAACAGATCCACGCGCTTCAGGATGCCGAACCGGACGGCGGCGTTCCCGGCGTGTATGTTGCTGATGTACAGCGAAAGGTCCTTGTCGACCAACTGTGAGGCCGCAAAATAGGCCAATCCCGAGATGGTATCCAGGTGCTGCTTGGAATAACCCGCGTCGAAACTGAACCACGCGACGGGCGCCCATGACGCATCCGCCGAGTAGTTGCGGGACCGGGAACTGTAAAGGGCAGGCGAGACGGAGTTGTTGTTGTAATTAGAGCGCGCCGCCACCGACAACAACAGCGTCTTCTGTTTGAACTGCACCCTGGCTCCGAGGGCGTGGTAATTGCGCTCGCTCACAGGGAGGAACGGGTTGTCGGCCCGGCCCACTTCACCATCCAGAGTCACGATAAGCGGCTTGAGCGGCTGCAGTCGCAGGCCCGCCATCCCGGCATGCAGTTGGTTGGTCTGGGTGCCGGCCAGCGCACCGGATGAGCCGCCAAGCTGCGTTGCCTGCCGGGATTCGATGCGGCGAGAGGCGAAGTGGTAACCGCTCACCAGCCCGAGCCATTTCGTGGCCCGGTAATTGACCTCCGTCGTGTTGCTGATAGTGCGTATGTCGAGGAGCTGAAAATCGATCAGCGTGAAGCTGAGCGTGGCGTTGTCAAGCACGCCCCAACCCGCGTTGCCGTTCATGCGCGTGTTCTGAAAGCTCGTGTGGTTTGTCACCGTCAATCGCGAAGTGGGAAACAGGCTAAGCGTGAGGTTTCCCACTGTCGCCGGGCGGCTGCCGGTTCCCGCCACCAGGATCTGCCGGTTCAGGGCAGCCGCGAAACGATCTGTTCCCAGTGCCGACTCGTCGAAAAGAAACGCGCGGCGGCCCGAGGTGTAAGCGACTCGTCCTGTGACGGCGAACCATCCGCGAGATTCCGTCGAAATGTTCGCTCGCCAATACGGCGAGGTGCCATGGTAGGGTTCCCCACGCCGAAACGAGGTGAGCGTGGTGTTGTCGGCTGGATTCGCCCCTACGTTCGCCTGATCCTGTAGGTAGGTTGTGTCTTCCTTGAACGACTCCCATCCCCGCATCAAGGTCAGCCGCATTCCTGCGAACGTCACATCACCACCCAACCGGTATTCGTTCCGCATTCGCCGTACATCGGTCATCAGAGGGAACTCGTCGCCGCGGTTGTCGAACAACTGCACCGTGGATAGCGCCGGACCATCCTGAGCATTGCGCGAGTAACCAAGAAACAGACGCGCGTGCGATTGGGGGAACAACGTCAAATCGTGATCCTGCATGCGCCGTTCGGTATCCATTCGGTGTAAGCCGTTCGCAATGGTCAGTGCGGGATTGTAATACCTGTCCAAGCGCCAGTTCAGGTCGTATCGGTAGAGCTTGTTGCGTTGGATGCGCAGCGAGGCAGATTCGTACGGATCGCTTCCCAAGCCTTGCGTTGTGATTACCAGTTCATCAAACCATCGTGCGGTACCCTGCTTGGAGTACATTCCCAGCCGGGTCGAAAGGACTCGTACGCCACTGCCGAAGTTCACGTCGCTGCGATAGCGGTCGATTTGTCCCCCAACAGTGTCGAAACGGTAGCCGGTTTCGAATTCGTTGACCACATTGTAAGGGCCGACCGTCGCGCCCCGGACCTCTCCCACGCTCTCGGTGGTTGGCGCGATGGTGGTCTGCGCCAGCATGGTCGACCCCATCGCCGCAGCAATGACCGCTATCAGGATCCGCATGGCTCCTCCCTAACGTAAGAACGTCGGATCGGCGTTCGACCCGTGGATCCGCACGTGGCAGGTCGTACAGTTCTGGTAGCTCGGATCGGTCATGTTGTGCGACGGCGATTGCATCGGGATGCCGTTCCCCTGGCGTCCAAAAGTGCCTCGCCCGTTGTGACACTCCAGGCACAGCGTAAAGACCACTGGCCGCCGCAATAACTTCGCATTCGTCGAGCCGTGCGGGTTGTGGCAGGTTTCGCAGCCGTCCGCCCGCACCGACGCATGTTCATATACAAACGGTCCGCGCTTGTCCGAATGACACTTCAAGCACGCCTCTTCGGTTTCCATCGCCTGGCTCACCATGCGAGGACGCGAGCCCATGCGCCAGTTGGGGGCCGGCGTTCCATGCGGGTTGTGGCAATCCGTGCACTTCATGAAACCTTCGTTCACCCGATGCTTGAACGGTGACGAAAACTGCGCGCGCACCGGCGCGTGGCAGCCGTAGCAGACGTCGCGCTCCTGCTGTTTTGCCAATAGGAACTTTGGCGCCGGCGACTTGTGGATGGAGTGGCAGCTGGTGCAGGCGACATCGGCCAGCGTGTGCACCGACCGCCGGATATTGGCTCGTGACACGTCCTGGCTGTGGCAGGCCAGACATCGGTCGATCACCTGCCGTGGCGTCATCGTTGAGAAAGCCTGAATCGTGGCCTTGCCTCCGTGTGCCTCCACGTGCGCTTGTCCAGGGCCGTGACAACCTTCACATCCAACCTTCTTCGGGGGGAGGTTGCCTGCCGCGATGCTTTTGAAGTGGGGATTGCGCGGGAAGGTCAGCCAGATGTTTGGATGGCAGGTCCGGCAGGTCTCGCTACCCACGAAACCGGTACTGCCGGGAGCGGCAGTCGCCCGAAGGGCTGGAACCGCTGGCGGTAGCCCGAGCAGGTACCAGAGTGGGGCTGCCGCCGATACTGAAGAATACAACGACTGCATGAACCTGTGGAACATGGGCGCCTCTCGTCATCACTTCTGTAAGGTGATAAAGGTTCCAACAATAGTGCGCAGCGCGTCTCTATTACGCCGTCACTTCCACAGGGTCGTTTGCTGCCCAGTTATATCGTTGCCCTCATTATAGTCCAGATAGTCCAGCGGAGCGGCGAAGTCTTAACCGCGGTTACAGGCAGCACCGGAGTCCATTGCTCGAACGGGTTCAATCCCCGCGCTTCCCTTGCGCACTCGCGGCTTCCGCCTCGGCAGCCGCAGACTTATGCTTCTCACTAAGAATTCTGGCTATCTCAACGTTAGTCCACTCACAAAATGAGTCCTTCTCCTGTTCGGTCAGGCGCGCCTCCGGATGCAACAGCAAGTATCTTGGAAGGGGCATGCGCCCCGACTTCACGTTGGCGCAAGCGGCCGCCAATATCCCTACGGCGCTTGCGGGCGTGCGGCCGGCCCCGGTGGACCACTCTGAAAAGTTCATCGCCTTCCTGGCCGTAGTCACGTCTTCCGCTATATGCCAGGACATCGGCGCGACGTGCGAATACCACGGCCAACGCGTTTCGTGCGAATGACAATCCATGCAGGCCTTCCGCAGCGTTGCTGAGATTTGTTGGTTCATCCGCAGTTGCGCTCCGATTGTGTGTCCAGGCACCACCGGCGGATTGGTCCTTGGGGGGCCAGGGACCACCTGAAGGATCGCGAATGTCAACCCGCCCAGGACGGATGCCGCCTTGATCCAGGCGGTGACACCGCTGGTGCGCGATTTCTTCGTATCAGCACCCCCTGCAAGTTGCTCGGGAGTCACCGCTGCCGGCTTCCCGTCTCGAAATGTGCTCACGGGATTCATGCCTCCATGCTAAGAGTTCGGGCTCTTGGAATCGTTATGGCGATGTAATAGTCCTGTGAAGATTCCCGGATCTCGCTTTTACAAAGTGTTTACAGGAATCACACCAGTCCCGGAGCAGCCTTCCCTAACATGAGGGTGTAAAGCCATTGAAGGGGGAGACCGAATGCTGCCAGATCAATCGGAAAATAGCAAGCTGACCCGCATGGAATCCGCGCTGCTGGATTTTCTGGTTCGGAATGCTGGTAATACAGTCCAAAGCCGTGTGCTGTTGAGCCAGGTTTTCGGCTACTCTCCGGAGGCACGAACCCGGACTCTCCAGGTGCATATTCACCGCCTCAGGGAGAAGCTGGGCCCGCAACGCGCGCAATCCGTAGAGACGATCTTTGGGGTTGGTTATAGATTTCAGTCGTTTTCGCAACCACCAGCATCTACTGACTTAGGACGTCGCTGAATAGCGTGCAAACGATACTCGTTATCGACGACGATGACAGCCTCCGCGACACCATCGGTGTCATGCTGGAGCACGAAGGATTCCGGGCGGTGCTTGAGGGCGACGGCAAGACCGGCTACGAGCGCGCTTTGGTCATCAAACCCGACCTCGTCCTCGTGGACCTGCGCCTTCCGGGGATGAGCGGCATGGATATCTGCAAACAACTGCGTGCCGCGCAGCTTCGCTTGCCAATCGTGGTTCTGAGCGCCGTCGGGGACGAAATCGATAAGGTTCTTCTACTGGAAATAGGAGCCGACGACTACGTGGTGAAGCCGTTCGGCACCCGCGAACTGGTGGCCCGCATTCGTGCCGTGCTGCGGCGAGTCTCTCCGGCGACCGAAAAGAAGGTACGCTTCGGTGAAGTTGAGGTCGACTTCGACCGCCGTACCGTATTCAGAAGCGGGAAAGAGCTGAAGTTCACTCCCGCCGAGTATAACCTCCTCTCCTACTTCCTTCAGAATCCCGACCGTCCCCTCACCCGCGACATGATCCTCAATTCTGTCTGGGGCTACGAATTCTTCCCCAACACGCGAACCGTGGATGCACACGTTGTGAAACTGCGGCAGAAGGTCGAAGCCGATCCCGCGCTCCCAAAACACCTACTGACGGTCCATGGCGTGGGGTACAGGTTCGTTCCTTGATCGGGGATCAACATGGATCGCGACGCGGCGGTGGTCCTGGTCGTCGAAGACAATGAATCGTCCGCAACTACACTGGAGCTGGCGCTATCTAATGTGCAGGGGCTTAAGGTGGTCCTGGCTGCAACGGCACAGGATGCGCTGCATCTCCTCGGCGAAGCAATGCCTGCGGTGCGGGCCATTGTCACTGACTTGAACATGCCGCGCATGAGCGGCTTTGAACTGATCGAACACATCCGGCGGGACCTCGGCAATGCCGTGCTGCCCATCATCGTGGTGAGCGGGGACACCGATCCCGAATCCCCCGTTCGCGCCCGCGCGGCCGGAGCCGATGCCTATTTCTCAAAGCCGTTCTCGCCGGCGCGCCTGAAGCAGAAACTGGAGCAACTCCTCCATGAGAATCAAGCCCGCCATGGGCAATGACGACTGGCGCAGATGGTGCCGCAACGTTTCCGCCAGCCTGCAGCGCCTGTTGCCTCTAGCTGCCGCACTGGCCTTCTCCACACTGCTTCCCGCTGAATCACCCGAGCCCGCCGATCTGCGTCAGATTCTCGACCGGCTCCAGAGGCTGGAACAGGCGAACCAGGAACTGCGCGAGGAAGTTCGTGCGTTGAAAGCGGAACTCGCCGCACGATCCGGCAAGACGGGAGACGCCGCCGCACCTGTAGAAGAGAAAGTCGCCGTACTCGAAAACCGGGTCGAGGAGCAAGCTCAGACCAAGGTGGAGTCTTCCCAACGCCTTCCCGTTCGACTGACCGGCATGGTCCTGTTCAACTCCTTCCTGAACTCAACCAACAACGGGGGCGCGCAATACCCGACCGTCGCCGTCCCCGGCTATGATCGCAACGCGGGCGGCTCCATGCGCCAGACCACCATCGGTCTGAACTATGGACCCTCGCCGGCTGTCCTGGGGGGCAAGATCAGCGGTTCAGTAGTCATGGATTTTTGGGGAGGAACGGGGCAGCCGCTCGACCAACTCGTGCGCCTGCGCACGGGAATTATCGCCATCGACTGGACAACCCGTCGTGTCGCCGCCGGCCTGGACAAACCGATCTTTTCGCCGCGTGAACCGACTTCGCTTGCTCAGGTAGGTGTTTCCCCGCTCACGGGCGCTGGCAACCTTTGGTTGTGGATTCCTCAGGTGCGCTTCGAACAGGACGTGCATTTGAGCGGGACCTCGTCGTTACGTGCCCAGATCGGTGTAGTGCAGACTCGAGAGAATTATGCGCAGACCTCCGCGCCCGGTTACAAACCACCAGATGTGGCAAGCGCGCGCCCTGGATTGGAAGGGCGTTTCCAATTCGGGCACGGTTCCGACCGCCGCGTCGAAATCGCCCCCGGGTTCCACTTCAGTACCAGCCACGTCGCTTACAAGTCAGTACCGTCGCGGTTATTCTCCCTGGACTGGTTCGTGCGCCCCCTGACGTCAATCGAGTTCTCCGGCGCGTTTTTCGACGGTCAGAACGTCGCGCCTCTGGGAGCCGGAGGGGCTGGACCGGGATTCGCCGCGTTCCTGGGGACGGACGTGCGGCCAGTACACAGCACCGGCGGCTGGGGACAGTTGACCTACCGGCTCAATCAACGGTTGTCCTTCAATTTCTTTAGCGGCCAACACGACAATCGCGATTTCGATCTGCAGTCCGGCATGGTCTCCAAGAATATGCTGTTCGGCGGCAACTTCTTCCTCCGCCTGGCTCCCAACGTGATTCTGAGTTTCGAATCTTCGCAGGTTCGCACAAACCGAATCGGCGCTAGTACGGTTCTGAACAATCACTATGACCTGGCTCTGGCGTATCTTTTTTAGCGGCCTCGGAGTGTTCCCCGTTCTTGCCGCCACGCTAAGCGGGTCGGTCCGTCTGGTCGATTCGTCCGATCCGGAGGTGCACAAGCGTGGGGACTTTTCCGGTGTTGTGGTCTGGATTGAGCCGTTGAACGGAGAGAAACCTGTATCGGGCTCATCCAGCACGCCGCACGCGAGGATGGTCCAGAAGGACAAGCACTTCATCCCGCACGTGCTGGCGGTGCGGACGGGCTCCATTGTGGACTTCCCGAATTACGACCCCATCTTTCACAACGCGTTCTCGAGTTTCGGCGGTCAGATTTTTGACGTGGGCTTGTATCCGCCAGGCACGACGCGCTCGGTCGAGTTCAGGCGCAGCGGCATTGTGCATGTGTTCTGCAACATTCATCCCAGCATGAGCGCCGTGGTCGTCGTGCTCGACACTCCGTGGTTCGGCGTTTCCTCCCGCTCCGGCGCTTTCGATATCCAAGGTGTGCCTCCAGGCGAATACCGTCTCCGGGTTTACCACGAGCGCGCCACGAGGACGACGTTGGACAAGCTCGAAAGACGGGTCACGCTGCGCGAGAAGGGACCGGTTCTCGACGCCATCTCAATTTCCGAGACCGGCTATGTGGTGACACCCCACAAGAACAAATTCGGCAAAGACTATCCTCCCGCGGACGAGGACAACTTGCTCTATCACAGCGGAAGCAAATAATGGCACGCTTCTCCATCCGTTTTACTCTGCTGTGGAAGATACTGTTCTCCACTTCGATCGCCATCACCCTGATTTTCGCGCTGACCGCGTGGCTGATCGTGAACCACACCGCGGCTACGACATCGCAGAGCCTCGAAGATGAGGTGAAAGCCAGCTTCCAGGTCTACCGGTCGCTGTGGCAATCCCGGGCGCAGCGATTAAGTTCCGTCAGCCTGATTCTGAGCGCAATGTCGGACGTGCGTGCGGCGTTTTCCACGGGCGATGAAGCCACCATCCGCGACACGGCCCGTGAACTCTGGTCCAGGATTTCCGATTCCGACGCCATCTTTCTGGTCACCGACCCGCAGGGCCGCGTCATCGCTTCGCTGGGCGGGGACCAGGCCGGGTCGCTGCCCAAAGAGCTGGATGTGGTGGCACGTGCATCGAAGAGCTTCCCAAAGCAGGGCTCCGGCTTCCTGGCACGCGGCGAGCGCCTGTACCACATCATCATCACTCCCGTGTACGTTCAGACCACCGGAGGCACGGCGCTGCTGGATGTCCTGGTGGCCGGATACGACGTAGATTCGCACGTGGCCAACAGCCTGAAACAATCTACCGGCGGGAGCGAGTTCGTCTTCGAGGCCTCCGGCCGCGTCATCGCCTCCACGCTCGATTCGAAAGCCACCGCAGCGGTCGTCAAAAGTCTGGAAGCAAATCCTGCACTCCGCCAAGTGAGCGATGGCGCAAACGCGTTTGCGCCGCTGATCACGCCGCTTCAGGACGTCGACGGCCGCCCGGTAGGCCGGCTCGTGATTCTGCGGTCCTTCGAAACCGTGCGGCAGCACTTGCAGATCCTGCGCCGCGACATCATCCTCTTATGGCTGCTTAGCATGGGTGCGGGTTTGGCACTCACGTACGTCTTAGCCCGTAGGATCATCCTGCCTGTAAGAGAATTGGACCGCGCCGCCGCTGAAGTCGCCAGGCAAAATTACGAATATCGGGTTCCCGTCAGGAGCCGGGACGAATTAGGGAGACTGGCGCGGACGTTCAATGCGATGTGCGCCTCCATCAGCAAAGCGCGCGACGAACTGATCCGCCAGGAACGGATTTCCACCATCGGGCGACTCTCCACGTCGATCGTTCATGACCTGCGGAATCCTCTGGCAGCCATCTACGGCGGCGCGGAAATGCTGGTGGACAGCGACCTGCCGCAACCACAAGTCAAACGTCTGGCCGCCAACATTTACCATGCATCCCGGCGCATCCAGGAACTACTGCAGGAACTCGTGAATGTCAGCGGCGGCAAGAGCCAGAAACGGGAGACGGCCAGTCTGCGCGCCGTCGCCGAGGCCGCCTGCGAGTCGCTCGCCGCCAGTGCCGAGGCTCGGGGAGTCTCGATCGAAATCGACATCCCGGAATCCATTGAGCTGCCTCTAGAGTACAGCCGCGTCGAGCGCGTCTTCGCGAACTTGATTGGTAATGCCCTCGAGGTGATGCCGCACGGTGGCTCCATCCGCATCTGCGCGGCACTGCGCGATGCCACAGCGCTGGTGGAGGTGCGCGACACGGGGCCTGGAGTCCCTCCTGACGTCCGCGACCGTCTCTTTCAGCCGTTTACGAGCGCGGGCAAGCAGGGCGGTCTGGGCATCGGACTGGCGCTCGCCCGCCAGACCATCCTCGACCACGGCGGAGACATGTGGCTCGCCCAGGAGGACGGAGCCGGCGCCTGTTTTCGATTCCGCCTCCCCGTTCGGCCCAACGCCGGTTGAGACTGTCGTTCTTGGCACTCGTGTCAGCGCCGATGTAGCACTGCGGTGGTCATCGATGTTGACCGCCGCGGCGTGTGCACGAGTGGAGGAAACCGGCATCTTTGCCAGCCCCTGCTGATAGCGGGTCCAGGTCACGCTTCGCGCCGAACCGAGGGCCGCTCTTCTGGATACTCCACGCGCGAGCCCGACGGGCGTTGGCTTCTTGTGTTCCGAACCGTCTCCTTCATCGGGCCGTTCACCGGCTGGCCCAGATCTACGCCGCAATGTGCCAGGATTGCGCTGAAGTTCCTCTGGAATTCATGTTCGGAGTACCGGGCCGCATGTGCCTGAAGGGCCTTGGGCTGGATGGACGGTTCGACGGCCTCGAACCTCAACAAGGCGCTGGCCAGGTTGTCCGCGTCAGGTTTGTCGAAAAAGACACCGCCCGTCGGGTTCTCACGCGGTACGATCTCCATGACTCCTCCCCGGGCAAAGGCTATGATCGGTTTGCCGCTGGCGAGCGCTTCCACGGCGGTCATGCCGAAGTCCTCTTCGCCTGGCATCAGCAACGCACGGCACCCGGCGTAGATCTCGCGTAAATCCTGATCCGGCACATGACCGCAGAATTCAACGCTGGGACTCGCGAGTGCCTTCAAGCGACGGTACTCCGGGCCTTTTCCGACGACGAGAAGACGGCGGCCCAATTTCGAACACGCCCGGACCGCAACATCGATCTGCTTATAGGGCACCAACTCGGAAACGGTCAGGTAATAGTCATCGGACGGCCTATGGAAGAAAGTCTCGACCGGCACGCCGGGGTTGACCACCTGCGCGACGCGCCGGTAGGTTTTCCAAATGCGCCGCCTCGCGTTTTGACTGCTCGCGATGAATTCATCGACCCGGGTGGCCGAGGCGTAGTCCCAAAGCCGGAGATAGTTCGCCAGAGGCGCCATCAGCAGCCGCTTCGCGCGGTGCGTGGTCCACTCGTTCAGGTATGCCGGGTATAGGTCCCACAGATAGCGCATGGGAGTGTGGCAGTAGCAGAGGTGGATCGTTCCAGCGGGGGTCAGGACTCCTTTGGCCGGTCCCGATTCGCTGCTGATCACCAGGTCGTACTCACGCAGGTCGAAACACTCCAGCGCCAGTGGCATCAGCGGAAGAAGTGAACGGTGAAGACGGCGCAGCGGATTCAGGAACGACGTTGTTATCTTGTGCGCCCGGATAAGTGGACTGACTTGGTCGGGCTGATAGAACAACGTGAAAATATCGGCGTCGGGCAGCAGCCGGCACAGGGATTCCAGCGCCTTTTCCCCGCCGCGCATGTTATTGAGCCAGTAATGAACAATGGCAGTTCGCACGTCGCACCTCACCGGTTCGGCTCTCGCAGCATAGTCCGAAACAGCAATCCCGAAAGCATCATCAGTCCGGCAGCGGGCCACAGCACCGCCGCATACCCGAAACGGGCATATCCAGCCCCCGCAATGCCCGCCGCAAGCGCTTGCGCTCCGAACGCCGCGAGGAAATTCAACGCCGATGCGCCGCCACGTTCGCCGGGCGACACCTTGCTCATCAGCAGGCTGTATGCGCCCGGCTCGCTCATGTACTGAAGCGCGACAAAAGCGGCGTATGAAGCCGAAGCGTACGCGGCCGCCGTGGAGCCCGCCAGCGAGCCCAGCGCCACGCCTGCCGCGATCTGCATCCCCGCGATTCCTTTAACCAGCCCGAAGCGGCGTAACACGAAGGGCGCTATGAGAAGTGCCCCGACCTGCGCCAGTTGGCCCGTCGAGAACAACGCTCCGATGTGCTCCACCGAAAGGTGAACACGGCGCGCGAAGTAAGCATTGAAAAATGGATTGAACGCACCGGTAGCCAGGTTCCAAACTGCCAGAATGGCCAGGAATCGGACCACGAAGGGATTGCCAGGGTAGCGGTTTCTCGTTTGGATTGGTACTGGGAGTCGCAGACGCCAGGCCGGCCAGGGCGCCAGGCTGGCAAGGCCACAGGCCAGCAGCAGGGCCGCCATCATGGCGGAATGCCCACCTAGTGAAGGCAGGATGTTTGAAAGCCATCCCGGGAAGCGGCCAAACGCGAAGCCCGCCAACACCCCCAGCGTGATGGACCAGCCGAAGAACAAACTGAAACCGCGTACACGCTGTGCCTCGGGCGCAAGATCGGCGATCGCAGGCGCGAGGGATACCGCGAAGAGTGACAGCACGGCGCCGCCGAGGAATGCGGTTCCCAGAAGTGCAGGAGAGCCGTGCGCGATCACCCGGCACGCGGCTACAGGGCCCGCTGCGGAGAAACAAAGCAGCAGAGTGCGCCGTAAGCCCCACCTGCGCATGAGCAGGGCCGCTGGAAGCGTGGCGGCGATGCTCCCGGCCGCGGCCGCGCCCGCCACCAACCCGAGAAAAGCTTCGTCAAGACCGCGGCCCAGCAAGTACAGGTTATACAGCAGCGTGAAGCCCGACATCCCCAGGTTGAAGAAAGAAGCCGCGGCCATGAATCTCCAGAACGGCCAGCCCATTCCGGGTTGCCTGCGGATCCAGTGACGTCCCGCCCACAGCAAACGCGGCAGCGTTTGGGCGTGGTGAGCCGAGCGCCTCAGGACGTGCACGCCGTACCGCAACTGACTTTCCAGGCGCGTGCGCCAGGTTCGTTCCGTCTCCGGAAGGTACGTTTCCTGCCGCGGCGGCATGCTAGTGGGAAGCGCTCTGCGCAGGAGTACCTTCCTCCTGTCTCCCGCAGCTTCGATAAGGCCAAGGTGTAGCCACACCTCATCCTTGTTCGGGGAGAACAGGGCCTCAACTGGCGACGCCGAATGGTGCTCGAACCAAAGCTTGATGCGGTCGGACAACAAACGCATTTCGCTTTCGGCGATTGGATGCATGCGGCATCCGAACCAGTGCGAGGATAGCCGGAAGCAGATCGACTGCAGGCGCCGCAGTTCCGGGGGGTGCTGTTCCAGCCACTCGCTCCAAAACGCTTCATTCTCCGCGTGGTTTTCGAGAAAGTACGCCAACTCGTAGACATGACGCGGCGGCAAACTTCCGCGGAACCAGTGCCGCAGCATGTGCAGCGCGGAGTAAGCCAGAGCATCCGTGCGACAAAGCGTGGGGATCTTGTGCCCGTCCAGGGCGAAGACGTCGCGCCTGGGCCAGAATTCATCCACGCCAGGGGCTTTGAAGTGTTCGGTATGGGGGTCCCAGAGACGGAAGTGCACATCCACCGCAGGGGGGATCTCCGGATCGAAATAGTCTCCGCGCCACCGCCAGTCCGTCTTGCGGATCATCGTAGGAAGGTGATCCACCGGAGCTGTCTCATCGGCGGTAGCCGCTTCGTACCCCAGTTCGGCAAGCGCGTCGCGCGCACACAAGACGTGTTCCTGCGGACAATACACGTCCACGTCGTACTGCACGCGCAGGCGCGGATCGGAGCAGAAGTCTGGCAATTGTGTCAGGCCCTTCAAAACCAGGAACTCGATCGCCCCATCCTCAAACGCGGCCGCGATTTCCAGATGCGCCTTCGAGATCAACTCGTAACGGCGGCAGTTGTTGCGGAAATCCGATTCGATTCGTTCGCGCACCCCGTCCGGGAGGTTCGCCTCACAGAGACGCCCGAAGACGAGCGTCAGGCCAGTGCGGTCCGTGAATGCCAGCAGCTTTTTCCAGTCCGCTTCCCCCAGCCCCTCTAGCGCCTCGGTTGAGCCGCCAGAGAAGCGCAGCGCCTCGAATAGCGCCGCCGCCCAGCGCGGAATTGTCCGGTTCTGGTCCCAGGGTTTCATTCAGAAATCGAAGCGCAATCCCAATTGCAATCTGCGTGGTTCCCCTGTGGTTAAGATCCTGCCGAAGAACGGCCCGAAATCGGGGTACGGTCCGGGTATGCCCCAGTTCGGATGATTGAATGCGTTGAACGCTTCCACCCGGAACTCCAGGGCCTGGCGTTCGTGAATTGGAAAACGCCGGTGGAGAGCCAGGTCGAAGACGTTGTTCCCCGGGCCGGGCAGGATGTTCCGGCCGGCGTTCCCGAACGTGTATAGCTGCGGCGACGTGAGGGCGGCCGTGTTGAAGAATTGCTCAACAGTCTGCCCGCTGCGCGGCAGCGCCAGCGTCTGTCCGGGTACGACATCCGGACGGTTCGGCGTACCTGTGTTGGCGAAATCCAACGCGTAGTAGAACGGGTTCAACGGTGTCCCGTCCTGGAGCGTGATGATGCCGCTGGTCTGCCAGTCCCTCAGCAGCCGGCCGAAACGGTGGGTGGAGGGCAGGCCGTACACGAAACCCGCACTGATGCGCCTGCCGACGTTGAAAGAAGATAGCGCCCTCTCAAGCCGCAAGTTGCGCTCGTCCTGGGCGCCGGCGCTATCGAATAAACCTGGTATGACGCTGTCGGCGTCATCGATGGATTTCGACCAGACGAAACTTGCCAGGAAAGACAGCCTTCCAGGGAAGCGCTTCTCAGCCTTGATTTGCAGTGAGTGGTACACGGAATTCGCGATATTCTGCCGCTGGAAAATGACACCCAGTTGGGGGAAGAGCCGGAGGGACTGTAAATCGCCAGGACGCGGAGGCAGGTTCTCGCCGGTGACTTCATGCAGCGGAGTGTTGAAGCGGCGGAAACGTCCGAGCTTCGTTCCTTTCGAGCCGATGTAGGAGAGGTCCAGCAGGATGCGTGCAGGCAGTTCGCGCTGCAAGCCGGCGGCCCACTGCTGCATGTAAGGCGTCTGTGCGTGGGGATCGAGCCCGAAGTAGCTGGGGAATCCAGTGCTGGCCGTGCTTGGGAAGCCGTCCCTGACGGTCAGCACTGGGGCGAGGCTGCCATCGGAACTGTTCCTTTCATTTCGCACGCCGTTAAGCGTCAGGTCAAACGTCTCCGAGGCGATCTCCGGGCTGAAGTAAACCCCGTAGCCAGCGCGGAACACGGAATTACTTCCGAATAAGCGGGACTCCGGCAGGCGCAGCGCAAGGCCCACCCGAGGCGCGAAGTTGTTACGATCCGGTTACACGGCAGACGCCACGCGGATCAGTGATGGCGGAGCCGGCAGTTGCGAGTAATCCAGGTTGAGTAGATTGTTGCGCGCCTCGGTGAACGGAGAGACGTATTCGTATCTCACTCCGAAATTCAATGTGAGCCTGCCAGCCGGGTGCCAGTCCTGCTGAAGGTATCCCGCCCACGACGTCTGTCGAAGATACGACTGCGTCGCCCCGACGTTGCGGCTGGTAAGCTGCGGCAAGCCCAGAAGAAAGTCGGCGAACGCGTCGCCGCTCTGGCTAACTTGCGGGCTCGCGGTAAAGGCACCGGAAAACGTGTATTGCCCCCGCACGTAGCGGCTTTGAAGGTAATTCACCTGGTACCGGCTGACTTCGACTCCGAATTTCCAGGTGTGCCGGCCGCGCACCACGGAGACTCCGTCCGTGGCATGCCAGGTGTTGTCTCGCTGCACCTGCGGCAATGACGGCGAATCAGTCACCATGGAAACGTCCGTCACCAGGAAGTACGGCACCCCGTAAGTGAACGGATCCGTGGGGGCGCCGGACATGCCGAGGTCCGCGGCTACGTTCGTGCGGAACGCGCTCTCAGGCACATCGAACAGGCGGAGGCGCGTGAAGGATGCGCGAGCTTCATTTATCCAGGTGGAACCGCTCGCAACGTGCGTGAGAACCGCCTGCTGTGCCCGAAGTCGCTCTGAAGTAGGCAGCACCGGGAAGCTGGAAGCGACGCGATCACGGTCGTCGTTCAACGTGTACCGTCCGAACAGGCGGCTTCCGGCGCCGAACTGGTGATCCAGACGGCCGGAGAACGTGTCACCGGTCTTCTGGCTCGGCGTGGAGTCCAGGTAGTTGCCATTCGCGCCGCTGCTGTTCGGCAGTGGCTCGTAGCGGTCGATGAATTGGCGGACGATCGGGTCGATGCGCTGGGCCGGGATCGCGTTCGACGGGAACGGCAGGCGCAGGCCTGTTGCGGGATCGGAGTTTAGTGGATCGAAGATCGGCGTCCGCGCGCTAAAGTCTCCCGTGCGCATCGCGGCGTCCGGCACCATGTTCACCGACGATGATCCGGACTTGCCGCGCACGCCTTCGTAAATGGCGGAGAAGAATGTCGAACGCAGCATCGCGGGACCGGAAAGAGACGCGCCGAACTGGTTGCCCCGAAACATGGGGCGCGGCAGACTGGGATCGTCGAAGAAGTTCTTCGCGTCCATCGCCTCATTCCGGAATAGCTCGAACGCGCTGCCGTGCCACTCCTGGCCGCCGGACTTGGTCACGATATCGACGACCCCTCCCATTGCCTGGGCGTATTCCGCGGAAGGCAAGGATGATTGGATTCTGAACTCCTGCACCGATTCCAGAGGGGGCGCCACCGCGATGGCGAAGGTGGTCCGGTCCGTGTTGTAAGCGCCGTCGAGGAGGTACGAGTTCATCGTGGAGCGCGCGCCGTTGATTGGCGGGTTCAACCCCACCGCGCCGCGGGCGCCCTCCTGCACGTCGTTCACTACGTCGTGCACGAATCCGCCCAGTTGTCGAGGGATGGCCCCGGGCCCGAGCGTTACGAGCGAAATCAAATTGCGTTCGGCGAGCGGCAACGCCAGAATCTCGCGCGTGTCCAGGCGGTATCCCGACGAAGCTTCCTCGGTTTGCAGAGGGGAGATTGCGGCCGTAACCGTGAGGCTCTCGGTCGCTGGGCCGATCGCCAGTCGAAAATCCAGCCTCGCTCTTTGGGTCACTTCCAGGAGCACCCGGCTTGCGACGGCCTGCCGGAAACCTTCCTTTGCCGCTGTCACTGTGTAAACGCCAGGCGCAAGATCGTCCAAACGGTACTCTCCCAGATTCCCGGTCACCGTCCGCCGCAGGAAGCCCGTCGCATCCTGCCGCGCCGTGATGTGCACTCCGGGAGCAAGGGCGGATGAAGCATCCCGCACCTCCCCGAACAGAGTGCCGAAAGCCACCTGCGCTTGTGCAAGCGCCGCGAAAACAAGAAGCAGCACGATCAACATAGAAACCTCTGAGTCAACTCTTCAAATCACGAGCGATTCAAGCTCGGTTACAGCACCTTCCAGATCTCCATAGCGCAGCTCATACACCCCGGTTTCGACGAGGTTGCGCAACGAAGCCGTGTGTTCGTCGTGCGCGGGCTGTTGGAACAACGGCAGGTCCTGTTCCAGCAGTTCCCGCGCCTTTGCTTTGGAAAACGGCACCAAGCGTGCCGGCCCGCCGGCGTGACGGTTGAGAAACACGAGCGCGACGGTGTCGCACTGGTACCCGGTTCGAATCCTAGGGATTTCGGAGGTGCGCAACTCGATGGTGAGTTTTCCCGGCACGGTGGGCACAGCCTGCCTGCCGGCCAGTTCGGGAAGCAGCTTCAGAGCCGTTTCGCGAAAGTGGAATTGATGCGGCTTGCCGAGGACAACCGGATGGTCGGCTCCACGGAGAAGCGACGACGCTTCATCGGAAATGAAGGTCCATCCGCTCCGCGCGCAGGCGAAAGCCAGACAGGACTTGCCTGCGCCAGAAGGTCCCGTCAACAGCACACCGCGCCCGTCGCGCGCCACGCAACTCGCATGCACCCTCGTGAGATGGGAATGCCACAGCATCATGTTGATGATGGTGTCGAGGTAATAGAAGCGGAACCAGTCGGTATTGGCGGCGGTGGCAGCGCTGATCCAGCAGAATGCGAATCGATCGCGGAGATCGCAAACGGCGAAATTACTCGCGTCCGATGTAAGCGACAGGAGGTGCTTCTGCCCATGGAACAAGAATCCAGCGGGACAGGGCGCAGGATCGTCCGTATCCACGGCAATCCTCACTTCAAAAGGTTTGACGGCGAACAGACGCGGATACGTATCCCACGCCGCATGCGCGGCACCAAGGACCGCGGCAGAGTTAGTCTGGAATCCGAACTCGAAGCCCAGCGGAAACAGTGTGGACCGTAGACCCAGATCTACGGAATAATGAAACGGATCGAAGACCGCGGGCGCAGTCGCCGTAATTCCGTCCAATTTTGGCCTCCCCCAGTGAAGCCGGATATGTCCCAGCCCAGATTGATACGATCTTACCAAATACATCAGTTTCGGCGTTCAGTGGCCGATTGTATGATGGCCGCAATGCGCGCCTGATAAAGTTCCAACGTATAGTCGCGTTTCCAAACTGCGTGCCCCGCGCGTGCCACCGCGCGAAGCTTATCCGGATAATCCAAGATCAATTGGCGCATAGTGCGAGCCAGGGCTTCAGGCGTCCGCGGTTCGACGAGAAATCCAGTATCACCGTCTCGAACGGCCTCTGGTATTCCGCCGGAGGCGAATGCAACCACAGGCACGGCGGCCGCGTAAGCTTCCAGGATCACCCTCGGCAGGCCAGGTTCGCGGATGGAAGGAACCACGAGCAGATCGAGTCCGGCGAACAAGCCAGAGACATTGTTCTGCCAACCCAAGAAATCGACGGGTAATCCGCGCGCAAGTTCCTGGACGGTGGCATGGTATCGGGCCGCCTCAGGATCGGAAAACAATGGGGCGCCGCAAATGACGAACCGGCAGTTGGGAACTTGTGGAAGGAGTAGCCGCGCCGCGCGCAAAAATTCCGCCTGCCCCTTCTCCGGCGAGATCCTTCCGATTACGCCGATTCGCCATGTGCCGGTCGATCCAGGAACGCCGGCCGGCGCGCCGGCACGAACGCCGCATGGGATGATCGTCGCCGGCGCAGGCGAGACATCCCGAAGAAGCGGCTCCACCGCGAATCGGCAGCAAGAGACCACCGTGGCCCGCGAGCGGCGAATGGCCCACTTCGCAAGACCCGCATCATAGGGATGCGTGAGCCGCGCATGGCAATGAAACAGCAAATGCGGCCGCTTCCGGAAGGCCCACGCCGCCGCGGGCAACGCCCGGGGTCCATTCACGTAAATAAGATCTGCATTGTGCTTGTCCGCGGCTTGTTTCATGTGGTTCGCTTGCCGCAGGAAGGTGCGGGCGAAGTGGACCGCGTCGGCCAATGATTTCCGGCCTGAGGACAGCGCGGGAGAGGGGATGACTTCAACGCTCGCTCCGTAAGCACGCGCACGCTCGGCGACCACACCGTCGCCCGGTAGTCCCACGCAGGCTGACCAACCGCGCTGGCTCATCGCGGGCAGGATGTCGAGCAGCGCGGCCTGGCCACCGCCGGGCTCGCTGTATTGGTCAAGGAAGAGAATGTTCATTGTCCTGCCTCGCCGCGAGCGCCAACATGCAGAAGTAGATCGGAAGAACGCGCCAGTAGGTCAGCACGTCCTGGGATAGCATTTGGACCATCTGGCCGGCCCAGAAACATAGAATCCAGGTGCCATAGAACCATCGTCGGGAATCGGCGCTTTGGCGTGCCTTCCAACTTGTGCGAAGGATGGCGAAGTTGAGGAAAAGCAGTGACGCAAGGCCCAGAAGCCCCGTCTCCACGAGCATGCTGAGATACATGTTGTCGGCAATCACCCGCTGGCCGACAAAATTCGAATACGGCAGCGTCTTGTATCCGACGCCTAACAGCGCGTGCCACGGGTGATCAACGAGAAATTCCGTCAGAACGCGCCAACTATCAAGCCGGCCCGAGAGTACCGCTCCGGTGGCGGAGGAGAAGTACTGGAACGACTGAAACAGCCGCAGCCAGTAAACGTTTGCAAGCGCCGGTAGCAGAAAGTAAGCGGCGGCACTCCCGGCGCCGCAAGCGACAAGGAAGACCGAAAGACGCCGGAGGCGTAATCGCCGTCGCTCGAGAAAGAGAAGCACAGCGACCGCCGCGAGGACGTTCAACAACGAGGCTCTGGAGTAAGAGAATAGCAGCGCCGCAAAGAACACGAGGCCGCCGGTCAACAAGCCAGCGCGTGACACGGGAGTCTCGGAACGCCGCCGGATCAGTGACACAGCGATCATCACCAGGAAGAAAGCGCAGAAATTTCCGAGCGCGCTCGCGTCATAAAAGAGTCCCTGCGCTCGGCGATAGACTCCCGTTTCCATCCATACGAACTGCTGCCCGAATCCGGCGGGAGCCGGGAACTGGAAATAGAAGTCGGCGCACGCGAACAGCGCCGCGATCACAGCCACCCAGTAGAGAAGACGGACGGCGCGAAATGATTCCCCGGCGAAGGTGTGCGTTCCCTTCACATAAAAGAACACGTAGATCGAAATACTGAAAAGCGCCACACGCGCCAGCGAGCCCCCGGCGATTTCCGCTCCCGAATAGAGCGCCGCGATGCAAACGCTCGCGCCGAGAACCGTGGTGTACTCGAGCAGCGCCCATCCGAGCAAATCCGGTGTAAACCACAACCAGGATAAGCGGGCCAAGCCGGCAAGCACTCCCAGCAGTGCTACGACGACGGCTGGGTGTAAGCCCGAGCCACCCCAGGAGAGGGGCAACGCCGGCAGCAGAAGCGTCGCGGAGAAGAAGAGGAGTAGCCATCGTCCGGAATCGAGGAACGTCCAACAACAAAGCAACGCGGCAAGCGGCGCTGAAGCCAGAACGAGGGCGGCGGTAGGTTGCGCGAGTGCTGTAGCCGACGCGTACGCGCCGAGAAAAGCCGGAGCAAGCAGGTTTCGCGCGCTTCGTTCAGTCGTCATGGCCTTGCCTGGTCATTTGCAGGCGCGGAATCGAGTGCAGCGCCATCCGCCGATCTCTGTGAAAAGCCAGTGTGCGATACAGCCCGGACAACACCACGCCGAGGACCAACGCTACTATGACGTTCAAGGGAACATTGGGAGACGATGGCCGCTCCGGCACAATGCCCGGATCCACGATGCTGAGCCGTTCGCCGCGAAACCCCGCGTTCGCCCGGGTTTCACGCAACCGGGCGTCGAGTGCTTCCACATTCTTCTCCGCCGTACTCCATTGATCGTCGATGTCTCTTTTCCGTGCCTGCCTCTCCGATAGGCGCTTCTGCAGTGTCTCGATTTCGCGATCGATCCCGGCGCGCTTCGTGCGCAGGTTTTCGGCGCGCGCCTGCGAAAGAGGAAGCTCTCGCCGGATACTCTCCAACTCCGCGGCTCTGCTTCCGGTGGTGTCGTTCGTAAACCGTTTCAGGCGGGCGGTATTGTCCCCAATGAACGATTCGGTGCTCAAAAGATCGCGCAGGACATCGCCGCGCAAATCCTGTAGCGACTGGATCTGGGACGGCAGATCTTCCGACGGTTCGCTTACGGCGAGGCGTCTCTTTTGTTCCTCCAACTGCCGCAGGCGCATTTTATAGGCTTCGAGTTGCCGTCCAGTATCCGCAATCAACTCTTCGTCGCCGGAGCGATTTGCATCATGGTTCAACGCCACGGTCCGCTGGGCGAGATAGAAGGCGAACTCCCGCGCTTTCCGGGCGTCGTCCAGTGTGGCGTGGATCTCCAGGATTCGGGTATTGCGCGGAATTTCCACTTGTAACAATTTGCGCTTCCACTGTTCCACCGTTCTGTAGGGAGCGGTTTCGCGTAGCTTGAACTGATTCAAAGCGCTTAGAAAGAGGCTGTCGCTCGAAGCGAAGCCTTCGTAAGTTCGGAGCGATTCCAGATAGATGGGGCTGACGGCCTGCGCGGCTCGCGAGTCGCTGCCTGCCGGAGGCTCGATCAAGATACGAGCCGTGGCGGTGTATCTTTTCGGCAGAAGCAAACTGATGCCCAAGGTGAGACTGCAGGCGACCACGCACGTAACCACAATGCTTCTCCAGCTCCGGCCCACGTAGCTGGCGAATTCATATGCATCGAAGGATTCCGTCATGGCAGCTCGCGCGATAAAGTATTTGGAGCTAGTGTGTCTTACATGGCCGCCATTTTGGCAGCAGTTCTGGGCTTGATCCCCCTGGCGATAGCACCACGGCTCCTCTTCTACTTTGATGTGACACCGAAGGTAGCGATTCTTTTTGCTGGAACCGCACTGGCGGTGGGACTCTGGGCCTGGCGAGGAAGTTACAACTGCCCGGCCGTCCCCGCTGCCCCAGGGCGCTGGTTCGCATGGCTGATGGCTGCGCAGGCTTTGTCGCTACTGATCTCCACAGTGTGGTCATCACATCCGGCGCTATCCTTCGGGGGTACGAATTGGAGACGCTTCGGGAGCACCGAACAGTTCGCTGTCCTGTTGTTTGCGCTGCTGCTCGCGTCCTGGCTGTCGTCGGGGGCCGGACGCCTTCAGGTCCTTCTGAGGGTCGCCGCGGTTTCCGGAACTCTCGCCGGACTTTACGGGATCGCTCAGTACTTTGGCTGGGATCCGTGGATTGCCCCCATTGGATATCACGCCGGTCAGGGAACCTGGTCCATCGTCCGGCCGCCTTCGACACTCGGGCACGCCGTTTATTTCGCCAACTACGAGTTATTCGGGGTCTTTTTCGGTGCCGCCCTGGCTGCGAGCGAACGCGGCAAGCGTTGGCGCTGGATCGGCCTCTGCGCCGTTGTGACGGGTTCGATATCCATAGTTTTGAGCGGAACGAGAGGGGCGCTGCTGGGACTGGCTGCGGGAGCTGTCTACCTTGCGTTCCGGATGCGGATGCGGCTCTTTCGGCGCGCGGCCGCACCGGCGATGGCAATCCTGGCGGTCATCGCGGTGCTGTTCTTCACACCTTCGGGATCGCTACTACGAGGCCGTGTTCAGTGGACTCTCCTGGAACAGCCGCTCGGCGGGGCGCGTACGCTGCTGTGGCATGACTCACTGACCATGAGCGGACGTCATTGGCTTCGCGGTCACGGCGTTGAGACCTTTTCCTCCGAGTTTCCTCAGTTTCAATCAGTTGCCCTTGCGCGGGCATATCCGGATTTCTACCACGAGTCGCCGCATAACTTCCTGCTCGACACGCTGACGGCACAAGGCATCCTGGGCTTGGCTGCTCTCTTGGGAATAATAGTCCTGGGCTTTGTGCGGTCGCGCCAGGACGCGTACCTGGGAGCGGCACTCGCCGCCGCCGTTGTCAGCCACATGTTCGCCGTCCTGATCGTGCCGACGGCAATTTACTTCTATGCGACGGTCGCCGCGCTCGTCGCCGCCCCGGCAGCAGAAGTGCGCCCCCGGCCATGGTGGGCGAGAGCCGCGGCGGCGGTCTGCGCCGCATCGATGGCAGTGCTGGCCGTACCGTTCATGGTTTCGGATGCCGCGCTCGCCGCTGTCTCGCGTGGTCTCGACGATGGCAGGCTGGAGCAAGCGGTCCATTCATACAGCGTGTCGGAGCGATGGCGGGTTCCGGGAGGCACGCCGGATTTGTGGTATTCGCGTAAACTCGCCCAGTTCATTCAGAAAACGCGAAGCCCCATCGAACGTATTCAAGCGTGGCCCCGCGCGATGGAGGCGGCCATCAAGGCTACACAATCCTCCGAGGATCCCCAAAACGCTTGGTACAGCCTCGCGGCCTTTTATGCTGCTCAGAACGATGCCGATCACACCGAGGCCGCCCTGCGTTCCTCCATCGCGTGTGCCCCCAGGTGGTTCAAACCGCACTGGCTGCTGGCCCAGGTGCTGCGCGGATCGGGCAAGTTGAACGAAGCGCTTCGAGAAGCGGAACTGGCCGCCGCCCTGGGCGGCGAGCGCGAGCCGGAAGTTACCCGGACAGTTGATCAAATTAAAACCTTGTTAACAGTGCACTGAAGGTAATTGACGCTCTCCGTATTCTCACGTATGCTTGAAATCAAGAGGGGGAATCGTGGCGAAACGCGGATGTGGGAGTGTAGCGTTACTTCTCTTCAGTGCGGTCCTGTACTGCCAAACACCCACTGTCGCGCCAGGCGGAGTTCTCAACGGCGCAAGTTTCACACTGGGCCAACCTGTCACTCCGGGCTCGCTGATTAGCGTGTTCGGAAGCAACTTGGCGTCAGCGGTTGCTCTTGCGGATACCATTCCGCTTTCCACAACGCTCGGCGATGTGCGGTCGGTCACATTCAACAACATCTCCGCGCCGTTGGTCTTTGTCTCTCCGACGCAGATCAATGTCCAACTTCCGTGGGAAGTTGCGGCCTCGGGGAATGCGACCGTCGTCGTGAACCGGACGGGCGGCTCATCGCCTCCTGCAACGGTGCAGGTTGGGCCGTTTTCTCCAGGGATCTTCAGCGTTCAATTCGGAGTGGGACAAGCGATCGTGTTCTCCCCGCAGGGTATCCTAGCGGCGCCTGTCGGCTCCATTCCGGGCCTGACGACCCA